>JAUWNI010000203.1 GCA_030612705.1 Phycisphaerae bacterium | reverse complement strand
CCGCGGCTCTTCGAGCCCACGGGGTCCGCGCGTCCAAACGTGTCGTCGCACAACCGATGTAGCGGCCGACCCCGGGGCCGGCCGTGGGCGAGCTATCGGCCTCCGCGCGCCGACGGCCGACAGAGGCGTCAGCCGCTACGTTGGACGCGAAACTCGTCAACTGAAAACGATATTAATCCCACACACCCGGTATCGTCGTGCCGCACGACGGGCAACACGAACCCTTCATCGTATTGCGGCGGACGTAAAAGCCTTGCCGAACAATCAGCTCTTCATTGCACCGCGGACAATGGGTGTTCTCACATTCGTCGACCATCCCGGGAAGATTCCCCGCGTAGATGAACTGTAACCCGGCCCGCTTGCCGATCTCGTACGCCCGCAGCAGGGTGTCGACCGGAGTGCGCGGCGGCTCCGTCATGTGGTAGGTCGGGTGAAACGCCGTCACGTGCCAGGGTATCTCCGGCGAGACCTCGACCAGAAAGTCCGCGATCTCGGTCAGTTCCTCGTCGGAATCGTTCATCCCGGGCACGACCAGCGTGATGACTTCGACCCAGAAGTCGAGCTTCTTGAGCAGTCGGATGGTGTTGAGCGTATTCTCCAGCACGCCGCCGAGCTTGCGGTAGGTCTTGTCGCGAAACGCTTTGAGGTCAACATTGCAAAGCCGGACGTAGGGTCGGATGTATTCGAGCACTTCCGGCGTGGCGTTGCCGTTGGAGACGTACGAGCCGACCAGCCCGGACTGCTTGCCAAGCTTGAAGATCTCGATCGCCCATTCGGTCGTGATCAGTGGTTCGTTATAGGTGCTGGTAATCACCGGGCAGCCGTGCTCGAGGGCGAGCTCGACGACGTGCTCGGGCGTAACAAATTGCGGCTCGGCAATCGCCCGCTCGTCGCGCAGGGTCTGGCTGGTAACCCAGTTCTGGCAAAACGGACAATGAAAACTACAGCCGAGCATCCCGAACGAGAGCGCGTCGGCGCCGGGGTAGGCGTGGTAAAAGGGTTTCTTCTCGATTGGGTCGACCGCCAGCGAAGAGACGTAGCCGTGCGGTACGCGCAGCTCGCCATAGCGATTGAAACGCACGTGGCAAACCCCGTGGCGATCCGGCCTGATCCGACAACGGTGCCCGCAAGCCAGACAGCGGACCGTCCGGTCGCCCTCGTCGCGGACGAGTTCATCGGCGGCGGGCGCGGTCGCCTCGCCGAGCAGTTTTCGTAGCGATACGGCGCGCGACGTCATGGTTTTATCCTCGGCGGCGTGTCCGCCCAGTGCTCCGTCAGTGTTACTTTGATGGGTTCAACCCGAGGAGCCGTGGACTTTAGTCCGCCCGGTCCTTCGAAAAGAGTAAATTCCACTCCCCGCGGCGCCGCGCGGACTGAAGTCCGCGGCTCTTCGAGTATTATCGTCCTCTTCAAGTATCATCACGGCCTCGAATGAAACACTACCCATCAAATCAACCTAGACAAAGTACTACGCGGGATCGTCGTTGGAAGTTCCCGGCCGCAGCGCGGGCCGTCCGACGCAGTAGTACTCAAAATTGTATCGCGTCATTGTCTTCGTATCGTAGATATTCCGACCGTCGAAGATCAGCGGCTGCTTGAGGTTCTGCTTGATCTGTTCAAAGTCCGGGCTGCGATATTCCATCCATTCGGTCACGGTCACCAGCGCGTCGGCATCACGCAGGGCCTCGTATGCGTCGTTGTGGTAGCTGATCCGATCGCCGAAGATCGCCCGGGTGTTCTCGATCGCCCGTGGATCGTGTACCGCGACTTCCGCGCCGGCCTCGAGCAGTTCCTGGATAATCGTGATCGCGGGCGCTTCCCGAATATCGTCGGTCTTCGGCTTAAACGCCAAACCCCACACGGCCAACTTCCTGCCGTGCAAATCCGGGCCGAGGCGCTCGATAATCTTACGCGCCATCTGTGTGCGCTGTGCATCATTGCGACGATGCACGGCTTCGAGGATTTCGCAATCGGCGCCGGCGTCGCAACCGAAGCTCGCCAAGGCCTGCACGTCCTTCGGGAAACAACTGCCCCCGTAACCCACGCCGGGGTAAAGAAAGTGATGCCCGACCCGGGCGTCGGCGCCCATCCCGCGGCGGACTTCGTCCACGTCGATGTTCATCCGCTCACAAATCTCCGCTATCTCGTTGATGAAGCTGATGCGCGTCGCAAGATAGGCGTTGGAGGCATACTTCGACATCTCCGACGCCCGCCGACTCATAATCATGATTGGCTTGTTGTTGCGCACGAACGGCGTGTACAGCGAAGCGACAATCTCGCCCGCCTCGGCGTCGTTGACCCCGATGATCACGCGGTCCGGCCGCAGAAAGTCATCGACTGCACTGCCCTCCTTGAGAAACTCGGGATTACTGACAACGTGAAACTGATGCCGGGCGTGCTCGGCGATGAGCTTCTCCAAATGGTCGCACGTGCTCACCGGCACCGTGCTCTTGACCACCACCACCGTATAGCCGGAGAGTGCCTTGCCGACCGCGACCGCCGCCGACTCGATGTTTGACAGGTCCGCCGAGCCGTCCTCGCGCGGCGGCGTGCCGACCGCCAGGAAGACGACCTGCGAGCGGGCCGTGGCCTCGGCCGTGTCCGTGGTAAACCGCAGACGCCCGGCCGCCAGGTTGGTTTTCAACAGTTCTTCCAGCTCGGGCTCGAAAATAATCGGGTCCCCGCTGGAAAGGCGCTTGACCTTATCCGCGTCGTTGTCAACGGCGACGACATGATTGCCACTGTCCGCCAGGCACGCGCCGGTCACGAGGCCCACATATCCGCTGCCGATCACGCTGAGTCGCATACATGTCACTCCTACGTGCACTGTCAGTCATAAATCAAAGGGTGGGACGGGCGTCCCGCCCGCGTGGATCTCGGGCGAGCCACCCGAGCCCCCCACCAGTTTAGCGTTAATAGAATACTAAGAATTCGCTCACCTGGAAAATCCGTCCTACTTGCCGATTACCGCATATTGACCACTATAATCCGAGTCACGCGCCGTGGGGACCGCCCCCACCGACCGAGTCGAATCTATTTTGGATTCGCGTAACGTATGTCTCCAGGAGTCTCGCCGTGCAACTGCTTGTAACGGGCTGTGCCGGATTCATCGGATACCACTTGTGCGAACGCCTCCTTGACGACGGACACGAAGTCGTCGGCGTCGATGACCTCTCGACCGGACAGTTGACCAACGTGAACGATCTGAAAGCCCGACCGAGATTCCGGTTTGTCGAGCACGATATCGCCGAACCGCTCAGCATCGAGGAACCGTTCGAGATTGCCTACAACCTTGCCTGTCCCGCCTCGCCGATCGACTTCGGCCCGCGACGGCTAAACATCCTCGCGGTCTGCTCGCGCGGCGTCTGGAACATGCTCGACCTTTGCCGACGAACCGGCACACGCCTCCTGCACACCTCCACCAGCGAAGTCTACGGCAACCCGCGGGAGCATCCCCAACGCGAATCCTACTGGGGC
This sequence comes from Phycisphaerae bacterium, assembly GCA_030612705.1. Lineage (GTDB taxonomy): Bacteria > Planctomycetota > Phycisphaerae > UBA1845 > Fen-1342 > JALSRY01. Next base: position 812 of record JAUWNI010000203.1, on the reverse strand, counting down.
CACGTCAACCCGATCGGCCCGCGCAGTTGCTACGACGAGGGCAAACGCTTCGCCGAGGCGCTGATCACCAACTACGCGAACTATCACCAGGTCGAGGCCCGCGTGGCGCGGATTTTCAACACGTACGGCCCGCGCATGCGCGCCGATGACGGCCGCGTCCTGCCGAACTTCATCACGCAGGGTTTCGCCGGCAAACCGCTGACCGTACACGGCGACGGCAGCCAGACCCGCAGCTTTTGCTACGTAACCGACATGGTCGACGGGATCATCCGCCTGGCAAACAGCGATGTCACCGAGCCGGTCAACCTCGGCAATCCGGCCGAAATCTCGATCCTCGAATTCGCCCGGGAAATCGTCCGCCTGACCGGCGGCAAGAGCGAAATCGCCCACGTCGAGCGACCGAAGGACGACCCCGAGCTGCGCCGCCCGGACATCACCCGGGCACGACAACACCTCGGCTGGGAACCAAAAATCGACCGCGCCCAAGGCCTCGCACGAACCGTACAATGGTTCGAACAATACGCCTAGTGCTTTGTCACGCCTCAAGTTGCAAGTAGCGTCGGGCCCAGAACGGCCCATCTTCTGTGGGCCGCGGGGCGGTGGGGGCGGGTGATACGTGGGTGCCGGGGGGGTAGCGGCGGCCCCCGGGGGCCGTCGTAGGGCATCGGGAGATGTTCAGCTATCTACGTTGGCCACGGGGGGCCGACGCTACTTGCAACTTGAGGCGTGACAAAGCACTAGGCGTATTGTTCGAACCATTGTACGGTTCGTGCGAGGCCTTGGGCGCGGTCGATTTTTGGTTCCCCGCCGAG
>JAUWNI010000045.1 GCA_030612705.1 Phycisphaerae bacterium | reverse complement strand
CCCCCCCCCGCTACAACCCGCCTGTCCATGTTTTCAAGCGAGGCGGTCCGTATAGCGGACCTGCTTTTTCCGGGTATCATGAAGCGATATTCGGGAGGCGGTCCACATCGCGGACCCTACACAGGAGGTCGGAAATGGGACTCGACGCGCTGTTCTCGCCGCGGGCGGTGGCGGTTGTGGGGGCTTCCAACCGGGAGTTGACCATCGGATACCGCATCATCGAGAACTTGCTGGATTTCGGCTACGCCGGGCCGATCTATCCGGTCAACCCGAAGGGCGGGGAGATTCGCGGCCTCAAGGCTTACGCGTCGATTCTCGACACTCCCGATCCGGTGGATGTCGCGCATATTGTCATCAGAAACAAATACGTGCCGGCCTGTATCGAGGACTGCGCTAAAAAGGGCGTTAAGGCGGTGATCGTCAATACGGCCGGCTTCCGCGAGATCGGCGAAGAAGGGGCCGCGCTCGAGGACCAACTCGTCGCAATCGCACGAAAAACGGGCATACGCGTCTTCGGCCCCAATTGCCAGGGCGTCATCAACACCGATCCGGCCGTGCGGGCGTACTGCAACTTCACGTTCACCCGGCCGACCCCCGGGCATATCTCGATCGTCGCCCAGAGCGGCGGCGTCGGCGAGGTCATCCACCAGCGGATCACAGAGCTCGGTGTCGGCGCGCGGCATTACGCCAGCAACGGCAACGCCTGCGACGTGTCGATCCCCGAGATCATTCAGCACTACGGCGCCGACGAGCAGACCAAGGTCATCGTCGTACACATCGAGAGTCTGCCGGACTCGCGCGCGTTTTTAGAAGTCGCGACGCAGGTTGCCCGACGAAAACCCATCCTGGCCATGAAGGTCGGCCGAACCGCTGAAGGCGCCAAGGCCGTCTCGTCGCACACCGGGGGAATGATGAAGCAGGACACGGCGATCGAGCTCATCTTCGAGAAGGCGGGCATCGTGCCTTTTCGCAACATCGAGGAGCTCTGCCAGTCGGCCATTGGCTTTGCCTCCCAGCCGATCCCGGTGGGCAATCGAGTTGGCATGATCGCCAACACGGGCGGGCCGGCGATCATCGCCACCGACGAGCTGATCGAAAACGGGATGGTCATGCCGCCGCTGTCTAAGCAAACCGAGTCTCTATTACGAGAGAAGCTCTACCCGGAGGCGTCGATCAACAACCCCGTGGACGTGCTGGCAACGGCCGGCCCCGAGCACTTCGCCGCGGCCATCAACGCCCTACTCGCTGATGACGGGATCGACGCGGTTTTCTTGAACTTTGTCACGCCTTTCTTCGTGGACACGCTGGGAGTCGCCCGCGAGATCGCCGAGGCCAACCGCGGGTCGCGCAAACCGATCGTCGCCACCGTGATGACCGAGAAGAAAGGTTGGGCGGAGACGCTCGACCTCATCCGCAACGGCGGCGTGCCGACCTATGACATGCCCGAGACGGGCGCCAAAGTACTCGCGTCGATGGGACGCTACGCCGCCCTGTTGAAGCGGCCAATCGAGCCCCCTGTTTCGTTCTCCGACACGGACGCCCCGCGAGCCCGCTCGATCATCAAGGCGGCCGGTCAAGCCAAGAAAGCGTGCTTGTCTGCCGACGAGGGATACGATCTGTTGACTTGCTATGGGATACCCGTCGCCGGATACAGAACCGCCGGAAATGTCGACGAATGCCTCGCGGCCGCGGACGAAATCGGCTATCCGGTCGTGCTCAAGGTGGACGCGGAGTCCGTCGTCCACAAGACCGACAGCGGCGGCGTGGTTCTCGATATACACGATCGCGAGGCGCTGCGCACTCAGGCGGAACAGATGGCCGCCCGCTTCGCCGGCGCGTCGCCGAGGTTTCTGGTGCAGCAACAATTGCCGGGTGGGACGGGCGTCTCGCCCGTCATCCAACAAGAGGTCATCGTCGGCGCCAAGGCGGTCGAGGGGCTCGGGCACGCCGTCATGTTCGGCCTGGGCGGTATTTATATCGAAGTGCTTAAAGACGTGAACTTCAAGATAACACCGGTGACCGCGCACGAGGCTCGGGAGATGATCGAATCATTACGGGCTTACCCATTGCTGGCCGGCGTGCGCGGCCAGGCGGGTGTGAACGTGGCGGCGCTGGCGGAGATCATCCAGCGCGTCTCGCAAATGCTCGTCGACAACCCCGAAATCCGCGAACTGGATATCAACCCGCTTTTCGCCTTCCAGGACGGCGCCAAAGCCGCCGACATACGAGTGCTGCTTTGAGCACCGTCAGTGCCCGGTCCGCACAACGGCTCAACAGTCGGCCGCTACAGTCTATGGGCGCCGCCGACTTTTGCGGCGGACTGTCAAGGCAGGCTTGCTTGTGTCTCAGTGGCAAGAGCGGATTGACGCGGCGAGTCGTCGGCCATCAGCGCGGCCAACTCGGCAAACTCGCGCTCGTGTTGGATAAACGCTTCGACGATGGCGGGTTCGAACTGTGTGCCCGAGGCTTCCACGATGGTCGCGACCGCCTGATCGTGGCTGACCGCCTCTTTGTAGACGCGTTTCGTGGTTAGCGCGTCGTAGACATCTGCGATTGCCGTGATCCGCGCCGGCAGAGGAATTGCGTCGCCGCGAAGCCCCGCCGGATACCCCGAGCCGTCATACCATTCGTGGTGATAGCGTGCGATGTCTGCCGCCATTTCTAGAAAACTCACGCCCGGCGCGCTCTCGATCAGTGATTGGATCGTATTGCCGCCGATCGCGGCGTGTGTGCGCATGATCGCCATCTCATCATCGGCCAGCTTACCGGGATACAGCAGGATTTTGTCGGGGATAGCGACCTTACCGATATCGTGGAGCGGTACGGCCCGGGCCAGGTCATACAGAAAGGCCTCGTCGATCCGCGTACTGTATTCCTGTGTCTCGCGAAGCGTCTCGGCAAGGATACAGCAGTAGCGCGTCACGCGATCCAGGTGCAGCCCCGTGTCGTTGTCCCGGTGCTCGGCCAGCTTCGCAAGTGCCACCATGATCGAATTGGAGGCTTGATCCCTGGCCTCGCGCGTGAAGATGTCGTGGATCGAGGTTCCGGCAATCTTGTTAATCAGCTCGATGTACTCGAGCTCATGCGGCTCGAAGGGCTGTTGCCCGTCTCGTTCGGTCACGTTCAGGACGCCGACCACCTGGCCCGCCGCCCCCATCGGCGCTGAAAACAGCGGAACACTCGCAAAGAAGTGGGTATCGTAGGCGCCGGGGTGGGCCCCCACCTGCGCCTCGGAATTGATGACAATGGGGCGCCCCGTCGCGAAAACCTGCCCCGCGATGGGCTCCCCCACCGGCACCTTGACGACACTGGCGAGCTCATCGTCGATGCCCCGTGACTTGGCGATGCTGAGGAGTCGCGCTTTGTCGTCGGGAAGCATGATCGAGATGCGCCGGCTATGGGCCACGTCGGCCACGGCCGCCACGGTGCATTCCAAGACCTCGTTTAAGCGTTGGCTGGTGCCGATCGCGCGGCAGAACTCAACCAGGCGCGTGAGTATGCGCATGTGTTCGCCGCGCGTCTCGTAGCTTTGAAGCAGATCCGAGTGCTCACGGTACAGCCGGGCCATGGACCGGACCCGGAGGGTCAGTTCGGTCGTCCGGATCGGTTTGGTCAAGTACTCGTCGGCGCCGACCTCGAGACCGGCCAGAATCTCGTCGTTGTTAGCGAGGGCACTGACCATAATGATGGGAATGTCGCGGGTATCGGGATTGGCACGAATTTTCTTGGTACACTCCAGGCCGTCCATCGACGGCATCATCACGTCCATGATGATGACGTCCGGGGGATCTTCATTGATGCTCGCGATGGCAGTGTCGCCGTCAACGGCTTCACGGACCTGATAACCCGCGCGCTCCAGGCAACCTCGACAAACCGCTCTATTGGTCGGTTCATCGTCGACAATGAGCACGCCTATCCGGCCCTCGCATGGATCCGGAGATATGCCGGGCTCCTCGGGCCGACTTTCGGAGACAAGCGAAGCGACTTTCGATCGCGCGCCATGATCCATGTAAACCATGTTTCTACCGGCTTTTTTGGCCACATAAAGCGCGTCGTCGGCGCGCTTGAGAACATCCTCCCACGAACCGGGGGCACTCATGGCAACACCCAGGCTGGCCGTGACTCGCGTGGCGGTGATGCTGGCGGGATGCGGCAGGGCGAGCCTCCAGATCGCCTTGCGGATACGCTCGGCCAGTTTGACGGCCGCTTCCGCTCCCGTATCGGGCGCCAGGATGACGAACTCCTCGCCGCCATATCGACCCACGCTGTCAACTTGTCTGCAAGTGGACGCAATGGCTTCGGCCATGCGGCGCAGGCACTCATCGCCCGCCTGATGTCCGCGTGAATCGTTGTAGGCTTTGAAACCGTCCACGTCGATCATGATGATGCTGTAGGAATTGCTCGTGCGCTGAAACCGTTCATGCTCCTGAACCATGGCCTCGTCCCACGTCCGCCGATTGAGCAATTTCGTGAGCGAGTCGATGCGGCTCAAAGCGGCCAATTCGCCGGCAAGTTCCTCCAACTGCTTGTTTTTCCGAAGCAGCTCTTCTTCCGCCTGACGCAAACGAACGTGGACGGAGATGCGTGCCAGGACCTCCTCCGGCTTGAACGGCTTCGTGATATAGTCACATCCGCCGGCCGTGAACGCATTGAGAACCTGGTCGACATCGGATACGGCGGTGACGAAGATGACCGGGATCGCCGCCGTTTCCGCCTGTGCTTTGAGAACGATGCAAGCTTCCAGGCCGTTTTGTCTCGGCATCATCATGTCGAGCAGGATGAGATCCGGGAGGTATTCGGTCGCGATCTCCACCGCCTTAAAGCCGTCGTCCGCCGTGCGCACCTCATACCCCGCCTTCTCCAACGATCTGACGAGTATCAGACGGTTGGTGGGGTTGTCGTCGGCGACGAGGATCCGAGGCGACCCAGCCATCGTGTTATCCAGCTCCCTTCAAAGTCGGCACGAATTCCCGGAGCCGGTCGAGGCTTGCCTGGAGTTCTTCAAGCATTGTGACCGCGGCCTGAAATTGGCCCTCTTGGCCCAGTTGTTCGAGCTGTTGCGCGACGGAGCGCGTCGGCTCGGCATAGATGTTCGAGGCCGCGCCCTTGAGACTGTGCGCGGCCATCTGCAATCGCGCGGAGTCCGCCTCGGATATCGCGGATTGGATCGCGTCCAGGGCTTGGGGGATATTCTCCAGGAATGTTGCCAGAGCCTCGTCAAACAACTCACGGTCGTCGCCCAGAGACTCCAGCGCTTTCTGGAGGTCCAACGGACGCTCGGGGACCGAAACGGAGTCACTGCTCGATTCCGGCGGGGCCCCGAGCGACCCCACTGACTTGTCGGGCGTCGCCGCGGCCGACATCCATGTGTCCACCATCCTCAGCAACTCCTCGGCTTTCACGGGTTTGGCAATATAGTCGTCCATTCCGGCCGCGATACACCGTTCGCGGTCGCCCTCCAAGGCGTGGGCCGTCATCGCGATGACGGGTAGATTTCGCCACCGTCTGTCGGCCCGGATGCGCCTCGTCGCTTCAAACCCGTCCATCTCCGGCATCTGCATGTCCATGAAGATCAGATCGAACGACTTCTGCTCGAGGAGCTCCAGGGCTATCCGGCCGTGCTCCGCCATGGTGACATCGTGGTTGGCATTATTGAGAATGCCACTGGCCACTTCTCGGTTAACCAAGTTGTCCTCGACGAGCAGGATGCGTGCCCGATACTGACGACGGTCCACGGCCGACGCCCGGCGCTCCAACGATCGGCGATGAGCGGATACACGGTCGCGCGAGAAAAGCGTCAACAGAGTGTCAAGCAGCACTGATTGCTTGATCGGCTTGGTCAGAAACGTGTTGCGGGACGACACCTCTTGATCAGCGCCGTCGTTCTTACTGCTCCCTGAACTGAGAAATACAATCTCCGGCTTGCCGTATTGGGAACCGCCACGAATCTCGCGTTCGACCTGGAATCCGTCCATCTCGGGCATATGAACATCCAGTACCACAAGATCGAACAGTTGACTCTGCGCGACGGCATTCCCCAACAGCTCGAGCGCCGCGGCACCGTCGCAAGCCGATTCGGTTAAGCACTCCCAGCGCCCGAGCATATCTTCAAGAACACGGCGGTTTGTCGCATTGTCGTCGACGATGAGGACGCGCTTATCTCTCAGGGTCAGACTCGGATCAGACGCGTCTGGATCAGCATCGTCCGCAAGTGCGCTTGCGGCCTCACTCACCGGGACAGTCACGCGGAAGTGGAAAACGCTGCCTTGCCCCTCTTCGCTTTCCACCCAGATACTGCCGTTCATCAAGTCGATGATCTGTTTTGATATCGACAGGCCCAAGCCGGTCCCGCCGTACTTGCGCGTGGTGGCACCGTCCGCCTGGGTAAAGCTGTCGAAAATCGCTTTCTGGCGCTCTTTTGGAATACCGATGCCAGTATCGCGTACGCCGAAGAGCAACGTGGACTGTCCATCCTCTCGTTTTTCCTCTTCGACGGAGACGACCACTTCGCCCTGTTCGGTGAACTTGATGGCGTTGCCCGTGAGATTCACCAGCACCTGACGCAGACGGACCGGATCGCCGCGCACGCTAGCCGGAGCGTTCGGGTGCACGTGGCATATCAGCTCGACGCCCTTTTCCACGGCGCTTTGTCCCAGCAGGTCCACAACGCTTTCCACGGTTGTGACCAAGTCGAACGGCACCGTTTCCAGCACCAGCTTGCGGGCTTCGATCTTGGAAAAGTCGAGGATGTCGTTGAGCAGGATCAACAACGACTCGGAGCACTTCATAACGGTGGTGAGGTATTCGTGCTGCGTGTCCGTCAAGTCGGTGTTCAGGGCAAGCTCGGTCATCCCGATGATGCCGTTCATCGGCGTGCGTATTTCGTGGCTCATGTTGGCCAGGAACTCGCTTTTGGCTTTACTTGCCGCTTCGGCGACGACCATCGCTTGTTCCAAGGCACGATTGGTCTCCACCAGCTCCCGCTGCTGGGCTTGCAGTTGTCCCTGTTGAGCTTCCAGTTCCAGGTTTTTGGATTCCAGCAGGGCGGCGTGTTCCCGTAGGCGCTGCTCGGCGCGCTTGCGCTCGGTGATGTCCACGTCCGCGCCCCTGTAGCCGAGGAAGTTCCCTTTCTCGTCGAGTATGGGAACACCGCCGGTCAAGAGCCAGACCGTTGCTCCGTTCTTGTGCAGGTTTCGATTTACGAATTCGCGGATCGATTCTTTCTTGGCAAACGCCGCGAACGCCGCTTGCTTCAGTTCTTCCCGGTCATCAGGATGGAATAGGTCGAAGAAATGTTTGTTAAGCACTTCCTCGCGTGTATACCCTAGAATCTCCTCGACAATCGGACTCACGTAAGTATATTTCCCGCTAGTGTCGATTTCCCAAACCCACTCCTTGGCGTTCTCCACGATGTCCCGGAACCTTCTCTCCTTCTCCTGCAAACCGGCCTGCGCCCGCTTACGCTCGACGATTTCGTCTTCCAGCTCCTGTCGCTTCGTTTCGAGTTCAGCGGTGCGCTGTGCGACCTTCCTCTCAATAGAGGCATGACTCTCCTCAAGCCACTTGGCCATGTGGTTAAACGAACGCGCCAACTCCCCGATTTCACCGATAGCGCGCTCGCTGGCACGCTTCGTGCGATCCCCCTGGGCAATCGCCGTGGTCGTCTGCACGAGATTCTTCAAAGGCCGCAATAGCTGGCGGATGGCAATCAGCGTCACACCGATGGCGATCCCCCCCACCAAAACGGCCACGAGCGTGCTGGATTGCATCCGGTTGGCCAATTCCTTATGGATGTTTTCCAGGCTGTAGGTCAGGCAAACGAATCCGATCGGTGCGTCACTTGCTTCCACCTCCTCATCGATGAGATCGAGGGCAATATCGCTGGTGTCCCGCCAGATCGGAGCCACGACCAACAGTTGATTAGCGGTGCGTTGCACGCGGATGGACTTGCGTGAGCAGGGACCCTTCATGGCGTTCCGAGGATCGACCTCGACCTCGGGTATAAAGTCCGATCCCCGCTGAAAGAGCGCTAACTGTTGACCGTCGGCACCGAGGATCATGGCCCGGTCAGCGTCCTCTTCCCGCGCCACCGCCTGGACCACGCGATTCAATGCGTCACTATCGTTGAGGAGAACGGCTGGTTCGGCACTGTAGCTGATCGTCTGGGCATGAATGATCGCATGATCGGCCATCCGGACGAGCGAGTCGTGGTAATTCTGCCGGATCAGGGCGGTCCCGAGCGCACCCACGGTTCCCAGGATCATCAAAACGCAAAGCGCGACTGCTCGGCTTTTGAGTCCGCCACGATTGATCAGGAACATTTGCTCGGCTCCCTGTGACACGCGCGGAGACCTTGCGGCTCGCGGGTATTCCCCGCGAACGCGCAGCCCCGCACTCTTAACCCGGCGTACCGCCTTGGTTGTCGGTTAGATCGGCATGATCCAGAGGTAACCTTCTTATGCGGTAGAAATGTCCACATCCGCCGACGGGATCACCCGATACCGGTTACGGAACCCGTCCGAGAGGCACTGATTGAAGTCGCGACATATCAGCAAAACTGGTTCCAACCCATGCACATGCCGATAACACTTACAAGTGAGCGTCACGAGCTCAGAATTCAGCGTTCGGCCGTGCGCGGTTCCGGCAGGCCGCTGCATCCTGAAGGCAAGTGCTTCATTGAGCAAAGACCTACACAAGGGTTCAGCATATCAGAGTAAACGGTGCCGCGCCCTCCGCGCGGCCGCCTGCGCCTTGGCCTTTGCCTTCACGGTTATCGTTCCCTCTCTCGCCCAGTCCAACCGAGCACGCGTGGCGGTCATCTTCGGCACGAAAGGCCCCTATCGAACGTCTGCTAATGCACTCGCCGCGGAACTGAAGGCGGCCGGTCATGATTGCACCCTGATAGAACTGCGGGAGGGCGACCCTGCCGCGCGGCAACAGGCCCTGAAACAGGCCGCGGATCTTGAACCCGCCGTGGTGGCAGCCGCGGGTCCGACCGCAACCACGCTCGCCCTGAAAGGGATTCCGAAGGCCCCCATTGTATCTTTCATGGTGCCGAACGCTCTCGACATGTCCTTCCTGGCCGATAACTACCCGTCCCGAGAGCGCATTGCCTGTCTCGCCAGTGACATCGACCCAGCCGAGCAAGTCGCCTGGATCCTCCGGACATATTCTCGATCGAAGAGAATTGCCGTCTTATGCAGTCCACACTCAAGGCGGACGGCGGCCGCCTTGGAGAAAGCCGGACGCAAACGCGGCATCGTCTTGAAGGCGGTGCAGGCCGATCGGAACGAATTCCCCAAAGCGATCGAGACCCTGAACAAGGACAAGTATGACGGCGTGCTCATGATCCCGGATGCCCGGGTCTACAACTCGCCGAACGTGCAGCGCTTGCTTTTATGGGGCGTTCGACAAAAGAAGCCGGTCTGGACATTCTCGCCGAACGTGGTCAAGGCCGGCGCGTTCAGTGGTCTTTACTGCGACAGCGCCGCGGTCGGCAAACAAGCCGCACATCTCGTGAAGGAAGTGATCCGAGGGAAAGCGCCGGCGAGCATCGGACTGCACTACCCGCGGAGCGTCGGACGCGCGGTAAACATTCATACGGCTGAAACGATCGACGTGCCGGTGGATGGAAGGGTTTTCAACTCCCACGTCGTACGTATGGGAAAATGATTGTGAGACGAAGGATGAAGGCGCCACGCCGGGTTGGTTCAACGCAGTTGCTCGCCATAGTGGCGGCACTGCCTGCGTTAGCCCGAAGGCCGGACAACCCGCTGGTGTCCCGTCACGTGGCACCCTGCTTCCGGCTTGATCTCCGCGCCGAGTACGAGTTCTGGGACGGCCAGGCTTCCGTCGCGCTCGGTGTCCGCAACCTGCTGGATTCGAATCACTACGAAGGGGGAACGCTGTTCCTCAACGACGCCGAAGTGCCGCGAATGATTTACGCTAAGTTTAAGGTGGTGATCAAATGAATGTCAGATATGAACAAATGAAACCGCTCGTGTTACTGACGGGCGTGTTGGGACTGCTGGTCGCGGGGTCTACGGCCAACGCACAAGACCAGCCTTCCCCACCGGCCGAAACCCAGCCGGCGGAAACACAGCCTGCCGCCAGCCAGCCCGCTTCCCAACCCGCCGAGATGGACGACCTCAAGGATATCGAGTTGCTGGATCTCGAAATCCCCATTGTCGTGACGGCCGCCCGCCACGAACAGCGCATTACCGACGTACCCCACGCCATCAGTGTGATTACAGCCGACGACATCCGATGGTCCGGGGCGCGCTCGATTCCCGACGCCCTGCGGCTCGTACCAGGCATCGACGTGGCTGAACTGAGTTACGGCAATTACGCCGTCTCTGCCCGTGGTTTCCACGGCATGCGCGCCAACAAGCTGCTCGTACTCGTCGATGGCAGACAACTCTTTGACTCGGTCAATGGCGGTACGATGTGGGGATTCTGGCCGTTTCAGCTCGAGGATATCGAACGCATCGAGGTCGTTCGGGGACCGGGCGGCGTAACCTGGGGGGCCAACGCCGTCAACGGCGTTATCAACGTCATCACCAAGCAACCCAAGGATCAGGAAGGACTTACCTTTACTGCCACTGGCGACTCGTGCGACTCGTACAAACCGCATCTCGGATACGCTTTCGCGGATGATAAGCTTCAGTTTCGCATCTCCGGCGAGGGCGAGATCAGCAGCGGATTCAAACGGGGCGGCACGCTGGTTGGCCGATTCCACGACGAGATGGAGGCCGGCCGTATCGGAATCCACGCGATCTACACGCCGGAACCCGATGGAAAAGACACATTGACCTTTTCGGCGGGCAGCTCCATTACGGGCGACAACTGGCCTTCCTCGCCGATTGCGGATTTCAGGCCGTTGCGACCGGACGGACAAGCCAACTTTGTGCTGGGCAAGTGGCGGCACCGGGTGGCGGAGGACAATGAATACGAATTCACCGCCTACGTCAACGATTTCCATCTTACGCCGGGGGTGCGGGCATTCGACTACCGCTACCAACAATACGCTTTGCAATTCGCGCACACGTTCAAGCCTGTCGAAACGCACACGCTGACGTGGGGGCTCGATACGCGCTTTGACTATACGGACGCGACCAATGCCGACCCGCAACTGCTGACCGACAGTATTGTCAGAACGGCTATTCTCGGCCTCTATCTCCAGGACGAATGGCGCTTCACAACCAAATGGACACTGAATCTCGGCGGCCGCATCGAATACGACGCCTACGGCGGCTTCGAACCGAGCGGGCGGGCCGCACTCTCCTATCACCTGAGCGATAGTTCTATGGTCTATGGTGCGGTCTCACGCGCCTTCCACATGCCGCCGGCAGCGCGGCGGTTCCTGGATTTCCCGCTGACCGGCGGCATCATGAGGGTACGAGCCGATCATAACGCGGACGCCGAGGTGCTGGTCGCTTACGAATTGGGCTATCGCGGCAGGCACTTCGGCCGGCTTGACCTGAACCTCAACTTGTTCTGGCACGGGTACTCGGATCTGATCATGTCGGACACTAAGAGCGGGTCCCCGGGCATGATGCACATCGTCGGCGACAAACGCGCTGACGCCAGACTCTATGGAGCGGAGTTGGACGCGAAATACCCGCTGACGAAGTCGTTGACACTCCTGGGCAATTACACGTTTCAGTACCTGGACTGGATCGGCGAAGGCTCGATCAAGAAGACGGGGCTCCTTTCGCCGCCGAAACACAAGTTCATGGTGGGGACGCGCTATGACCTCACCGGCGATCTGCACCTTTCGAGCCACTTGTATTTCGTGGACAACGTGATGGCCGAGAACCCGATCCTCCCGATGCTTCCCCGCTACGTTCACAGCTATTTTCGGCTCGACCTCCGGGCCGAATATGAATTCTGGAAGGACCAAGCGTCATTCGCGGTCGGCGTCCGAAACCTGCTCGACTCCGGGCATCTGGAAGGCGGCGATGCGAACGTCTACGCCGGCGAAGTGCCGCGGATGATATACGCCCAACTGCGTATAAGTATACAATGACAAAGTTGCCAACTCGTTATTGTTGTATTGTGTTTTGGACAGCACTGGGTTTGGCGCTGGTCGCCGGGATTCCAGCCGGCGCGCAGGAGGAGACCGCGACGTCCAAGCCGTCGCCGGACACGCAACCCGCCACGCAGCCCGCTACTGACCCCACCCCCGCCGATGAATTTGACTTGGCAAGTGACGATGACATCGGGTTGCTCGAACTCGAGATCCCCATCGTCGTCACCGCGGCGCGCCGCGAGCAGAAAATCACCGATGTGCCGTACGCGATCAGCATAATTACGCAGGAAGACATTCGACGCGCGGGGGCGCGCTCCGTTCCCGAAGCGCTGCGTCTGGTGCCGGGCATGGACATTGCGAGCCTGCACTTCGGGACGTACGCCGTCTCGCCGCGGGGCTTCCATGCCATGTTGGCCAACAAGACGCTCGTCCTGGTGGATGGGCGACAGATTTTCGACACGATCTTCGGCGGAACCGCCTGGGCCACGTGGGCATTTCACTTGGAGGACATCGAACGCATCGAGGTCATTCGCGGGCCCGGCGGCGTTACCTGGGGCGCCAATGCGGTCAACGGCGTGATCAACATCATTACCAAGGATCCCAAAGACCAGGAAGGGGTCACGTTCACCGTCGGCGGCGGATCCCGCGGCTGGAACAAAGAGTACCTGGGCTACGCCTTCTCCGACGAGAAACTCCGCTTCCGCATCTCCGGACAATATGAAGGCAGCGACGGCTTTCAGCGCGGCGGCTCGCTCTTCGGAAAACTCGAAGACAACTTCAAGCTCGGCTCGATGATGATCCACGCCACCTATGAGGCCAATCCACGCGACACCCTCCTGCTTTCGGTCGGCAGCAGCGTACTCGACGGGGGCTATACCCCCAATCCGGTGCTCGACCCACGTCGGAGCAACTGCGGCGGTCAGACGAACTACGTGCTGGGCAAGTGGACGCACCGGATCGACGACGACAACACGTTTGATCTGACCGGATATGCCAATGATTTCCAAGCCTCGTTCGGGCTCGACTCGCTCGATTACCGCTATCAGCAGTTTGCCTTGCAGTTTGGTCACACCTTCAAGCCCACCGAGTTCCACACACTGAGCTGGGGCATCGACTCACGACTCGATCTGATCGACGGAACTAATTGCGATCCGCCGGCGATGCGGAAACCATACGTCACCTCCGGGGAGATCGGCGCATACCTCCAGAACGAATGGCGCTTTGCCGAACGTTGGCAGCTCAACCTCGGCGGGCGGATCGACTACGACGCCTACGGCGGCTTCGAGCCGAGCGCGCGGGCGGCGTTGTCCTATCGACTGGATGACAACACCGCCTTCTTTGGAGCCGTATCACGCGCTTTCCAGATGTCGCCCGCCGCGGGTCGCCACGGCGATATGGAGATACTCGGCGGCCTTGGCTGGCTGCGCAGTTACCTCGACCTCGACTCGCAAACGCTGATCGCCTACGAGTTTGGCTGTCGCGGTCGGTATTTCGATCGGCTGGAAATCAATCTGAACCTGTTCTGGAATGAGTACTCTGATGTTATCACGTTCACCCCGTGCCTCGGCCCGCCGCGCCTGGTACGCATCGATTACGACAACAACGGCTCGGCGACGGTTTATGGAGCGGAATTGGACGCGAAGTACGCGGCGACCAAGCAGCTTACACTGCTGGGTAACTACACGTACCAACAGTTGGAATGGGATTCAACCGTCTCGTTTCACCAAACGGATACCATCCGGCCGCCGAAGCACAAATTCATGCTCGGGGCTCGCTACAACCCGTTCGACGACCTGCATTTGTCCAGTCATCTATACTGGGTGGACGCGGTGCGATCCGCCTACACGGACTTTCCCCTTGTCTCGCGCGGTATCGACCCGTATTTCCGGCTCGATCTGCTGGCCGAGTACGAATTCTGGGATGAGCGGGCGTCGCTATCGGTTGGTGTGCGTAATCTGCTCGACTCGCACCACCTCGAAGGCACCTCGCTGTTCGTTAACAAGGCCGAGGTGCCGCGGATGATCTTCGCCGAACTTCGCGTGACCTTGAAGTGAATCGCCGCCGCTCGAAGTGCGGTTTCAGCACCGGGAGACTCCGGCTGTGGTCGATAACCTGCCATGGTGCCGTTTTCCTCATAACCGATGTCGTCTTTTCCATAATAAGAGCAGCGCACATTCCGATGATAAACTGGGCATCAGGGGTAATTGCGGCGTTGCTTTTCCCAAGCCCGGCCCATGGATTCTGTGAAGGGGCCCATAATTATGGCCGCTGAACCTGGTTTGCTCATCGAGGTTACGTGAAATGCGATCTGCACCCCGCCGTGCTGAATCACCGTTGCGACAAATCCGCTGGACTGTTGGACTAGTGCCGTTTGTAGGGGTCGTAAGTACAATAATCGTAATCGCCCTGTCGGGTTGTGGGGCTATCGAACTCTTCTCGGACGAATGCGGCAGTCCAAACCCTCCGGCGCCGACTGAGCCGTTGACGCCAATTGCCATGGCTCTCCGTTACCTTGACTCCACGCAGGTCAAGGTTGACTGTCTAGTCGGAAACGGGACGGACTACGCCGGTGATTGGCCTCAATGCTTTGGATTCGATCGAGCCGGGCCATACATACGTGACATCAGTCCTTTTTCACCGGCCTTCATCCACCACGCCCTGAGCCTCATAACTGAAAACAATCGTGATGTGCTCGAGTTGACGGATGCCGAGATCGACGCCGCACGGACGATGCGCACAAGGGCCGTGCAATTCATGCTTCGGTTCAAAGCTCGGGATGAAACGCCGGACGCCGGCACCTTTGGGTTCTGGCCGCTTGATCAGCGCTGGCGGCCGGGCGATCTTCTGTTGGCGAGCATCCTCGAATGCCGCTGGCGCGGTCCCAAGTTCAGGGGTTATCGGGCTCCGGCAAATTTCACTCTACATCCACAGGCGTTCGCGATTCCCACGGACGCGGACGTTACCGCCGTTGTGTACGCCGCGTTGCTGGATAACCATGTTCTTGATGACAGTCCGCCGGTGTCGGTTGCCTTCGAGCGGTTTTTTGCCGACTGGCGCGACCTCGGGCAGGTTCCGCAGCGTAACAATCAACCCTGGATCGGCGAGGACAGCGGCGCTTTCCTGACCTGGTTGGCCTACCGGGATGATCTAAACGACCCCAACCCAAATGACGTCGACATCGTCGTCAATGCCAGTGTTCTGTACGTCCTGGGGCGCTACGGGCGCCTGGAAACGCCCGGTGTTACAGAGGCGATTGCGGTCATCAACGAAGCCATCACTTCACAGGCTCATCTCTCCAACCCCGATCGCCTCAGCCTGTATTACCCCGACAACATTGCCCTGCATTACTTTGTAAACCGGGCGTACAGCGAAGGTGGGGTAACGGCCCTGGCACCCGCGGTAGACTTGCTGGCGGATGACCTGCTTGCGACCGTGCAGACGGACGCGGACGGACGGTGCTTCTGGGACCGCGGTGACGCGCATTTGAATACGGCGTTCGCCATCCTGGCACTACTGGCCGCCGACCGTGGCCCAGATATCGTCCAGAGCGCGATAAGCTACTTGGTTTCAGAGCAGGATTCGGTTACGGGCGCTTGGGAACCCGACGTGTTTTTCCTCGGGCGCACCGACGACGGCACCGAACCCAAGTGGTTGTCGCCGGCATTCACGACCGCTATGGCGATGGAGGCGCTGTGCCGGTATCGGCTCACAAGTAATGGCGGTTGACAGCTCGCGGCAAGAGCAGCTTATTTGGCAGCCTGCGCGTATTTGACCCGTATGCCGGGATGACTTACAAGCTGGGCCGTTGCGGTCGGCGTGGGTATGCGTCACTTGCGGAGGGCGGGGGAGGAATCTATTGGTCTGATTCATAATTGGTACAATTTATGAAGTCCTTGTGGGTATCACCCTCTGATAGGAGGATGAGCGCATGCCTGGGGGAGAATCCCACTCCCCTGTTCGAGTACAATCTCAGGCGCACTAGGGTGCGTCTTGACGCACCATCTCGATCTGCCATTTAATTTGTTGAAGAGCTTGAATTATCGGTTCTCCGCAGCGCCCGCCGACATTATCACAAGTTCGCCTCGCCATTCGCCGATGTACTTCGAATACTTCCTGCAAGGGAGACAATGGACGGGAGGTATTTATGAGCATCAGTGGAGCCGCGGCCATCTCGGCCGGCCGGGTACAGACACAGATTCAGATGGCGCTTCTTTCCAAGGTAATGCAACAGGTCAAGTGCCAGCAGGAGGGAGTGGCCGGCCTGATTGACGCCGCGGTCGAATCAGCCCAGCAGATACAGGGCAGCGAGCCCGGCAAGGGCGTCTCCGTGGACGTATTTGCATAATCCACATCGGTCGGCACGGAGACCGACCGCTACACCGAGAGTGCAAAGCTCCTGCTTTGCTCCACGGCCGGCGAGGCGCCGGCCGCTACATGAGTGGTACAGCGTATAGCACAGCCGCCCCCGGCTGTGGATCCACTTCGACTATTCCGGCAGCAGCTTCCGTTCCGTCAGATAATTGATGACCTCCGCCGCCGCCTCTTGCGGCGACAGCTTGGCCACGTCGAGCACGATCTCGGGTTTTAACGGCTCCTCGTAGGGCGCTGAGATACCGGTGAACTCGGGGATCTTGCCCTCGCGGGCCTTCTGGTAGAGTCCCTTCGGGTCGCGCTTTTCGCAGACTTCGAGCGGGGCGCTGACGAAGACCTCGATAAACGGCAAGCCGATCTCCTCGTGAATTTTGCGAGCCTGATCGCGATCGACTCGATATGGGCTGATGAAGCTGGTGAACGTCAGCACGCCCGTGTCGGCGAACAGCTTGGCGACTTGGCCGATGCGGCGGATGTTCTCGTTGCGGTCTTCGGGCGAGAAGCCGAGGTTTTTATTCAACCCATGACGGATGTTGTCGCCGTCGAGCACGTAGGCCAGGTGCCCGCGTTCGACGAGAGCGTGCTCGATGGTGAAGGCGACGGTGCTCTTACCCGATCCGCTCAGACCGGTGAACCAGATGGTCGCCCCTTGCTGTTTGAGCAGTGTTTCCCGATCTTTTCGTTCGACGTGTCCCTCATGCCAGGTGATGTTCGTTGCAACTTGCTTAGCCAACTTATGACTCCCTATCCGGTCTGAAACAGCGGTATCGACGGGTAACGCTGCCCCCCATGGACGCACTGCTTATTCTTTCGAGAGCCGGCGGGGATGTCAAATCACACGCGGTCGCGAAACGGTATATATGTTATTTGAAGCTGTCGCCGATCGAAACCCTGAGCGCAAGCGAGGGGTTAAGCGGTGTGGATTGGAAATTGTGGATTGGAGATTGGAGATTGGGGATTGGGCCACACGAACGGGTCACTCAGCCCCCAATCCCCAATGGGCTTGTCCCTCGCTCGTGCTCAGGGTTCTGATTTCTTGATCTGCGACGAAGACGTTGGCGACTCGAAGCGAATCGCGACGCGACGGGTGATGCCTTGCGGTGTATCGAGCCGAACCACGCGTCCGAACCTCGGCAGGTGCGGCTCGGACTCTCGCGAACGTCCGGCAGTGGTCCGGCCGGTCCTGTCCGAACCGGTTAGCTCCAGGCGTTCACCCACCGCGGGCGCGTCGCCGGCGGTCGTCAGGAACGCCGCCTCCTCGGCACCACGATTGAGCATCCAGGCGCCGACTTGTTTGGCGGCGCGTGGGCGGCGATACCAGAATGTGAACGTTCCCCCAGCTTGTGTGTTGTCGCGCCGCTGGGCCAATCGTTGTGGAGGTTGCATCATCGCTGTTCACGCTGCTACAGTAAGAGAAAATGAGATGTTCCGAGCCCTTGCCGGGTACTTCTATATAATCGGTCGCGCGGCTTGGGGAATTGAGTGGTCTTCGGCGATTTTTGCGTGTGAGGTAAGCATTCAGCGGTCAGCAATCAGCGATCAGCCGAAAGACGAGCGACGGCGACCAAATATCGCACATAGCGTGTTATTGAGAGCAGCGCGGGAACATGACTAAGGCAAGGCACCTGCCCGCCCCACAACGCGAATGGCTGACCGCTGAAAGCTGATTGCTGAAAGTTTGTTGCAAACGGCTGAACTGTTACCGTGTGAGCAAGTGCGTAGGGTTCTCAGCGTCAGTCCGATTGCCGTCGAACCAGTTCGGTTGGAGGATCTCGACTGGGCTGAGCTGTTCGGCAACAGCAATCCGGTCGAGGTGGAGATCGGCACGGGTAAGGCGGGCTTCTTACTGCGGCGCGCACAAGCATATCCGGAGCGGAACTTCCTCGGGATCGAGTGGGCGAACAAGTTTTATCGCTTCGCCGCGGATCGGCTGCGGCGTTGGAACGTCCACAACGTGCGGATGGTTCGCGTCGACGCTTCGCACTTCATCCGCGCGCAGTGCCCGCGCGAGTCGCTCAGCGTGCTGCACGTATACCACCCGGACCCGTGGCCGAAGAAGCGCCATCACAAACGCAGAATGTTTCAAAAGCCGTTCGTGGACGCCACCGTCGCGTGTCTGATCCCCGGCGGGCGCTGTGCCGTTCAGACCGACCACGCGGAGTACTACTCGGTTATCCGCGAGGTTCTGCTGACCCATCCGCAACTCGAAGAGGTTCAGTTCGGCGAGCCTGAGATCGGTGTAAGTGAGACGCGCGTCCGGACGAATTTCGAGATTAAATACCGGCACGAGGGCCGCGAGATCTACCAGATCGCAGTCGTGCGGCGCAAGCAAATATAGCGGACCGCGTCTCTATTCCTTCGGTGGCCGGGGCCAGTAGAGCACGTCGTTAGTGTTGGCACGTCGATCGTGGACGCCGCCGTCATCAATGCCGTTGCCGCCGAGCGAGTAGAGCGTGAAGTCGTCACCCTCTCGACGGTAGGCGAAGCTGTGGTCCGTGAACGGGTCAATCACCATCTCGGCATCGCCGAAGACGTCGAGCGAATCGGGGTATTCGCCGTACTGTTGGCGATAGGCCTTGAGGTTTGCGATCACGCGGGTTGCATTGCGTGTTGTAGCGCTGCGGGTGGCCAAGTGGTTGGCGCGTCCAAGCGACGGCAAGATTACTGACAGTAGCGGATAGCGCAGCTTGAACGTCGTACTCCTGGCATGCTCATCGAACTCGCTCAATGCCTCTTTGGCCTCAGGATATGGCAACATCGACGCACGCGTTAGCTCGTCATACCATTCGTTGGTTAGTTCGACCATCCGCTCGAAGCCGATGGCTCCCAGTACTACAGAGAACCCGAATTCCTCGGATGTGATGCCGAAGGACTTATCCAAGTATTTATCGGCGTCCCCTGCGACGCGGTACTGCCCGGTTTCCTCATCCCATTCATAAATGTGCTGTATAATGTCAAACGCCAGGGCACGCTCACCCTGAAAACATTCCACAATCGGCCGTAGCGGCTGGAAGCTGTCTTCGAGCTCCCGGGCGAGCCGGACGTAGTTAATCTCGTCGCCACACGGTGACGCGAAGCAATCCAGCAGGTCGTCGGCGGTCTCCGCCTGCATGGCGATTCCGACCAGGTTCTCGATCAGCATCGGCCCCTGGCTGGTCTGTGCCCCGATCGCGAGATTATCCAGGTAATTGCCGAGAGCCGAGCCCACGTCGCCGTTGGCTTCGAGGTATTTTGCATCGATGATCGACGTACGAAAGAGCCTTCGCCTGTCGCTGAGGTTGGGGAGCAGGATGCCGATCACGCTGTAGTCGTCACCGGCCTCAACCATTCCGCGATACTCGAACCACGGCGCGGCTCGGAAGTCCGCCAAGGCTTCCTCGTTCGCTTCCAGCCATTCGATTACCTCCGGTGAGGCGAGGGCCTCCGGGTCACCCCGCCGGGCGGCCTCATACAGATCATCATTGCCTTCCCACGGCACGCGCTTCTTGATCGCGTCTTTGTACAACGGCACTGCGCTGGGGCCGTCGGTCTCGGTTAATTCGACAACCCACGCTACGTAATCGACCGGGTTGGCCGGGTTGGGTAAAGGTACCGCCAAGCCTGCCGCCGCGCTGTTACCGGCATATCGCGGTTGCTGTGAGATGTCAGCTCCTGCTGTGGATGCTTTTTGGAGAGCGGCGACGGCATCTTCCAGACCCGCTGCCGCCACGATACCGGCGACGTCGACATCCACGCCGGATGTTTCCGCCAACCGTTGCAGCTTCGCCAGCGCTCGCAAGACGGCTTCGGTGATTGGATCGCTTGAACCTTCGGCGTTATCCGCCGCCGCCGAGGTCGGTTGCTTCAGTAGTGCCAGGATCTCGGGCGGAATCGCGTCGTTGGCAGTCGGCTTGGAGGTCGCGTTGGACTCTGCCTCGCCCAGCGTTTCTCCAGGCTTTACGCCCTTTCCGACAGTCTCCAGCTTTTCGAGGTCGACCCGGATCTCCCGACCCCATTTGAGCTTGATGACGAATAGCGGCGGCTTGTCGACGAAGGCGAATGTGGCATCCGGCAGCCATTCGACCGCCCGCCGCTCGACTGTTACGTGCTTCCAATCGTCGCCGTGCAACAGCTCGCGCAGATCGAACTCACGCAGTTGCTTGCCGTGCTCGCCGTAGATAACGACGGCGTGGGCGCCGCCGCCGCGACGGAACTCGTCGAGCATGACAACGAAGCGACCGTCGTTACGGATCAGCGCTCGGCAAGGTGCTACTTCGTTGGCCAGCTTTACCCGCCAGACCCGGCGATCACGTTTCCTTTCGCCGCCGCGCTCGTACAGAATCGCGCGGCAGCGATCGGACTCGTTTCGAGCCGGCCGACCGGCGTGGATTCGCAGGTGGAAGCGCCCGTTTTCCGAATGGGCCTCGCGCAGCGGGCGCCGTTCGGACGCCGGCGCGTCGCGCGTGGTCGACAGCAAGACTGCGATGGCCAGCAAGTAAAGATGGATTTTCATGCCTGGTTCCCCGCAGGCAGCTACCGCTTGGTCCATCATCAGACACGCACCCAGCGCGTCGATGGTGTATGCCATCAACTAACATCATATACCGAAATCCGTGCTATACCACGCACGGTCGCTTTCTTTGCGGCTCGCGACGATTTCTCGCTGAGCGGGTGGCACGTCGCCTAAGTGGAGGTGACACGAATGGACGGTCTATTCGTGTTCCCCACGGCTAAAGCCATGGGCCACCCGACTGTCATTCCGATAGAGCGAAGTCGAAGGGCTCGGGATGACTGGTGATAAATTCGGGCTAAATATTATCGAATGTGCCGGGTGAGTCGCGGAGTGAAATGATTTCCTCGAAGGCGCCGGCGTCGAGCAGCGCGCGGAACACCTCGGCCAGGTGGGGGTCGAACATCGTCCCGCTGAGCCGGGTGATTTCCGTGATCGTATCCGACTGTTGCCAGGCGGACTTGTACACGCGCGCGAATGTCAGCGCGTCGAATACGTCCACCAGGTGTACGATCCGTGCCGGCAGAGGGATATCCTCGCTGGCGAGCCGGTCCGGGTAACCGCTGCCGTCCCAGTTCTCATGGTGGTAGCGGGCGATCAGACGAGCAGTGTCGAAGAACGGACGCTTGGAGAGGATGCGCTCGCCCGCGATGGTGTGGAATTCCATCGCCTGGCGTTCGCCGGTAGTCAGCGGCCCGGGTTTTTTCAGGATTTCGTCAGGCACCTGGATTTTGCCAACGTCGTGCATAATCGCCGAGAAAGCGATCTCCTCCGATTCCGACTCGGACAAGCCAAGCTCCTGTGCGAGAATGCGGGCGTATTCCTTGATGCGAAGCACGTGAGCCCCGGTGTCGCTGTCCCGCGCCTCGCAGGCGACCGCCAACATCAGGATCGCGTCCATGTTGGCTTCGTGCAGCTCCGCCGTCCGCTCCCGGACCTTTTCCTCCAACGAACGTGAATAATGCTTAAGGTCGAGGGCCTGTTCGAGCACGGTGTCGCTGAGCTTCGCGACCTCCTGATATTGTTGCTGAAAGCGCTTTTCCACGCGTTTTTGCTGCGAGATGTCGATGATCGTGAGAATGCGATGCCCGGCCCGCGGTGCCGCGTGGTCCAGCGGGCGGCTTGAGATGATCACCGGCAGCGGCTCGCCGCCCGCGCACGGCAGGGTGGTTTCCTTCTCCACCTCGTCATTGGCTTCCCGGTGAAACTCGTCTTGCAGCCTCTGGGTTTCCTCCGGGGGGTAGAATTCCCAGAGATATCGCCCGAGCAGTTCGTCCAGCGGGCGTCGCATCATTCGGCAGAGGCGCTCATTGGCGTGTACGATGACACCGGCGGGCCCAATCAGGACCGCGCCGCAATGCAAGGCGTCGAGTACGCCGACGGTTTGCCCCAGCGATTCGCTTGTGTTTACCAGCATAATGTTCCAGTAAGAGTATCGAATGTTGTGGACTTGAACTGTAGGTGCGTTCCGGGAAACGACCTATGTGAGTTTTGCGTGAGCGAACCAGCCATGCCCGAGTCGCCTAAGTCTAACATTATCAGGCAGTTGAAGTGCTTCGTGAACGGTTGCGGGGCCGCGGCCGGCGAGTGTCGAGACGGCCTGGTTTCCGCCGATCAGCAGCGGTGCGATATAAACGTGAATCTCATCGGCCAGCCGCTGGTCCACAAATTGCCCGAGCAGGCGGCCGCCGCCCTCGACCAGCACGTTGGTCATTCCGTGCGAACCCAGCAGATCGAGGACCGCCGACAGCGAGAGCCGGTTGTCATCGCGCGCGACTCGGTGGATCACGCAGCCGGCGGCCTCCAACGCCCGCGCCCGGGCCCGCGACGCGCGGGGGGCGTGGATGATCCACGTTGGTGTAGCCCGGGCACTACGCACCAACTTTGCCGTCGGCGGCGTGCGTAATGCGGTATCGAGCACAATGCGTGTGGCGACTCGCCGAACGCGCCCGACGCGGGCCGTCAGTTGCGGGTCGTCGGTCAGCACCGTGTTACGACCGACCAGGATCGCATCCATCCGCCCACGCACGCGGTGGGCATGCGCGCGGCAATGCTCGTCGGAAATCCACTTTGAATCGCCCGTGCGCGTCGCGATTTTGCCGTCCAGACTTTGCGCCCATTTCAGGATCACCCAGGGACGCTTGTGCAGCATGAGCTTGAGATATGGTGCGTTCAACTCGTCTGCCTGTTCAGCGAGGAGCCCGGTTTCCACACGGATGCCCGCTGACCGCAGCTTCCCGAGGCCCCGGCCGGCAACCCGCGGGTGCGGATCGCGCAGGGCAACCACGACGCTCCCGGCGCCCGCCTCGATCAGCGCCTCCGTACAGGGCGGCGTCTTGCCGAAGTGACAGCACGGTTCGAGTGTCACATACACAGTCGCACCGCGCGGCGAGGCGTGACAACGGCGCAGCGCCTCGATCTCCGCGTGCGGACCGCCGAAACGGCGGTGATAACCCTCGCCGATGATCTTGCCCCGCGAGACGATGACACAGCCGACCATCGGGTTGGGCTCGACCCGGCCTTGCCCACGCGCCGCCAATTGCAGAGCCCGCTGCATGAAGTCGGCTTCGTTGCGTTGTCGGCGTGCCACGGAGGCGATTTCTCCCGGTTTACGGTTCGTCCGAAGCGGTCGCGGCCTGAGTTTGCTCGTCACGTTGCTCGCGCTCGGCGTCGAGCAGAAAGTCTTCTTCGGTAAACGTGACGTCGGTGTTAACGTCGGCCCAGACGTACGCGGCCTCCAGTTTGCCGGAGTGATACAGGATTCGTGTACAGACCGGCAGATCGGTCTCGATGTCGACGAACAATTCCTGGATCGGCGTCTTGTGTTGCGACGGCGGGAATTCGAGCCGTAGGTAGTGGGCCACGCGGTCGGTTTCGGACAGCTTCGTCAGACCCTGATACAAAATCGTCCAGTCGTCGCCGGCGCGTTCGATCGACGCGAACGTCCGCTCCATCATGCGTTCGAGCCCGAAATCGGTCAGCGGGTATCTTGACTCGCCCCAGATTACCGGCGTTCGCAGCCCGATGCGCGTGATGCTCGGCGGAAGTCCGAAGAGCCCGTGCCGTGGGACGAAACGAACCTTGTTATCTTCCCGTCCGGCGACATACGTCGATTCGCCGTACTTGATGTCCGGATCGAGCCACTTCATGTAAATGCTGAACGGCTCGCGTCGAAACTTGCAGGCGATGAGTTCGGGCTCGCGCAGCGTCTTGAAAAAGCCCAGCCCGCGGCGCTCCTGGCGGGTGAACATGACCGTGTACTGCTGAAGCGCCCGGCAGTTTTTCGCGACCTTGTGCAAGTAAGCGACCGGATCTTTTCGAACAACTTCGGCTCGCGTGTCGGCCTGCTCGGGCGCTATGCCGTCCAACGGACCGGCGACCGGCGAGATCGTCCGCTTGGCCGCGCAGCCCGCCGTGCTTGCCAGTGCGATGCCCATGAGCCAGAGACACGCGCGGGTTTTAGAGCCGATGAAGTGTTTCACCAGTGTGTTCTCCTTTATCTGCAACGACGCCGGCGCTCGGAGCGGTTGGCGGATACGTCGTGCTCTCACGACGGGTATTCGGGCCGAGGACGGCCCGGCTCTGCCGCGCGGTCGCGCACGGTCATCTTAACGTGGCAGCGCCGCGATTTTCTCCGCCAGCGCGGGTTGCCAGCCGAAATAAACACCCCGAACCTTGCTGTTGCGGTCGAGGATGCGAAAAATGGGGAGTTCGCGCGGGGGTTGCCCGCCGATCGGCGGACCCGCCAGCACGTGCGTCAGCCCCGCCCCGCAGAGCCGTGCCGCCTCCCCGGCCGCCGACATGTCGGCGTCGATGTTCAAACACACAACGCGATAATCCGCCGCCGGCAGTTGTTTCTGAACCCGCCGGAGAGTTTCGAACGAGCGCAGGCTCCAGAGTGAATCCGCGCTCCAGAAGCATTCAATGACAAACCGGTCGCGGACCGTTTCACTGCGGATCGTCTCGTCGTCGGGCGTTTGCAGCGACCAATGCGCCGCCGACGCTCCGAGCCATTGCTCCGCGAGCGCGGCCCGTTCGCGATAGCGGTCCATCTCTTTGGCAAAGTATGTTCCGCGGGCTCGTACCAGTCGGCGAATCGGGGATTCCGGTCGGCCGGGTAACTCCATCGCCAATTCCGACCAGAGGCGGTTGATCCGCGCCAGAATCCGCTCGGCTCGCGTCGGTTCGGCTGTGATCTGGTCGAGCAGACGATCCTCGAGCCGCAGCGTGCTGAGAAACTTGTCCGCCTCCGCAATGCGCCGTCGGCACCAGAGCGGTTCCTGTCTTGACCGGCCGTGCAAACGCGTGACCGTCAGGGTGCGCCGTTTCGCGCGGCGATCGATCCACTCGGATTCAACGCGTGTGACGATACCGGCTTGTGGGTCGAACCAGTAAATGCCGCGCTGCGAGACCTCGCGCGCCGCGGCGACGCCGGTCGGATCTTCGAGCACGAAATCGACGCGAAGCGGTCCTTCGTCGCCGGAATCGTCACGCGTGCAGCGCCACCGGCGGCCGAAACGATCGGGTTCCGTCAGCCAGCTCGGACCGGATTCCAGCGCCGACGGCAGGATCGGGAGCAGCTCGAAAATCGGGTCGAGCCCCACGATCCGGGCGAGGATTTCATTGGAGAACCGTCGATGGCCGCGGTGATCCAAGTGGAAAAGTGCGCCGAGCGCCGGGTCGGTCTGTTGGTCGGTGAAGCGGATTAGCTCGGCCAGGATGTAGTTCTCTTTCAGATCGCCGGCCAGGCACCACAATTGCAATTGTTCATTGTAACGCTGGAGAACGGCATCGCCGTCGAGCGGCATCACGCGTACCCGTCGCTCGTATACCAGTCGATCGCCAACGTCCGGATCGTAGCGCAACGGCGTATCGGCCCGGACGGGCAAGGTTGAGCAGAGAACCGTCGTCAGGCAGGTTGCCCAAAGGTAGGTTACGCCGACCCATCGTCTGCGAGTGCCACTCATAGATTGGCTTTTTAGGGCCTATTCGTTAGGTGTGCAAGGTGCGGCGTCTGGATCAACAGTCCTGGGGGGAGCATTAGGAAAGTGGGTAATGCCTGAATGTCATTCCGACCGCGTCCGCCTCGGGCGGCCGCGCGGAGGCATCTGGCCCAAAACCGAGTCCCGGCTAGATTCCTCGGCGCTGCGCTTCTCGGAATGACAATGGCGCCGGGTGCCACGGACAAGCGGCAGTTTGCTTGTCCGTGCTTCCAGCGATGCTTAGCACTGCGGAGGGTGCCCCATCCCGTTCTGAGTGCCTGTCTGGCAGGCACTCGGTCGGGGTGGGGGACCGATTCGAGGGAGCAAGGTCGGTGCGAGTTCGAATCAGTTCCCCATCCCGTTCGCCTGCCCTCCGGGCTGGCGAAACGGGACGGGGCACCCCCGAATCAGAGCCCTGAGCGCCAGCGAGGGGACAAGCCTATTGCGGATTGTGGATTGGGCCACACGAACGGGCCACTTAACTTCGCAATCCCCAATCCCCAATTCCCAATCTTCAATCTTCAATCTCCAATCCACACCGCTTAACCCCTCGCTGACGCTCTGGGCTCTGATTGGTTGCCGGCGTCACGGCGTGTACAATTCAGCCACGCAATTATGCCAAGGAGGTGAATCGGTGAACATCGTACGCACGCCGCGGGTGTACCTGGTTGGGCGTCAGTCGCTCGACGCCAACGCGGTCGATCGGTTTCTGAAAGACCACGAGCTGACCTGGGAGACCGATACGGAGATCGGGGCCGAGGCCTTGTGCGAGATGGCCGGCCGGGTCTGCTATATGTCGTTCGGGAAGGGCCGCAAGACCAACCGGGAATACCTCGGCAACATCATCCGCGTGCAGCACGGCTCGGTGCTCGAACACGCCGCCTGGAGCTTCCTGATCACCGGCGTGTCGCGTTCGTTCACGCACGAGCTGGTTCGGCACCGGGCCGGTTTCGGCTATTCGCAGCTCTCGCAGCGCTACGTGGACGAGAGCACCTGCGACTTCGTCGAGCCGGCTTGCATCGCCGACGATCCCGAGCTGCACACCGTTTGGGAGGAATCGATTCGGCAGTCGCACGAGTCGTACCGCAAGCTGGTCGATGGGCTGGCGCGCAAGTTCGAGGACGAGCCGGACGCGACGCTCCGCCGAAAGCTCGCCCGCCAGGCCGCCCGCAGCGTGCTGCCCAACGCGACCGAAACCAAAATCTTCGTGACCGGCAACGGCCGGGCGTGGCGGCACTTCATCGAGCTGCGCGCCAGCGAGCACGCCGAGATCGAGATCCGTGCCGTCGCCGTGCAGGTGCTAAAGGCTTTGCGGAAAGAGGCGCCCAACGTGTTTGGCGACTACACGCTCGAAACGCTCGAAGATGGGAGCGAAGTGGCCCGCACGCCGCATCGCAAGGTGTAAACGGCACGTAGACGACGCGACAATGGATTGGAGCGAGGTATGAACGGAATTGGGAAACGGTCGCGCGTTCGTCTGTGGACGCTGATCGTTGCGGCTTCGCTTCTCACTCCGGCAGCCGCCGAGTTGGCTAAAGTCCATTTGAAAAACGGGACGGTGATGCGCGGCGACGTTGAACTGTCCGAAGCCGAGGCGGTGATCCGCAACGTCGCCGGCGTGGTGCGTTGCCCGCGCGAGCAGGTCGGCCGGATCGAGTGGCTCGAAGAGGCCAAGACGGTTCGGGCCAACTACATGCGCCGCTTCTGGGTGCTGCCGCGCGATGACGTGAGTGGACATTTTGCCCTGGCGGAGTGGTTGGTGGAGCGTCGGCTGTTCGACCCGGCGCGAGAACAGTGTGCCTATGTTTTGAAGCTCGATCCGGATCGCGAAGACGCCAGGCTCCTGCTGCAAAAGGTCGAACAGCAGTCCGGGAAGGTAGCGGAGACGCAGCCGGTCGAGGGTGTGACATCGCAACCGACGAAGGCAGGATTGGAACCCCCGCCGCTGCTCGGCCCGCGTGATATCTTGAAGCTGAAGCTTTCCGAACTTGCCCTGGACGGGCCGCCGGAACGGCTAAACGTGCGTTTTCGCAAGCCGCGTGGCGAGCGTGACCTGGAAGACCTTGTTCGTCGGGACATGCGGGCGACATCCGACTACGATCCGGATTGGGATCAGACGCTCGACAAAGGCCGCACGTACGAAAAGCTGCCGATCGTGCTCAAGGCGACCGGGCTGAAATACGTCGACCGTATCGATCTGCGCGGCCACCCGCGGATATTCACGACCTATCGGCGGCGAGTGTTGCCGATTGTGCTCAAAGGTTGTGCGCGGTCGGGTTGTCACGGCGGGCGGACCGCGCACGCTTTTTGCTTTCCGGCCGGCTCGCGGACGAGCGATGAATTTGTTTATACGTCGTTCGCGATCCTGGACTCGATGCAAACGGCCGCCGGTCCGATGATCGACCGCGACTTGCCGGAGGACAGCGCGTTAATTCGCTACATGCTCCCGGTGGAAGGGGAACAGCAGGGGCATCCGCCGGTCAAGCAGGGCCGGGTCATGCCGATGCTGCGCGGCACACGTGATCCCCGGTATGAGATGCTGGTCGAATGGATCAGTTTGCTGCGCTGCCCGCACCCCGACTATGAATTGGAGTACCCGTTTCACAAGTTTCTCGACTAAGGAGCCGCGGACTTCAGTCCGCCCGGTCGTTCGGGGAGTAGAATTTACCCTTCCCGAA
>JAUWNI010000091.1 GCA_030612705.1 Phycisphaerae bacterium | reverse complement strand
GTCGCCGACCTGGCGTGCTTTCGGGTCGACTGGAGCGATTATCTCAAGCAGCAGCACGACCGCACCCGCCAGGCCATCAGCATGCTCGCCGAGGGGTACAAGCGATGCGAAGTCGCCGATCGGCTTGGGACAACGCCACCGGCGGTCACGCAGAGAATGGCCCGTGCGGAACGCGAATGGGAGCGTTTTGAACGGTGAAGGTGAAGGAGGCGTCGATGGCAATCAGGTAATGATCGGGACGTGAGTGCCTCGTCGCTAGCCCCGGAAGTCTCCTTGGGAGTCTGGACGCCATCCGCAACCGCATCGACCGTTTCCATGCGACGGACATTGTCAACGATAGCGATGCGGCCGCAAAGCTCGCCCAGCCCAAGCAGCAGATTGCCGGGCTGACGGGCCAGGACCTCGCTCAGCAACCCGCGGTCGCCGAGAAGCTCAGCCGGGCCTGCCAGGCGCTCAAGAACCACATCCTGAGCCCGGACAGCGTCAGCCAGCTCACGGGGCGGTTGAGACGGCGGGTGGTGCTTGTTTGAGACTGTCGCCGCCAGTAGTCAGCGTGACTCTGTTTTCCGGTTCGGGGTTGATCGTGGCTCGCGCGCTGCCCCAGACTACTTACTGGTAACGCGTCTGGGTGCGAAGCAAACGTACTGTCGCCACATCAGCTAGCTGTTGCCGTGCGTTTCCGATGGCCCAACCACTGGACGACCCGCCAGCGGGACGGATGAGCCAGGTCGTCCAGGAGCGTGTATACGACGGGGACCACGACGAGCGTAAGCAATGTCGAGGTGGTCAGGCCGCCTATCACGGCGATCGCCATCGGGGCGCGCGATTCCGAGCCGAACAGTGCGATCGGAAGCATGCCGAATACCATGGCGAACGTGGTCATCAGGATCGGCCGAAGCCGGATCGGCCCCGCCTTCAGGACGGCGGCATTCCGCTCCATGTTGTCACGCCTGCGGAGCGTATTGGTGTAGCCCACCAGCAGAATGCCGTTCTTGGTGACCAGCCCCATGAGCAGGATGATGCTGATCATCGTGAAGATGCTGACGGTCGTTCCGGTGAGGATCAGTGCTCCCAGGGCACCGATGACTGACAAGGGAAGGGCGAGCATGATCGTGAAGGGATGGACAAAGCTCTCGAACTGCGCCGCCAGGACCATGTAGACGATGATGATCGCCAGATAGAGCGCGAAGAACAGGTGGCCGAAGGACTCCTGCATCATATCAGCCATGCCAAAACTGTAACCGGACGGGAGTCCGACCTCGCGCACGAACTGCGACAGCTCCGGCACGGCTTCGCCCAAGACCTTCTTGTCCTGTTCCAGGTTCGCCAGAATGGTTATCTGCCGGGCACGGTTGTACCGGTCGATCTGCACTGGTCCGGCCTCTTGGCGAATACGGGCGACGTTGCGGAGATTCACCAGCTCGCCGGTGGTGCTGCGTACCGTGAGCAACTCGATGTCTTCAGGCCGATTTCGATACCGTTCCTGGAGGCGGATGCTCACGTCGTAGCGGTCGCCCTCGGCCTTGAACTTGCTTATGTCGTCCCCGCCGATCAGAGCCCGGACAGTCGAGGCGATAGAAAGCGGGTTCACTCCCAAATCCGCCGCCCGATCCCGCTTGACGTACACGTTGACTTCGGGCTTGTTCTTCTCGTAAGTCGTGTCGATATCGACATAGCCTTCGGACGCCCGCATCTTGTCGATGACGGCGGCAACAATCGATTCGAGCCGATCGAGGTCGCGGCCGCGGATTTCCAGTTGTACGTCGGCCCACTTGCGCCCTCCACCGCTCACGCGGGGCACGACCTCGACGCTCACCTTGGCCTCGCGAACGTCGGCAACCTGCTGCCGGGCCCACTCCATCGCCTCTTGCTGGCTGATGGATCGCTCGGCCATGTCCATCATCCTCACGTACATCGTGCCTTCGTTGACGCGCTGGAGTTCGTCGGCACCGATGGTGACGAAGGTGTAGTCCAGCCACGGTTGCCCCTCGAATCGCCGGCGAACCTGTTCCAAGATGCGATCCGTCGTCGCGGCAGAAGCGCCGAGCGGCGTTTTCACCTTGACGTCGAATTCGCTCTGATCTTCGAGTGGCAGGAACTCGGATCGCAGGTACCGGCCAATGTAGCCCGTCGTAGCGAACGTGCCGATAGCCAGCACCATGCTCCGGCCCCTGTTGGTCGAGAGCAGGGCTGGAAGAGCTGCGGCAAGTGATATGGGTTCAGTGTAAGGCGACCTTCATGCCGGCACGCTTCCTGTGCTTGATGCCCAGGACCAGCACCGCGCCGACGACCGAGAAGAGTGCCAGATACACGAACGCGCTTTGGAATCCGTACGCGGCCGCGTTGGCCTGGATGTGCATCTCCATCAGCGCGCTGGCCTTCTGTTGTGCGGTGGCGGGGTCCACGCCCGCTCGCGCAAAGTACGCCGGCAGCTTGCCGGAAAACGCCGGCAGCGCCGGGCTGGCGTAGGTGAGTTTCTGGCTGAGGGCATCGAAAAACGCATCCGACCGGCGTTCCAGCTTGGTAACGGCGATCGACTCAGTCTCGACCTAAGCACTGATGCTTTCAGTTTCTATCGAACACAGCTTCCCTTTCACTGCCTTTCTCCCGTGATTTATCGAGACATCCCACGGGCTGGTCCTACAACTCGCGCAAGGTCGGCGGCGTGTGAGTCCGGTGGATCAAAACTCACGTCATATCCTCGACTTGCCAGCAAAACGCCTTGATGCCCTCCTTGGCCATCGTCTTGCGGAGCCGCCTGATTTCCTCCATCAGGCGAGCTGCTTTTCCGTCTTCAGCGACGATGGCAAGAGCGAGATTCTTTGCCGGCCAGACATGGGTATCGAGGTGGGGACCACTATGTTGTCCCACACCGGTTACTTGTTCCCAGCGTGTGTAACTTTTCAGCGCGAGCTTATCGAGGACTTCCATGACCTCATCATTGATCGCGATGTTGTAGGTTATGAAAACGAACTTCATTGGGCCGGTGCTCCTTTCCTGCGCTCGCCGCGCTGCTCAAAATACGTGTATATGATCGGCACAAGAAGAAGGGTGACGACCGTCGAAAGCGAGAGGCCGCCGATCGCTGTGATCCCGAAGGATTGCCACACCTCGGCGCCCTCGCCGCGCGAAATCGCCAGCGGCAGCATGCCGAACAGGGTTGTCAAGGTCGTCATCAAGATAGGGCGAAGACGGTGTCGCCCGGCTTGCACGACGGCCTCGTGAAGAGACAAGCCCCGCGCGCGCAATATATTCGTGTAGTCGATCAGAACGATCGCGTTTTTGACAACCACGCCGATCAGCATGATGATCGCCATGAACGACATGATGCTCAGAGTCACGCCCGTGAGGAAAAAGGCCCAGATGACGCCGGTGAACGCGAATGGGATGGAAAAGGCAATGACGAAGGGTGTTTTGAGGGATTCGAACTGCGACGCCATAACCATGTAAACGAGAATCATCCCGACGATCAGCAGCACCGTCAGGTCACGGAAAGCCTTGCGCTGTTCCTCAACCTCGCCGCCGAGTTCGACTGTCACGCCCGATGGAATCTCTAGTTTCCCCAATTCCCGCGCCACGTCCGCCTTGACCTCCCCGAGTGACCGTTCGTAAACGTCCGCTCCGACCGTGACAATCCGCTCGCGATTCTTCCGGTTGATTTCGACGGGGCCGGTGGAGTAGATGATGCTGGCGATGTTCTTCAGCCTGACCGACCCAACGTCGTCGTCGGCAGATGGGATATCCACCTCGCCGATATCGTCGAGGCTACGACGATTCGATTCATCAAGGCGCACGAACACATTGAAATCGTCGCCCGCGTCACGATACTTGGTCGCCTCGAAACCGTAGTAATTGCTGCGAAGCACCTGGGCCACGGTGGCAACGTTGACGCCCAGGCTGGCGGCCTTTTGCCGGTCCACCACTACGTGGACTTCCTGGCGGGGCTTCTTGCGGCTCACCGTGATATCCACCGCACCCGGAGTCCGTTCAAATATCTTGCGGACCCGCTTCGTAAGACGATCGGTGACGTCCATGTCATGCCCCAGGATTTCGACCTCCACCTGCTTGCCGCCGCCCATCAGCAGCTGCTTGATGGGCGTCGTCGCCGTGACCTTCATACGCTGGATCCCCGGGATTTTCTTGACCTCCTCGCGCAACGACGCGGCGATTTCGTTGGCTGAGCGCTGGCGGAACCGTTTTTTTACAACTTTGGCTCCACTCCGGGCGATATTGGTTCCCTCTTCCAACCCGAGGGCCAGGCCAATCCCCTTTTTGGATTCGCCGCAGAAGGCATACCGATCACGCACTTCCGGCACGAACAGCTCGAACAGCTCGTCAATCTCTTGCGCCACTCGGGCCGACTCTTCCAGCCGGGCACTCTCATCCAGAGCGACGGTAATGTCGATGTCGCCGGTATCCATATCAGGGAAGAGGTCGGTTCCCATGAATCGCAGTAGGCCCAAGCTTGCAACGAAGACAACGGTGAGCAAGGCGAGGATCTTCTTGCGGTGACGGAGCGAAGTGCCCAGGAGGCGCTCATAGAAGTCATCAAGAGCCCCGAGCGTTCGCTCGCTCAACTGGTACAGGCGGCGCCGTTTTCTGGCATTCGCGGGCTTCATCCACTTCGACGCGAGCATCGGAGTTAACGTCAGGGCAGCGAAAAGCGAACCCGCCAGCGTGATCGACACGATGAATGCCAGTTGGTAAAAGACGATGCCGGTGAGGCCCGAGACAAAGATCAAAGGCGCGAACACGGCGATGGTCGTCAGCGTCCCGGTCACGACGGCCGTCCCAACTTCCGAAGTGCCGAAGACCGCCGCCTCGGCCGGTCTTTCACCACCCTGCTCAACGTGCCTGGTGATGTTTTCCAGCACAACCACTGCATTGTCCACTACCATCCCGATCGCAACGGACAGACTCATCAGGGATATGACGTTGATGGTGTATCCCGCAAGAAACAGAAAGATGAACGCGATGATCAATGAAAACGGAATGACAAGCAGGATGATCAGGCTGGCACGAACCCGCCGAAGGAAAACCACAGTAACAACTATGACCAGCAGGCCGGCGACAAGCAGGGTTTTCGACAGATTGCTAATGGAGTTGATGATGAATTCCGAATTGTCCATCGGAATCGCATAATCAACATCGACGGGCAGGTTTTTCTTTAGTTCCTCCAGTCGCTCTCTGATGGCGTTGCAGACGGCTACTGTGTTGGCTCCGCTTTGCTTCTGGATGATTACGACAATGCCATTCTTCCCGTTGCCCCAGGCGTGCATGCGCGGCTCTTCAAAACCGTCGGTGACATTGGCGACATCTCGAAGGCGGACAAGGCGGCCATCTTGCGTACCGACGATGATGCCAGCGGCTGCTTCCGGGGTTTGGAATCGTCCCTTGAGGCGGATCTGATAGCGCCTGGCGCCCATTTTCACGTCGCCGGCCGGCATATCGATGTTCTCGGCGGCAAGCTTCTGGATGATCTCGGGCAGCGCGATGCCGTAACCGGCCAGCCGGCGCTTGTCGAACTCCACCTTGATCTCACGCTGCAACCCACCGTACATCATGATGGCTCCGACCCCCTTCACGCGCTTGAGCGGGTCTGAGACCTTTTTGTCCACGATGCGGTGAAGCTGCTTGTAGCTTTCCGTCGCGGAGAACGTAACAGCCATGATTGGGGCGGTAGCGCTGGAGAACTTGAAGATCATTGGTTCCTCAGCGTCGGGGGCGTGCTCGCGGATGTCCGGCTTGGCCAGATCGAGCTTGTCACGGACGTCGTTGGACGCCACGTCGAGGTTCGTGCCCCAGTCAAACTGGCACGTCACCATCGAAAGGTTGTCTTTGGAGAGCGACCGCAGCTTGTCAAGGTTGTTGACCGTGCTGAGTTGGTCCTCCAAATACTTGGTCACGTCGCTCTCGACATCGCTCGCGGCCGCGCCGGGATAAGGGACCAGGACACTGATCGCCGGCGGCTCGATTTCGGGGAGCAGATCGAGGTTCAGCTTCGTCAAGGAAATCGCGCCCATCAACGCGATGCCCAAGAAGATCATCATCACTGTGTGCGGACGACGAACAGCAAATTCGGGCAACTTCATTTCAGAGATCCTCGTTCATCATTCTGCCTCGACGACGGGCGTGCCGGTCTTCAGGTTCACCTGGCCCTTGATGACCACGCGGTCCCCCTCCCGCAACCCGTGCACAACCTCAACCAGGTTGCCCCGACTGACACCGAGTTCCACCGCCCCTTTCTCCGCTTTCCCGTCCTTGACGGTGAAGAGGAAGTAAACGCCGGTCCCGGGCATGCGCATCAGACAATCGCGCGGTACGACGATGCCGGTCTTGCTACCGAGATTGATGCCAACCTTGACAAACATGCCGGGCTTGAGCAGCGTGCTCGTTTCCGCACTGTCGGAAGGGCGTCTGCCAGTCGTGTGGATTTCCACCGGAAGCGTTCTGGTCTTGGGGTCCAGCGAAGGATTGACGATCTTGATGATCCCCTCGAACATCGTGTCAGGATAAGCATCCGTCGTGATGGCAACCGCTTGTGCTTCCCGAACCCGCCCGGCGTTTACCTGGGCCACGTCGCAGTTAACCTTCAGGATGGAAGTATCCATGATCTGAACGATGGACAGAGCGGGGTTGTCCATCGCGCCCTCATCAACGAACCGCGCGGTTACCACGCCGGAGATCGGAGCGCCGATCGTGTACTCGGCAATCCGCACGTCCAGACGTTCGAGCGCCGCCTGCGCCTGTGTCAGGCCGACCTTCGCCTGGGCGACAGCTTCCTGCCCGGCGCGCAGGTTCGCGGCGGCAAGCTCGCGACCGGCAAGCGCGACCTTGTACTGGGCCATGACCGCATCGTATTTCTGTTTGGGGACCGAGTTCTCCTTGTATAGGTTCTCGACACGGTCCTTTTCAAGGGCGGCGTTTTCGAGCTGGGCCTCCGCCTGCTGTTGGGCGGCTTCGGCGACTTCGACGGCGGCCTCGGCCTGGCGGATCGCGACCCTGGCCGCCTCGGCAGCGGTAATCAGTTCCTCGCGCTGCGCCATTTCCGTTTTATGCTCGACCACCGCAATCACGTCCCCCTTTGTGATCCCCATCCCCCGTTCTACCAGTAGCTTCTCAATGATGCCCGTAACCTTAGAATAGACCGTGACCTCCTTGAACCCCGCCACGCCGCCCGTCAAATGCAGGGTTTGCGCGATTGCATCCTTGCGTGCGACAACCGTGGTCACCGGTACCGCGTCCGTCCGCTGCTCGCCGAATGCACGACCGTGTGCTGCCGCCACTGCCACAACCAGAACGAGAATGCTTCGTGTTATAGGTTTCATTGATTGTCTTCCTCTGTCGAATCCGCGGGTTGCTCGAGCCCTTGCGCCTCGGGTTGGCTTGTGCAAGCTGGGTATTCCAGGTCGTCGTCGTCGGTCCCCATGGCATATTTGAGTCGCTCCACGGCCACCAGGTAGTCGTACACGGCGGCGTGATAGTTCTGCCGCGAGCGGGTTACGAGTGTCTCGGCGTCCACCACGTCGGTGGGGGTGGCGGCGGTCTGGGCGTACTTGTTGTTGATCAGTCGCAGGTTTTCCTCCGCCTGCGCCACGGCGCTGGTTGACAGTGCGATTCGCTCCCGCGATTCATTAATCGACAGGTACGCCTCCTTCACCTGGAACGCGATGCCGTCGCAGACTTGCCGGCCCGCCTCCAGCGCCTGGCGGGTGCGCGCCCGGGCCGCCCGGGCCTTGGCCGTCCGCCGACCGCCGGTGTACAGGTCAAGCTGAATGCCGACGGTCCCGGTCGCAATCGTCTTCTCCAATTGGAAATCATCATCGATGTAGCTCAACGAGCCAGCCACGAAGATGCGGGGCAGGTATTCCGCCTGGGCAGCCGACAACCCGTATCGGGCGGCGAGAATCGCCTTCTGCACGACCTCGAATTCCCGGCGGTGCGCGACCGCCAGTTCGAGGCAATCCACGAACGGGCGAGTGAAGGCCGGTTGAGATTCGACGTCGATGACTTCCGTAGAGCGGTTGACGTTGATGCCCAGCACGCGGTTCAGCGCGGCGGTAGCCATCTCCACCGCGTTCTCCGCGGTGACCAGGGCCTGTCGCATCTCGTTAACCTGAACTTCCGCCCGCAGCACGTCGTTCTTGTCCACGACACCCTGGCGGAAAAAACTCCGCGCCGTTTTCAGATGCGCCTCGGCCTGGTTCACCGCATCGCGGGCGATGACGCGCGCCTGCTGTGCGCGCAGAACGGCGAAGTACGCGTCGGTCACCTGAAACGCGATGGTCTCACGCAATCGGTCGTACTGAAGTTGGGTGACATCCACGCCCAGCTTGGCCTGCTCGTAACGGCTCAGCGACCGGCCGAAGTCCCAGACCGTCATCTGGACCACTACCTCGGCCTGTTGGAACTGCCGCTCGCCGGCTTCGATGCCGATGTGAACTGGGAGACCGCGTGTGATGGAACCCGGCTGGCGGTTGCGCCAGTTGTATCCGTAGCCGGCGGTCGCCTGCGGCAGAAAGGCCGAGCGGGCAATGTCCTTTCCGGCCCGGGCTTCCTCGATCGCCTCGTCAGCCAGGCGTAGCGCCGGGCTGCCGCGGTACGCGATCTCGATGGCTTCATCCAGCGAGATCGGATGCTCCGGCAGCAAGGCTGACACTGTTGTTGGCGCGCCGTATCGCGTCGTGGGCTGGGTCGTTGCCGGCTGCGTCGTGGGCGGCAGGATGCGCGAGCGCAGCTCTGCTACCGGCAGGCGCCGGTCGGGCTGCACGCAGCCTGTCGAGACCAGTACCGCACCGACCACGATGCCCAGACCGATGGTTCTCGCCCAGTTCGCCGTCGCTGCGGCTTGATGTTTACCAGATTCGTTTCGTTCCATCACTTCGCTACAGCCTCCGTGATCGCCACATCGAGAAAACCATTGCCAGGCCCAGGACGGCCGCGATGAGGTATCCCACGAGGCCGATCACCGGCAGACCGAGCAAGTTCGGGCCGCTTGAAAGCTGCATGAGGGAGGAGGACCCGATGATCAGTGAGCCGATGATCATCCCGAAGGTCACCCGGTTCGAGGATCGTTCGTGTGCGTCCGTGAGGCGGTGAATATCCTCCGGCCGAAGCGCGATCTTGAACCCGCCGCTCCTGAAGGATGCGACCAACTCTCGAACGTCGCCCGGCAACGAGCGGCCCAACGCGAGCATGTCCCGCATTGCTCGTGACACGTCGCTTGCAACGCGGCGGGCGGAGTACCGTCGTTTCAACAGACGCTCGACATACGGACGCATCTGGGCCGCGATATCTAAGCTCGGGTCCAGGTCCCGGCCGACCTGTTCGATCGTGGCCAGGGCCTTGATCAGAAGCGTATGCCTGGCGGGCAGCACAAGCTCGTGCTCCCGAAGCGTACCAACCAAGCGGTTCATCGCTTCGCCGAACGCCATGCCCTTCATGATCTGCTCGGCGTCGAACTCGATGAACTCGTGTAGATCGCGCTCCAAGGCTTTGCGGTCTGTCCGCCCAGCGGCCTCGGCCAGGTCGAGCACCACCGAAGTTGCCCGCTCAACGTCCTTGCTCATGATGGACAGCAGCAAGGTGGCGAACCGTTCGCTGTCGTCGGGTGTGACCTGTCCGACCATGCCATAGTCGAGCAGGCAAATCACGTCTTCCGGCAGGATGAAGATGTTTCCGGGATGCGGGTCCGCGTGGAACAGGCCGTGCTCGAAGATCTGTTTGAAGACCACATCCAAGCCGTTGCGCGCGACGCGGACGAGGTCGTGACCTTGCTCCCGCAGCTTCTCTGCGTCCCGCACCGGCGTCCCGGCAATCCACTCCATCGTCATGACACGAGACGTGCTTACGTCGGTGTAGACCTTCGGAACGTGGACGGTCTCGGCCCCGGAGAAGTTCCGCGCGAAACGCTCTACCATCCGCGCTTCATGGGTGAAATCCAGCTCGCGCCGGATTGACCGCGAGAACTCTTTCACGCTTCCCGGCGGATCGAAACCAGCCGTGGTAACCCCGCGTCTGACGATCCACGCGGCGATCGAAGTCAGCAGCTCGATGTCGGCCTCGACCACGGCGGCGATCCCCGGACGCTGAATCTTCACCGCAACCGCCGTGCCGTCCTTCAGCGTGGCCCGGTGTACCTGGCTGATGGAGGCCGACGCGATCGGACTCTCACCAAAGCTACCGAACGCCTCGTTGGGTGGCGCCCCCAGCTCCTCCAAAACAACCTGCGCAGCCTCGGTGTCCGAGATCGGCGGAACGCGGTCTTGCAGTTTCTCCAGGTCGGCACAGATATCCGGCGGGATCAGGTCCGGTCGTGTGCTGAGCACTTGGCCGAGCTTGACGTATGTCGTCCCAAGCTCGACGAGCACGGAACGCAATCGCTCGCCGCGCGAGGCAGGCGTTTTTGGAGATTTGCGCAGCAGATCGAGGCCGGCAACCATCGAAGCCGGCAGCGCATCCTGCAAGTGCAGGCGCGACACGACTTCGCCGAAACCGTGCCGGACGAGCACGCGCACGATCTCGGCGAGTCTCTTGACGTTGCGGATGCCGTGCGCGAAGCCGGCGAGCCCCACCATTAACGCTGCCCCTCGCCCAACCTACTCTCCAACTTCTCAAGGCGGGCCGCCAGTCCGTCGAACTCCTCGCGGCTCGGCGCGCCCACGTTCTTCAGCGTGTCCTGCACCGCCTTGTCCACGAGCTCTTTCACTTCCCGCTGGTTCAACGCGACGCGCTCGCGCCATTCAGTCATCACCTTCTGGCCCTCTTCCTCGCTGAGATCCCCCTTTTTCCGAAGCTCGGTAATTGTCGACCGGAGCTCATCTTCGGCCAGCGAAATCGCCCCGATTCCGATCATGCTGAGTCGTTTCAGTGTATCAAACATAGCTCACGTCTCCTTTTGCATATGTTTCCATATCTGCTGATCACGCCGACTTGGCCCGAGTTACACGCGCCAGCTCCAGCAGGCGGTGCCGCAATTCCGTCACCTGTCGCGTTCAACATTCTCGACCTGCTCAGGCCACGTCGGCGGTGTGTTCGGTCGCCGGGGAGGTCTCCCGAGTGGACAGGTACCGTTCGTCCCAGATCGAGCCAGTGATTTGTTCATAGTTGTCGCCGTATTCGATCATGCCGCGCTGGTATTCGATATCGGCCAGCGCCGCTCGCGCCTCGGAATCGATCGGCCTGGCCTTACAGGCTCGGCAAGCCTCCGCGAACTCCCCGAAGTGATCACGGATCGCGCACGGGCAGAGCCAGTTATCCACCTGATCCGCGGGCCGCTCGTAACCGTACGCGCCTTGCCACTGGCGAATGCGCTGAAAGAGGGGCGAGGCCAGAACTGCGTTCAAGTTCCCGCCGCCGCGGTACACCTTGTTGATGTTTATGTCCGTATAGGGAATGAACACGCAGGGCGTCACGTCGCCGTTCCAGTTGATGTAGAGGTATCCTCCGCGGCGACCGGCGGCGATGCATCCGTTGCTGAGGGTGCCGTTGTTCCAGAAGTCGGCAATGAACAGCTTGCGCTCCCGGACCATCCGCCAGGTCCTCTCCAGCATCTCAAGCCGCTGCTCGGACGAGACCATCAGGTCGAGAGTATGCCCGCGTCCGATGGGCATGTATTGGAACATCCAGCTGTACAAGGCCCCTTGCTGGTCGAAGTAGAAATCGGCGAAGCGATCGCTGGTAACCAGATCCCAGTTGTGCTTCGTGGCGGTCACCGAGATGCCAAAGGGTACGCCAACTTCCCGGAGGTTCTCAAAGGCCTGGAGGATTCGCCGATGCACGCCCTTGCCGCGACGCTGGTCAGTCTCGGCTTCGAAGCCTTCGACCGAAATCGCCGGCGTAACGTTGCCCAGCTCTTCCAACCGCTTGGCCACGTCCTTGTTGATCAGCGTGCCGTTGGTGTATACGAGAAACAGGTTGGAGCTGTGTTTCTCCGCCATGTCGAGCAGGGTGCGTCCGCCGTCTTCCCACATAAACGGTTCGCCGCCCGAAATCACCGTGAAATACGAGGCCCACAGATCCTCCTTCTCGGTCAGGATTCGATCGACGGTGTGCCAGTCCAACTTGGCGGCGGACCTGGAGTTGCTGCACGCGTAGCAGCCCTCGCAGTGTAGGTTGCAGCGCATGCCCGGGCTGACCGCCACGAAGAACGGCGGCGCGAAGCCCAACCGCTCCTCCGCGCGGGACGAGGCCTCTCTGCTGAGAATCACGTTGCACAGAAACACGTCCAGCAGGCGGTCCCGCACGTGCTTTGAGATCAGGCCGCGCTCGATGCCGCGGCAGGCGTTGTGCAGCATCGCGGTCATATAGTCGCTCTTGTCTTGCTGCACTTGCGTTGGGCGCCCATCGACGTTCCCGTTTACGAGAACGTCATGTATCTTCCGCTCGGCGAATCTCAGGCCGCCGTTTCGCAACGCCTTGTTGGTTAGCACGGCGGAGATTAGCGATTGGAAAGAACCGTTCCGAAATACTTTTTCCAAGTCCATGACTTATCCTTTCTCATGAGCACCGATGGTAACCAACCCGCGAACCGCCACGTCTCACATCATCGTGAGGACCGGCCCTTCTCGCACCGCACGTGCTCACACCTTTGGCGCATCCGTGTCTTTGTCCTCCACGGATTCGTCCGCCTGTG
Source organism: Phycisphaerae bacterium (assembly GCA_030612705.1). Classification (GTDB taxonomy): domain Bacteria; phylum Planctomycetota; class Phycisphaerae; order UBA1845; family Fen-1342; genus JALSRY01. The sequence continues at coordinate 6,872 of JAUWNI010000091.1, read as the reverse complement.
CTTTCTCGCGCAGGGCATCCTTGGCCCCGCGTACCATTCCCGTCGCCGCCCCTTTCGCCACCGCCAGCAGGGATAATCCCAGTTCACGAGCCTCGTCCGCCGCGGCGCTGGCGGCCTCGCGAGTCAATTCACCGGCCTTGTGCACGGCCGATTGCGACGCTTTTCCAATGGCGCCGGCAGCCCTTTCTCCAAGGCGGCGCGAACGCTCCTGACCCTTCACCAGGGCCTGCTTTCCCGATGCTTTGACCTCTTCGATAGCTTCACGGACCGCGCCGCTGGCGCGCTCCCCGATCCCACACAGCGTATCGAGGAACAACTCCTCCAGCGTCGCCAGATGCGCGTCGGTACGACGCAGGTCATCTTTGGCCAACTCGACGCCCTTCTTTCCCGCTACGGCCAGGGTCTGGCGCGCAGCCTCGGTGAGATCGTCGAAGGCTGCCCTGCTGCCCCTTACGGCCGCCCCGGTAATCTCCTTGACACTTGAGCCAGAGGCTACTGCCGCTTCTACCGCGCCTTCGACGACCTCGCACGTAACCCGCTGCACTCGCTCCGCAGTCAGGGTGCCTCCCTGCAACGCGCGTGCGGTCGCTTCCCGGGTAATCTGCTGCACGGTCTCCTCTGCCGCCTCTCCTTTGGCGATCGCTTCGCTAACCGCATGGCGTGTCGCTTCTCGGGTTTGCCGCAACACGTCCAAGCTGACGAGCTTGGCCTTTACGACGGCCTCTTCGACCGCTTGCCGCACGTCGGTGCCCAAGCTTTCTGCCTCGCTTCGGGCAGCCTGAAGCGCCGCACGCAAATCGCCACGCAGCGCCTCCTCACGCTTCTCTGCGGCTTGCGCTGCATCCTCGACCTCGGAGGCGAGCGAGGCGTAAGCGTCCACACCGGTCTGCCGAATGCCCTCGGCTACGCCGTTTACTGCCGCGCCGGCAGCCTGACACACGTCGCCCCCGACTTCGCGCGCCGCATCGGTCGCCGCTCTAAGCGCCTCGCGCCCATGCGTCGCTGCTTCACTGGCGCCGATCTTGCCTTCACGCATCGCCGTGCTTACGCCCTCTGCCACCACGGCGTGAATGCGTTCCGGCGTCGCCTTGCCCTGAGCCATCTCCTCTGATACGGCCTGTTTGATCTTGTCGTAGATGCGTTTCGTGTCTTCGCTCACGACATTCTCCTTGAGTTGGTTTCACTCTTCTTGCCTTTACGCCGCATACGGTTCCAGGCAGACCGAACGAAAGAACAACCGTTTGGCGTGTTCAGCTATCTCCTCTGGCGTAGTGCTGTCCGGCCGCTCGACGAGCTTGGACAGGAGAGCGTTGCTCAATCCTTCCAGACTCAACGCGAGCATCTTCGGGTCGGCCTTTACAAACAGCCCTTTGCGGATGCCACTGCGAAGGACGGCCTCCAGCGCACGGAGCGCCCGCTGGTACATTGCACGGGCCTCCCGATCGAGACCGGCCGCCGGTTGGAGAAAGGCGCCCGAGGTCTGCCTGAAATACATCCGGGCGGTAGGAAGGCGCTTCGCAAACAGCGCCGCTTTCGTGTCGATGTAGTGGGCTATCCGCTCGATTTCGGTTCCTGGTTCCTTGAGGGCCGCCGTCCACGCCTGCTCGAACTCGCTCACGGTCTGGAGGATCAGGTTGCGGTAGAGGGCTTTCTTGTCCTTGAAGAACTTGTAGAGCGTCCCCACGGCGAACTCGGCCTGCTCGGCGATCTCGGCCATGGTGGTTCTCTCGAACCCGTTACGGGAAAAGAGCTTAAGCGCGGCCGCGAGGATCTCTCGCCGGTGCCGCTCGCGCTCCCGTTCTTTGCGTGATAGCTTCGCGGCCATTTTGCGTCCCTTTGCCATGAGCAGTCGTTACTTCCTGCGAATCGCGGCCCATGCTGTGAATCTCTATTCAGAGTATAACGCGAGAATTCGCCTCCGTCAAGAGTCATTCACTTTTTCATTTCGTCAAGCGCGTCACGGAGCGTGGTCCCGGCCACCCAGACGGACTAGGGGTTTGTCAGATCAGCACGCCGAGCGCATTCTGGGGACACGGTCCAATGGACATGTGCTCGCCGGACCGGGCGGTTGCCCGGCGGCTCTCGGGACGGCGCCGGAGGACGGTTCAGCGAGGCTTGAGCGAGTGGAGGCAGGCGTTTGTCGCCCGATACCCTTCGGTGATGGCCTCACGGGCGCGATTGAATTCCAGGAATCGGGTGTGCCCGAGCTTCGGCTGAATGAGAAGATCGGGCGGGTCGGTCTTCAACTTGGTCGCCGTGATCTGGCTTTCCATGATGTTGATCGAGGCGCCCAGCACCTCAAAGATGTTCGGCAATGGCTCCTTGGCCGTCCATGCGCCAAGTTGCAGGAGCGCGCGGAGTTCAAGAGCCCCCAGGCCCTTGTCCAGAGCCTCCACGATTCTGCTCGATTTCCCCAAGCCGCGCGACAAGCCTCCGCCAGGAGCAGCATTGTGTGAATTGGCCGTCAAGGACTTGATCCCCTTCGTTGCAACGATGTCGTGGTTGAGATCAACTGCGATGACGAAGTCCGCCCCCATATCCCTCGCGACGGTCACGGGAACGGGGTTAACCAGCCCGCCATCGGCCAAAATGCTCCCCTCCCTTCGGACCGGCGTGAAGATACCGGGAACAGAAATGCTGGCGCGAATCGCCTCGATGAGGTCGCCGTCCTGAATGATGACTTCACGCCCCGTGCCCAGATCAGTCGCTACAGCGCTGAAGGGGATGGGTAAATCTTCGACGTTCTCTCCCCGTACGTGGCCACGAACGAAATCAGCTACCTTCTTGCCGTCGATGAGGCCCGATTTGGGAAAGACGACATCGAAGAAACGGGCAACCTGCTTCCAGTCGAACCCGATCACGACTTCTTCAAACGCATCGAGCTTACCCGATGCGAAAACGGCCCCGACCACGGCCCCGATGCTCGTGCCGGCCACGCAGTGTATGCGGATCCCTGCTTCAGCAAGGGCCCGAATCACTCCGATATGGGCCCAGCCGCGCGCGGAACCGCTGCCCAGGGCAAGGCCGACCTTCTTGGCCGACTTGAGTTTCGTGTTCACCGAGCACACAGGATCTCACCTCGTTGGATGATCTCTCGCAGCGCCAAGGCGCCGCCGGCACTTGGCGATATCTGCCCAATGGCGCCAAGCTGAGGGAACCGCCGCTCCGCTTGTCGTCCTCCCGCAGCCATTTCGGCGTTACTTTGCCTTCAGGCGGATCCGCTCGAAAAAGAGAGTCTTCGTCAAATCCGCCATCGTTTCGGCGGAGAAGTCGTCCGGCCGCTCAACCAGTTCGGCCAGGAACGCGTTGGTCAATCCCTCCAGCCCGAGGACCAGCATTTTCGGGTCCATTTTCGCAAACAGTTTCTTCCGAATGCCGTTGCGGAAAACGGTTTCCAGTGAACCAAGCACCTTCTCGTGGATCGCGCGAGCATCACGATCCAGCCCGGCCATCGGCAAAAAGGCGGTACCGGCTGTCTGCGCGAAGTACAGGCGCGCGGTCGGAATGTGCTGTACGAACAAAGCCGCCTTGGCCTCGATGTAGCGATCCAGCTTCTCGGATTCGGTGCCCGGCGTTTTGAGGGCCGCGCTCAGCTCCCGCTCGAAATCCCGCATGGTGTCCAGAATGAGGGCGCGGTAGAGCGCTTCCTTATCCTTGAAGAACTTGTACAGCGTGCCGACGGCAAACTCGGCCTGCTCGGCAATCTGAGCCATCGTCGTCTTTTCAAAGCCTTTCCGGGAGAAGAGATTCAGCGCGGCCGTCAGGATCTCTCGCCGGTGCCGCTGACGCTCTCGTTCTCTCCGAGTCAGTTTGGCCGACATTTCACGCTGTCCTCCAAAGGAGCAATCCGTTCAATCACGCAGTTGACAAAGCGCGAGCTAAGATTCATACTCTATAATGAACGTTCGCAAGGATCAAGTGTCCCTCTCGGACCGCCGGGCCTATATCGATTCGGCCGCGCCGCGACCGGCCGGGCGCCTGGAGCAAAACCGTTCACGGAGGATATGGCGATGAGTATGAGACGGATTCGTGCCGCGACGCTGGTGGCGATGCTCGGCTTCGGTTCGCTGCTCTTTCAGAGTTGCCCCGCAACGGGTCTTCTGGACGACTGCTACGGCGAGAACACGGTTTCGAGCTCGGCGTACGATGACCTGAACGCCTTTGAGCGCTTGTTGTACGAGGAAAACTGGTGTGGCCGATACACGCGCGAGTCGAATTTCTTCGGCGACCTGTTCGACTGATGGCGCATGATTCGCTGAGACTCGGTACAGCGGGTCGTGGCAAGGGGCCCACACCAGTCACGGTGCGCGGCAAACCCTGAGTCGGCCGCCCGGAGGCACGAACCGTCTACGGAGCACCGGGAGGTGAGCGTCTCCGCGACTCGCATCTTGATCCGGCTCAGCAACGCCTATCGGCGGGTGCTCGCAGTCTTCCTGGGGGTGATCGGCCCGCGCGCGGCGTATTCGCTCCTGGCCGTCCTCGCGCATTGGCTGTATCGGCTGTTTGACCCTCTGCGCGTCCGCTGCCGCCGATGGCTCTTTAGCAACGCGGAGGAAGGCAACGCGGAACGCGATCATAAGCGTCGCGAGCAAGGCTCGGCGTCAAGCAGTTCACGATCCGGGCGGCCCGCTGGGGGCCGTAGGCCAACCAGATGCTGTCTTGGACTTACCTAGGAGTGCTCGTATGACCGGCTTTCGCCTGGCTTCTTTCTGCATGGTGATAGGAATCGTATTGTTGAACGGTTGCGCGGTCGAGCCGATCGAGGAGGGCTGGTTCACCCCGCCGGCCCAGAAGCCAATCCTGTTTCCACCCTCAGCGGTTGGCTTGGCATACGAGCCGATCGAGATCGACGCGCCGGCCGGCCACACCATCTACGGCTGGTTCATCCCGGCCGATGACGCGCCCGCGACCGTGATGATCAACCATGGGGCTGTGTGCAATCGCAGCGCGCTGTTTCCCTATTACGCGGTTCTGCACGACCTCGGCTACAACGTCATGCTCTATGACTATCAGGGTTTCGGCGAAAGCCCCGGCTCCGCCAACCTCGGCACGCTCCTGCCGGATGCCGACGCGGCGTTGGATCACCTTCAAAGCCGATCTGAACACGGCACCGACCGCATCGTCCTGTTCGGCCTTTCGCTGGGAACGCTGCCGACCCTGGCACAGGCGGCACGTACACCGAACGGCATCGTAGGGATCATTCTCCACGGGGCCTTCGTTTCCGAGTCCATTCCGCCGTGGTCGTTCCCACTTGTCGGCGTGATTCCGCTGCCCGAGGTGCTTGAGAGGGTGGCCGCAGAACACGGGGAACTCAACCCGTACGGCAACATCGAACAAATCACACTGCCGAAGCTCTTCATCCAGTCGCCACAAGACCTCGCAACGCCCTTTGCCGGAGCCGAGCTGTTGTATGAACTCGCCCCCGAGCCGAAGCAACTCGTCGAGGTCTTCGGCGGCCATTCCCTGCCTGTGCTCATAGAGCCGAGCTTCGCCGAACATCTGCGAATATTCCTCGACAGCGTCGCTCCCGGCGAGGACGCGGCGGACGAGTAACACATCCCGCCCCCATAAGCGCCGATCGCGAGCCTTTTGGCGGTTGCAAGTCGGCGCGTTCTCATTACGGCCCCCAGTGGTCCCCAAAGGCCAATCTGATGGAGTTCAGCTATGTCCCACTTCGTCGAATGTCAGACCGAGTTCCGCGACCCGCAGGGGCTCGTCGAGGCGCTCGTAGAATGCGGTTTTCAGGAATCACAGATTGAAGTCTACCAAGAGGCTGTACCGCTGTACGGCTACCGGGGCGACGAGCGCCCGCAACGGGCACACATCGTCATCCGTCGGCAGCATGTTGGCCAAGCCGCCAACGATGTCGGTTGGGAACGCCAACCCGACGGCACGTACCGGGCCTGGATCAGCGAGTATGACGGCCGCCACCGGTTCGATCAGGCGATGCAGAACCGCGTCAAGCAGGAGTACGCGTACCAGGTCATCGCCCGCCAGCAGCGGGCGCGGGGACGCACCGTCGCTCGCGAGCGGCTGCCCAGCGGCGAGATCGAAGTCACGATCGGCGGGTACCGGTAATCCGGTGTGTTCCTGATAGCTAAGAAAAGGAGGCGACGAATGCCACGAGGCAAGCACGTCAAGATCATCATCGCGCCCGACGGCACGTGCGCCGTGGACGCGATTAACTTCACCGGCCCGTCATGCCAGACGGCCACAAGCGAGATCACGGCGGCGTTGGGTGGTCAAATTGACCACCAGCACGTCAAACCCGAAATCCGCGTCCGCGAAGCGTGTGGCGAGTCCGACCGGGAGCAAGCGCGATGAAACTGAGAATCCTGCCGGACGGAACGATCAGCGGCCTGTGGGATGATGCGATCGATTGGCCCTCGTTGGGGCGAGTTTCGGTTAAACGGGCGTCGCACGTCGAGTTCGATCCGCGGCGGCAACAATGGTATGTCCAATCTGGACGGCCGCGGAATTGGTGGCGGCGTGTTCTCCAACGGGTGCTCCGCCGACCATTCGGTGAAATCCTGCACTGGGCGGCCACGCGTAGCGAGGCCCTCGCCTGGGAACAGGAGCATTTCGGGCCGGGCGGGCCGGGATGGCCGGGGCGCGGGACCGGTCACGCGCGGCAACCGCACGAATGATGCCGAAACAGCGAGAATGCGCTCTCGGCGCGTTTGCGCACCACTGACGCATTTGGAGTATCCAAGGCACCAAGCATAGCAGTGGCGCGCGCCTGGCGCGCGCTATGCGCCTTCTGCGGCCCTTCCAGAACCGCACCTCGACGGCCCCGGCCCGAACGGGCCGCCGCACGAACTCCCCGTACCACCATTCACCGATGAGGAGGAACCACATGGAGATCCTGCAGT
>JAUWNI010000198.1 GCA_030612705.1 Phycisphaerae bacterium | reverse complement strand
GCTGCGCATAGCAATAAGGCCCGCCGGATCATCCCTACCTGCGTTGATCCGCGAGCCCGTGGACATCTGCCTGAGCGTGTTGCTCTGAGCGAAGGATGTCCGGTTCAAGATGTTCAGTAATGTCAGCGAGTTGAGGTTGTTTACAGTAATTGCCATAGATGCTTCTCCCTTCCAATGTTGTTGTCTCGAAAAGAGTCCAAACCTGCTAAAACATAGAAAACGCGCGACCGCTAAAGCAAAAGTACGCCGGCAGTTTTTCCAAATGGAGGGCAGGTCCGGAAATGAATGAATGTCGGCTGCCTGGAGGCGGTGCGCGCGATCAGTAATTATCCGCACTAATTATCGCGCTGAAGCACCTTAGCGCGGCCGTTGGCTGCAACCAAAGGGACCAAGGGGCTGAGGGGCCGAGGGTCCAAGGGGTTGGGTGGCCCATGGCTTTAGCCGTGGGGAACACGAATCGACCGTCCATTCGTGTTCCCCGCCGCTGAAGCGGCGGGCCACCCATGCCGCGAAAAATCTTCGCGAAGCCGAAGGGCTCGGAATGACAACGTTCAACATTTCCAGCTCGGAGTAATAACTTACCCGGCCAGCATAACCATGAGTGCGTTCTGCGCGTGCATGCGGTTCTCGGCCTGGTCGAAGATCGCCGAGTTCGGCGCGCGCGACGTCTCGTAGTCGATCTCCTCGCCGTAATGGGCCGGCAGGCAGTGCAGAATAATCGCATCGGGCTTGGCGTGCTTCATCAACTCGGCGTTGATCTGGAAGCCCTGGAACTTTGCCTTGCGGGCCTCGGCTTCGCCCTCCTGCCCCATCGACGCCCATACATCCGTATAAAGCCAGTCGGCACCCCTGGCACCTTCGGCCGGATCGTTCGTGACGCGGATCGTGACACCCGTTTCCCGGGCCATCTTCTGGGCCTCGCCAACCACTTCGGGCTTGGGCTCGAAGCCGGGCGGGGCGGCAACGGTGAAGTTCATCCCGACGCGGGCCGCCCCGAACATGAGCGAGTTCGCCACGTTGTTCCCGTCGCCGATGTAGCAGCCGCTCATCCCGTCGAGTCGTCCGCGCCGCTCGTAGATCGCGAGAAAGTCCGCCAGAATCTGGCAGGGATGCTCAAAATCGCTCAGCCCGTTGATAACCGGCACGCCGGCATACTTGCCCAGGTCTTCGACGATGTCATGTCCGAAAACGCGGGCCATGATGATGTCGGCGTAGCGGGACACCACAATCGCGATGTCCTCGGTTGTTTCGCGCTGGCCGAGTTTGATGTCGGCTGGTGCGAGATAGATTGCATGTCCACCGAGCCGAGTTGTCCCCGCCTCAAAGGAGACGCGTGTGCGCAGCGACGGCTTCTGGAAGATCATTACCAGTGTTTTGTTTTTCAGCGGGGCCTCGCGCTCGGTCGCCTCACGGTTGGCTTTGAGCTTCTCCGCCAACGCGACGATCGCGAGGATTTCCGTCCCCGACAGGTCCCGCATCGAAATGAGATTCCGTCCACTGAGATTTACCGCCATCGCTCGTTTCTCCCAAAGCGGCGAAGGTGTTGGTTTTATCGCCGCCAAAGAATACCGCGGGGCGTACCACCGGTGATTCAAATACCGTTGGTACTGATCCAATCGAGCGGACAGTATACAGTTTTCGCCGAAGGGTTCGAGGGCCCGAGGAGCCCGGGATTCAAGTGACGTTACGATTGGGTGTGCGTCACTTGCGGGAGTTACTTGTCATTCCGAGAAGCGCAGCGCCGAGGAATCTAGTGCTTTGTCTAGTGCTCTGTCACACCTCAATTGATGGATGGGTGGCCCATGGCTTCAGCCGTGGGGGACACGAATCGGCTAAACATTCGCGTCCCCCACCTCTAAAGAGATGGGCCACCCAATCAACGATGATCCATCGGATCAACAGTGATGGAGCACTAGCCTGGTCTCGTTATTAGGCCGGATTCCTCCCCCCTTGAATCCTTTATTCCCCGTACAGGATCTCGTTCAGCTTCTTCCGGGCCTCGGCCTGGAACTCGGGCGGGAGCTGGTCCTGGCGGACGAACAGGTCCATTTTCACGCCGGGACGGATTTCGACCTCGATCCGGACCCACTGCTGAATGGTGGCGGCGGTGGGGCCGGTCGTATCTTCGAGCGGCGCCAGGATTTGCACGCCGTCGTCCTGAATTTCATAGCGCAGGCCGGTGTTGCCGCAAATGCGTTCGAGGATTTGCCGAACGCTGACGCCGCGCTGGATCAGATCGACGTTCCGTTCGCGCGCGGAGACTTTCTGGAGCGCCCCGGGCTCGAATTTCATCAGGACGCCGACGTGCCCCCCGAGATCGACCAGCAGCCGATCGAGCGGCTCGCGTTGATAAGTCAGATCGAGCGGCCAGTCGAGCCGGCGACGAATCTCATCGCGCGGCAGCTCGAAGACGATGGACATGCCCTCGGGGCGCCAAACCCAGCCGAGAGCAGCGGTCGCGGCCTCCAATTGCCGAAGGCCGTTGGGAGCCCGCACTTGTTCCAACGCCTGTCGGAAGCTTTCCGCCGGTTTGGTCCGTGGATCGATCCGGAACTCCTTCTTGTTCGCAAAGCGATCTTGCGACCACGGCCCGCTCGCCAGCATTCCCAGCAGGTTGACTTCCTCGATCGTCAGCCTTCGCCCCAGGCGTTCGAGTACCGGCGCGGGCACGATCAGGACGTTGCCCCGTTCGACGAACATCCGCAGGCCCAGTCCATCGAGTACCTGCGTCAGCCCGCTCCGCACCGACATGTCGCGAATGACGACGGAGACACGCGTCCGCTCCCCATAGGGCATCAAGTCGACAACGTCTTCATCAATCACGAAATGCAATCCGGTGTGTTGCTCGATCTTCGCAAGCGCATCGCGGATCGGCGTGTCCTTGATTTCGAGCTGCGCAATCGGCTGGTCGAGCGCCTCCTCGATCAGATCGCGCGGCATCTGGCCAAACGCAACCGCCGGCAAAAGTACCGCGATCAAAAACACGGACGCCGATCGAATCGCAACAGTCATCGTTCTACAATTTCCGCGGTCATTCATGATCTGTGCCTTAGTTGAAGCCGAATGGGGTCAAGCTCCCACGGGTTCTCGCGGCCACGCGGACCGGTTCGACCATCAAAAATACCTCGGCCAGTTGCGGCTGAGTCGCCTCGGACCGCGACGGCTTTGCTTCGTCAATCGCCTCTTCCGCGTCCGGCGGCGGACTGATGGTCACCTGCGCAAAGCCACGCTTTTGATCAAGCGGCTGTAACGCCTCCGCCGGTGAGCTCACGCGAACCCGCGCGACGCCGGAGTAAGTCGTCGGCGATTTCGCGGGCAATGTAAACATCAGCACCAATGCCGCCGCCGCTCCCGTCAACAACACACCGGCAGCCACGCGTCGAAGCGGGAAGCGGATCACTCTCGCTCTATCATCCGCACGGCCCACCGCCCGGCATATGCGTTTGTGCAAGCGCGACCAATCGACGCGTTGCTCGACAGCCGTGAGGCTGCGCATTTGTTCATCGAGTTTTGCATCTGTCCCGTTCTGGTCGACGGCATTGCCGATGTGTTGCCGGAACCTCGACCAATCGACATGGTCAACACCGGAAGACAAACCGCGTATGAGTTGGTCGAGACGAACCCACTCGTCCTTCAGCCGACCCAGCTCCGGCGACGCCGTCGCCGCGGCATCGACCGCGGCGCGCAGACCGTCGCGCTCCGGCTTGTCGAGCCATTCACTGACGAGTTTTTCAAAGGCCTCACGGTTCATCATATGTTTCACAGCGCGGCCTTCGGCCGCAACCAAAGGTACCAAGGGGCCGAGGGTCCAAGGGTCAACGAGATCGGGTGGCCCATGGCTTTAGCCGTGGGGAACGCGAATCTTCCATCCATTCGTGTCCCCCGCCGCTGAAGCGACCGGCCACCCATGTAGCGAGAAATCCTCGCGAGCAGCAAAGAAATCGGCCGTGTGTAGTACATATACCCGATGCTCACAGGTATTCCGCCAACTCGCCCTTCAACTTCTTTCGAGCTTGAAACACATGCCACTTCACCGCTTCGACGCTGCACTCCATGATCGCGGCCACTTCCTTCTGCGGCAACTGCTCGATGCTGAACAGGACCAACGCCGTCCGCTGCTGCTCGGGCAGCTCCGCGATAGCGGCCCGCGCGACGTCGTGCAACTCCGACGCCGCCAACTCCGCCCCCGGACGACTGTCCGAATGCGGCGCATCGGCGAGTTGCTCCCCGCGGCTGGGCTGCTCGTCCAGAAGGCAGTCGTCGAGCGAGACCCGCCGACCCCCCGCCGCCCGGTCGCGGCGAAAATTGAGCGATAAGTTGGTCACGATTCGCAGCAGCCATGATCCAAACCGCCGTTCGTCTTCCAACGAATCCAGGTTCCGGTAGGCCCGGATGAAAGCCTCCTGGCACACTTCCAGGGCGTCGTGCAGGTTTCCCAGCAGACGATAGGCGACCGAGACCGCCCGACGCTGATAGCGCTCGACCAGTTCATCGAAAGCGGCCCGTTGACCCGTGCGTACCGCTCGAACCAACTCCGCTTCGCTCAACTTGGCTCCCGCCGAGCGCCGCACTTCCACTTGGTCACCCGCTGCACTGGACACGGCCGACTCCCGAAGGTTGGTCTCCATTTTCGCCGCCGACATGGTCCGAGAATACCACGGCAACGCCGGCTCCGTTATTCCGTGGACGTACGAATCCCCGCGGAAATTCACGCCATCTGCTGCTTTTTTCCGTGTATTGTGTCCGGCACGTGCCACGTGGGGGGCCGACGATACCCGCAAATCTAGGTGTGACGAGGCACTCATGCTCCGCCAACGTTGATCCGATGGATCATCGTTAATTGGGTGGCCCACCTCTTTAGAGGTGGGGGACACGAATAGGGCTTCGATTCGTGTCCCCCACGGCTAAAGCCATGGGCCACCCACCCGTGATAATACTTGAAAAGAGCAACAATACTTGAAGAGCCGCGG
>JAUWNI010000029.1 GCA_030612705.1 Phycisphaerae bacterium | reverse complement strand
GGTACCCACATTCGCCCCGTGCTCGGGCCCCCGAACCCCGCCCCCCGTCAATTGGCGGGCCGCGGCGCCCCCCCGCGGCCGACGCTACGACCCGAAAGCCAGGGTGTGACGGAGTGCTAGTTGCAGTCGTCTCCGTATTGGCCGAGCAACTCCGCCAAGTCGCTCAGGTCGACATCGCCGTCTCCGTCGATGTCGCCGTCGCCGTGGACGGCGCCGCTGGTGATGCCGTAGTTGCCCAGCATTTGCGCCAGATCGGCGAGGCTGACGATGCAGTCGCCGCTGCCGTCGATGTCCGCGGTGCAGTAGTTGTTGGAATCGCCGGGATTGGGACAGCCCTCATCCTCGCCGGTCGTGATCGCCAGCCCGAAGTTGGCGATGTAGGGATACCCGAAGACGAAGATGTTCACGCCGTGCACCTCGAACAGGTCCTCGCTGCCGCCGACGGTCGGCGGATCGTAAAGCACCAATCCGGCCTCCGGGCTGTTGGCGAAGTTGAATTCGATCCAGATATTCTCCGGCAGCGTTAGCGGGTCGGCGCTGACATCGACGATAAAGACATGTGCTCCGTCGCCTGGAAGATCCGTGACGGTGTATGTCCCGATCAGCAGTGAGTTGGGATCGCCGCCCGGAAAGTCGGCGGCGTTCGGGTCGTTCTCGTAGAACAGCACCTCGACCTGGCTCAAGGCCGTACCGCCGGCCGGGTCATAGTACGCGAACGTAAACGCGTCCATTGAGCCGCCCGCGGTCAGGTGTAGATCATCGCCGTACGGCACGCCGTCGGTCTGCGTCTGCGGCAGGTAGAACTCGTTGGGGTCGGTTGACTGGTCGAGATTGGAGTACACGAGTGTGCTGTCGCGGTCGCCGACGCCGCCCCAGTAATGAAACTCGACGTCGCCGATAGGTACCGGCATCGGCGGCCAGGCCAACGCCGTCGAGCACAAGCACAATCCCGCCACTAATAAGAACGCAGTCCTCATATCCCGCTCCTTAACAAGATGCCTCAGTTTGCGAATTATCGCCCCATGGCGTGAAGCTCCGCCTTACTTGCCGACGGACACACACAGAGCGCCTACCCCCACCCGAGAGTAGCAACCTTCTCGGCCGCCTCCCTAAATGACTATAGCACGGCGAATCCACGATACGCAACCGTTTTTACAGTGAGAGATCGCGCTGGGTGAGCGTCAGGAAAGTGGGTAACGCCAGAATGTCATTCCGACCGCGTCCGCCAGGGCGGACGCGCGGAGGAATCTGAGCCAAACCCGAGGTGGGTGGCCCGTCGCTTCAGCGGCGGGGGACACGAATGGGCGGTCGATTCGTGTCCCCCACGGCTAAAGCCATGGGCCACCCGATCCCTCGGCCCCTCGGCCCCTTGGCCCCCCAGTTCCTCAGTCCCTCATTCCCGCTCCGCGGGATTTGGCGAAGAAGCCGTTTATTATCAGTCGACCGCAAGAGTCGGCACCGGCCACAGACTGTAGCGGCCGACCCCCGTGTCGGCCGTGGAACGTCGTTTTCATCCCGCGTCGGGCACGGAGACCCGACGCTACGTTGGGCGGGACGCCCGAGCCACTCGCCCGTTTAGCATTGACTGAGCAATAGTACTCTGCCCGCGAACTGGGAGTACAATGAGAGTGCAGCTTCCGATTGGAGGTGTTGCCATGGCAAATCAGGCCGATCATCCTGACGGTGTGTCTCGCGACGCTGAATTCTCCCGGCGGAGCAAAGCCGGATTGCTTCGCAGCGTACCGCTTATCCTGCTGATCGCTGTAATACTGCTGCTCGTCTCGCTGCTGCTCGGGAATTTGCAGGAGGATCAGGGTGTTAGTGCGGACGGCGCGGCCGGCGAGCAAGTGCCGCCCGCGTCTCAACCCGTTGCCGCGGCGCCCGCGAAAGAGTTTCCCGATGTGACACGTGATTCCGACGGCCGGTTGCAATGGCCGCGCCCGCGCAGTGGCGATCGCATGCGTGAGCGCGACCGGATGGTCGATCACGATATTGCCCGCGGACCGTTTCGCGCTGACGTGACAGACAAGCGCGTGCTGGCGGCGATGCGGGCCGTCCCGCGCCACGAGTTCGTCCCTCGTCGTCGTCGTTCCAATGCATATGCCGATACGCCGCTGCCGATCGGGCATGGGCAGACGATTTCGCAGCCTTACATCGTCGCGCTGATGACCGGGCTGCTGGAAATTAAAGCGGGAGACAAGGTGCTGGAGATCGGCACCGGCTCCGGCTATCAGGCGGCGGTGCTGAACGAGCTTACGCCGTATGTTTACTCGATCGAGATTGTGAAGCCGTTGTATGAGGAGGTTGTCAAGCGGTTCGAGCGGCTGGGTTACAAGACGATTCAAACTCGGCTGGGCGATGGTTACGACGGCTGGGAAAAGCACGGGCCGTTTGACGGGATCATCGTGACTTGTGCGTCCGGGCACATTCCGCCGCCGTTGTGGCAGCAGCTCAAGCCGGGCGGGCGGATGGTGATCCCGGTCGGCGGGGTTTACGAGACTCAGCGTTTACTTGTTCTCACGAAACAGCAAGACGGCGGTCGCAAGAGCCGCAACGTACTGCCGGTGCGGTTCGTCCCGATGACCGGCAAGATACAAAAGCCATGAAGGGGGCCGCCGTCGATCCACGCGAGCATCGGCGGATTACCTTTGCGACGTTGATTGCCGTTGCGTTGATCAGTGCGGCGCTGATCGCGTACGAAATCGTGTTGATGCGTCGGCTGCTGATCGAGAGCTGGCATCACTTCGGGTATCTGGTGATCAGCACCGCGCTGCTGGGTTTTGGCGCCAGCGGTACGTTTTTGGCACTGATCGAGCAGCGGGTGCGGGCTCGGCCGCGGGGGACCATGTTATGGCTCACGGTTGGTTTGGCGTTAGCGTTGCTGGTGATGCCACGGCTGGCAACGCTGCTGCCGGTGACGGCGCGATTCATTCCGGATGATTTGTGGACTCAGGCGGGGTGGTGGTCGCTGTACTGGCTGGCGGCGTTGACGCCGTTTCTGTTGGGGGCGGCGTTTCTGGGGGCGGCGTTGATGAACGCCGGACCGCGGGTCGGGCAGGTGTACGCCGCCAGTTTATTCGGCAGCGCGGCGGGGGCGGCGGGGGCGGTGCTGATAGTTTCGAGATTTTCAATCGAGCATGGGCCGTGGCCTTCGTATGTGCTTGTATTGATCGCGGTGCTGCTGCTCCACAGCGGTGGTGTTGTGGGAGAAGCCAGGCGGGTGGTTCGCATTGCGATCGTGCTGGTGTTGGCGGTGTTTGCGTTGGTTGCGGAACGTAGTTGGCCGTTGGTTCCGTCGTATGACGAGTACAAGTATGCGGCTCGGCTGGAGCGGTTGGTCGCGCAAGGTTCGGCCCGCCGCGTGGCCGGGTGTGCCGACCCGCATGGTTACGTGGAGCTTTACGAGAGCGATCTGTTTCACGATCTGCCGTTTCCGGCGCTGAGCGAAACGCCGCCGTCGATGTACAGCCTGGTCTTGAACGGCAACCCGGCGGGGTCGGTGCTGCGAATCGACGACGCCTCGCAGGCATCCGTCATGGACGGGACGTTGATGGCGTTTCCGTATCAATTGATTCGGCCGCAACCCCGCGTTCTACTGCTCGGCGAGACCGGCGGGGCGAATGTTTGGCTGGCACAACGGCGAGCGGCGGCCTGGATCGACGTTGTGCAGCCTAACGCGGGAATCGTCTCGTTGCTGGCTGAGTATTCAACGCAATTGAACCCGGCTCCGAATAGCAAGTTTCATACCGATCATCCACGCAGCTTCCTTGTGACACGCAAACGGTTGCCTGACGACCTTATTCAGGTCGTGTCGTTGGAAGGGCTCGGTTTGGGAAGTGCCGGGATGCACGGGTTGGCCGAGGATCATCTCGCAACTGTCGAGGGCTTCGCGGATTGCCTGCGGGCCTTGAGTGGCGGCGGGGTGCTGGCGGTGTCGCGCGGGATCCAGCAACCGGCGCGTGAGAACATCCGCATTTTCGCCACGCTCGTCGAGGCACTGGAACTGCTCGGCGTCGAAGATGCGTCGCGGCACATGATCCAGGTGCGTGATTACCTCGGTGTCTGCACAATCGCGTTGCGGTCCCCGCTGGATGAGCAGCGGCGCAAGCTGCTGCGCGTTGCGATTCGGGGATTCAATCTTACGCCGGTGTGGTATGACGGGCTGGCGCTCGAAGAGGTAAATCAGCCCGATGCCCTCGACGGCCCGCCGGGGACGGATGTGGATTGGCTGCACCATGCGGCACGCGAGATTCTCTCGCCGCGACGGGAGGCGTTTTATGACGCGTGGTTGTTAAACGTGCGGCCGGTCCACGACGACAACCCGTTTTTCTGGGATTTCTACAAGCCACGGGCGGTGGGGGAGTTGAAGCGGGTTTACGGGGACCTGTGGCTGACACGGGCGGAGCTGGGTCGGCTGTTTCTATATGTGTCGCTGGCGGTTGCCGGCGTTGCGGCGGTCGTGCTGATACTTGTGCCGCTGGGAGTCGTGGAGTTTCGACGGCGGATGAAGGCGGGGCGCGGTAAGGATTCCCCGCGAATCGGTGTGCGAGATAGGAATCTCTCGCCAGCGGCACTGTGGACGATTATTTACTTCGGCGGGATCGGGCTGGGGTTCATGGGGATCGAGATGGCCCTGATTAGCCGGGCGATTCGATGGGTCGGTGACCCAGTCATCGCGAGCGCGCTGGTAATCGGCGGCGTGCTCTTTGTCAGCGGGATCGGGAGCTTGACGGGGCGTCGCATTGTCGGCAAGCGGGTATGGCTCGCACCGGCGGCGGTTGCCGTGGTCGCCGTAGTCGTGCGGCTGGTGGGTTGGGATATGTCGAGCGGACCGTGGGTGCTACTACTCGTCGCGCTGTTGGCAAGCTATTTCATGGGCATGCCGATGCCGGCGGGGCTCGCGGCGCTGAACGAGCGCGCACCGCGGCTGGTTCCGTGGGCCTGGGGCGTCAACGGCGTCGCATCCGTGATCGCAACGTCGGCGGCGATCGTGGTGGCGATGACCGCGGGGTACCGGACAGTGGTGCTTCTCGCTGCCGCCGCATATGTGCTGGCGGCGTTAGCTGGGAGTCGCTTGAGAATAGCGACGTAAGCGGCTGGATGCCACTGCTGTGTCAGCAGTGTTCGTCGTTGACAAACCCGTGTAGCAGAGCGCACTGCTCGCAGAGCAGTGGCACCCGGCGATCACAAAGCAGTGGCACGCGCCTGAACGCGGCGCCTACTTCCTCCGCGTATAGGTGATCTCCATTCTCTCCGGCCCAAACACAAGGGGGGCACCCTCGCACACTCACCGTCGCGTCAGTCGGACGTGTGCCCGTCTTGTGCGAGGGCTGGGACCTCCACCGGGTCGAAGGGTGTGCCGCACTCCGGGCAGCGTGGCTTGGGGAGTCCGCGCAGGTCGTAATCGCAGACGCGGCAACGGCCGGGTTCGTGTACGGGCCAGTAGCGGTTGTGGATGAAGGCTGCGCCGGTCATCAGCAGCGCGGGCAGTATCGAGCAGGCCGCGAAAAGGAAGAGCAGTCCCATGGCGATAGAGGTCCACGGAACATTCGGTTGCAATTCCGCGATGAAGTCCGGCAGCGTGATGATCGACAACATTGCCAACACCGTACCGCCGGCCGTGAACGGTACGAAGAACGCCACGCGATAACGCCGGAGTGGCAGACAAATCACGACCAGACCGACGAAATAAAGTGCCAGCCACAGATACCCTAACCCCCAGCGATGGGGCAGGTTAGTGGCGGCCAGGTGGTACACAACACCCAGCACCGCGGCGCTGATGTACGAATGGCGTTTGATCTGTGTTTGTAGCGGGCGCCAAATCCTGGCCAGGCGCTCGGCCGCGCTGCGCGCGAGCGGGCGGATTGGCGCATACGCCGGGGCGGGAAATGCCTCGCCCGATTCGCTCGTCAGCCCGCGCCGCTCGGCTTCCTCGCGAATGATCGCCGCCACGTCGGGGGCATACTCCGCGATCTGATTCAGAGCGCGGACGACGTCGCCGGGAGTGGCGTTCTGCCACGCGCATCGAATACGGTGCAGATCCGGTTCAGCCACTATGCCCATCCTTCGGCCGGCCGACGAAGGTCCGCACGGCGGACGCTACGATTCGACGGCCGCCACGGGGGGCGGCCGCTACATCTTCTTTACGATGATCGTGTTGTTCTGTCCGCCGAAGCCGAAGCTGTTGGAGAGGCAGATCTTGAGGTCGGCCTTCCTCGGCTCGTTGGGGACGTAGTCCAGGTCGCAGTTGGGGTCGGGGTGCTGGTAGTTGACGGTGGGGGGGATGATGCCGTCGCGCATCGCCAGCACGCAGGTGATCAGCTCGACCGAGCCGGCGCCGGCGATCAGGTGGCCGAACATGCTCTTGACGCTGCTGATCGGCGTGTTTGGGGCATGTTCGCCGAAGACCCTGCGGATCGCGAGCGTCTCGATCTTGTCGTTTTCAACGGTGCTGGTGCCGTGGGCGGAGATGTAGTCGATATCGGCGGGGTCAAGGCCGGCGTCGTTGAGGGCGGCCCGCATCGCCGCCGACGGGCCGCGGCCCTCCTCGTGCATGTCGGTGACGCGGAAGGCGTCGGCGGTGGAGCCGTAGCCGATGATCTCGGCGTGGATGTTCGCGCCGCGCCGGCGGGCGTGCTCGTATTCCTCGAGGATCAAAATGCCGGAGCCTTCGCCGAGCACGAAACCGTCGCGCGTGCGGTCGAAGGGTCGCGACGAGGTTTTGTAATCGTCGTTGCGGGTCGATAGCGCGGTCAGCCGATTGAAGCCGGTCATGCCGAGTTGGTGGATCATGCTGTGAGCGCCGCCCGAGATCATGATGTCGGCGTCACTGCGGCGGATGAGCATGGAGGCCTCGCCGAGGGCCTGCGTGCTGGCGGCGCAGGCGGTGAGCGTGTTGAAGTTGGGGCCCTGGGCGTTGAAGCGGCAGGCGAGGTGGCCGGCGGCACAGTTGGGGTCCTGCTCGAACTCGCGGACCGCGTCGAGCCGTTCGTGAGCAACCTCGGCCCACTTGACCGAGTCGAGCTCGCGGCGCTCGGGGTTCCAGCCGGCGATGGCGGCGGCCATGAAATTTTCAAAGTCGATCGGGCCTTCGCCGCCGCCGAGGTAGACGCCGACCATTTCAGGCGTGGCCTCGCCGATACCGTCGAGGCCGGCGTGTTTCCAGGCCGTCTCGGCGGCCGCGAGGGCGAAACGCGCCTGTCGGCTGGCGGTTTTGTGCCGGTCGTAGTGCTCGCCGAGGAAGGCCTTGAGGTCGAACTCCTTGACCTCGGCGGCGAACTGGCTGGGGTAGGTGCGGGCGTCGAAGATGGTGACGGGCACCATGGCGGTGTCGCCTTTAAGGAGGCGCTGCCAGACCTGTTCGAGCTCGTGGCCGAGGGGGGTGATCCAACCCATTCCGGTTATTGCGACTCGTCGATTCATTGGAGTGTTTTCAGTTTCCTTGTAGCGGCCGACGCCTCTGTCGGCCGTAGATGTTTCGACAATACTACGTCCGCCACGGGGGGCGGACGCTACGTCACTCGCGGTAGCGTTTGACTATCAGGCTCGCGTTTTGGCCGCCGCCTAACGCGTAGGCATTACACAGGGCGACGTTCACGTTGGCGTCGACCGAGCCTTTAGTAACCAATTTCAGGCCGAAGTCGGGATCGACTGGTTCGCTATTGATCGCCGGCGGGATGGTGGCGTGGTACATCGCCAAGACGGCGGCGATGATGTCGAGCGCACCGCTGCCGGCTCCGTTGTTGCCGAGCCCGCCCTTGATCGCGACGGTCGAAACCTCGCCGACGCGCTTGCCTAGTATTGTGTTGAGTGCTTTCGCTTCGATCGCGTCGCGTTCGACGAGGCCACATGCGAAGGCGGAGACCATGTCGATCGCGTCCGCGCTGATGTTCGCGTCCTTCAAGGCCTTTTTCGCGGCCAGTACCAGGCCGCGGCCGTCGGGGTGCGGCTTGCTGGGCTGCGCGGGGTCGTAGGCGTCGTTGCCGGCGCCGAATCCGATCAGCTCGGCATAAACGCGGGCGCCACGCGTCCGGGCGTGCTGTAACTCTTCCAGGATCACCAGCCCGCCGCCTTCTGAGACCACCGTCCCGTCGCGTTTTTCGCCGAACGGTCGGCAGGCTTGCTCCGGATTGTCGTTGTTGGTGCTGAGCCGCTTTCCCAGAATCTGCCGGATGAGGGCCATATGGTTGGTTTTGCTCTCGGCTCCGCCGCAGATGCACACGTCGGCCACGCCGCGGGTGATGGTGCGGAAGGCCTCGCCGATAGCGAGATGGCTGCTGGCCTCGCCGCAGGTGATGGTATTGCTGGGTCCCTCGGCGTCGTGGACGATTGTTACGTGGCAGGCGAGCATGTTCGGGAGGAACTTGAGCAGCCAGAGGGGGGTGAGGTTGTGCATGCCTTCGGCACCCCACTTGGCCATGCTGAAGACGCCGTTCTCGGTACCGCTGTGCAGCGCTTCGGCGAGTTCGGGCAGGTCGGCGCAGATCAGGCCGGCCCCGATGTTGGCGCCGAAGCGGGTGCTGTCGAGGTTGACTTCGTCGGCTTCGCCGCGCTCGACGATGCACTTGGTGTGCAGGCCGGCGTCGGTGACGGCCTGGTGAGCGGCGGCGACGGCGAGGACGATGTCGCGGGCCATGATCTTGCCGGCCTTGCGATAGCTCTTGGGGACGTAAGCGGCGACTTTTAGACTGTCGATCTCGCCGCCGATTTGCGATTCGAAGCGCGCGGGGTCGAAGAATTGCAGTCGGCGGATGCCGCTTTTTCCTTCGAGCAGGGCGTTCCAGAAGTCGGTCACGCCGACGCCGATGGGGGTGACCGGCGCGAGGCCGGTGATGACTACACGCCGGCTGTTCACAGGGTGATCCTCTCCCCGCTTCGCTGACGAAAAGCGTTCAAAAGCGACATAAAGGCTTCGGTAAAGACGAAGTTCTCTTCGGGAAATTCGAGCCCGCTCATGTTCTGATCGATGTGCGAGAAGACGATATCGACCTCGCCGACCAGCTCGTCGCCGACGGTGATCCGCCCGGAAGTAGTGGCGGCGGACTCGGTCAGTTGTTCGATTCTGGCGTCGTGTCGGATGGTCTCGCCGGGCTGGACGATGCTATGAAAAACGGCGCGTTTGACCTTGGCGAGAATGACTTTTTCCTCGAAGTTGCGGGCCTCGCCGACCAGGATGCCGGCGGTCTGGGCCATGCCCTCGACCATCAGGCAGGTGGGCATGATCGGAAACCCGGGGAAGTGGTCGTGGATGTGGTCCTCGGCGAGCGAGACGTTCTTGATGGCGACGGCGCGGACGCCGGGCTCGAACAGCTCAAACCGATCTATCCAAATCCAGCGCACGGCGTTTCTCAGCTTGCGGCCAGTTTAGTCTCGACGAACCGCACGATCGTGGCGACCGTGAAGACGTCGGAAATCTTGTCGATGTCGGGGTCTTTCTCGAACTCGGTCAGGTCGGCGTGCGGCATGGCCTCCTTGAGGGCCTTGATGCCGACCTCGTTAAGCTTGCGATCGTTCACATAGTCGGGGTTGCTCAACACGTCGCGGGAGATCAATTCCTCCTGCGGGATTTTGATGTCGAACGACTTTTCGAGCCGGAAAACGATGTCGAGAAAGTCGATCGACTCGGCCCCGAGATCCCCGGTCAGCGTTGCCTCTTCGGTGACCTCGTCGTCCTCGACACTCAGGGCGTCGATCAGCGTTTGTTTGACTGTTTCAAAGATTTCTTCCCTGGATACTGCTGGCATCGATGGCTGCCTCCACTCGTTTGCGCTGGTCACGCGAATAACAATTAACCAACCGCCACACCCACGGGTCGCCTGACCCAGGTCAGGTCGAAGAGCGCGCGCATGTGAGTGCGGATTTTGTCGTCTATTTCGGCCAGGTGTGGATTGCTGTCCGCCAGGTTCAGGTGACGCAGCGTCAGCTTGCCCTTGACGATTTCCCGGCCGTCGACCGAGCCGCCGGCTGTGAAGACGCTCTGTTCGGCGGTCAGCTCCTTGCAATTCGATTCGATCGTGAGCACCTGTCCGGGTGCCAGGAAGCTTTTATAGGTGATGTTGCGGGCTTCCTTGAGCAGCACCAGGCTCGGGGCGAAGTCGAGCGCCTCGCGGACGATCCAGGCCGAGGCCTGGACCATCGCTTCGAGCTGCAAGACCCCCGGCAGGACCGGGAAGGCGGGGAAATGGTCCCCGAGGTATTCCTCGGCCAGCGAGAGGGCTTTGTGCGCGACGATGCGCCTGCCCGACTCGAGTTCGCTGATGCGGTCGATCAGAATAAACTTCACAACTTGACCCTGATTGTCGATTATGGACCCTTATACATTCCCTGTCGGCGGCGTATCGCCGCTTTACCGCGGGCCGCGCCGGACTTTGTGCGGACCCGATTGATCGCGAATAGTAACCTTATCTCGCCTTCCTATCCAGCCCGCCATAAAAGTCATGTAGCGTCTGAGTCCGTGACACTTTTAGCGGGTCGCTTTTGCCAGTCCTGGAAGGGCGATAGTCAATAGCCGAGGGCGTCAGCCCTCGGATTGCGAGCGACAGGTCTAATCAGCCCCGCGGGGGCGACAGAAGCTCGCAAGGGCGGTTGCGCCGTTCTCTGTCGCCCCCGCGGGGCTTTCCGTCACGGGGAACGACTTCCGGGGGCTGGCGCCCCCGGCTATTAACTGCCGACCCCGCGGGGCTGGACCAAGCAGGATTTCCGGGGTTTAGATGCGGCTCAGGTGGTCCGGATACTCGCGCACGTGGGCTTCGATCCCGTCGGCATAGCGCTGCATCAGTTCGGCGACGCGCTCCGGCGAGTCGCCCTTTTCGTCTCCGTTCGGAATGTACAGCGGCGGATTCACAATCAGCCGAAAGTAGAAATTCGGCCGGGAGACCAGGAATAATTGCACGATTGTTGTACGGCAGCGTAAGGCGATTTGCAGAGTGCCGGTCAGGAACTCGCGCGTTTCGCCGAAGATTTTCACGGGACACGTTTTGAGAGACTGATCGCGGACACGGCTGACATCGAGAGCGCTACCCAGTAGGCAATTATCCTGGAAGAAGCGATAGATAGTGCGTGGGAAGCTGTCGGCAAAGTGGATCCGAACATTATTGGTGATTTCGGGAAAGGTTTCCGCGAACTTCTGTTGGATGTAGACGCGGGCGGCGCCCTCGTTGCGGTCGCGGATACCGGCGATTGTATAACCCATCAGGGCAAACAGCAGGCCGAAGACGTGGTGCGAGCCGTGGTGGCTGGCCATCAGGTAGGCGCCGCGGCCGCGCTGGAGCGCCTCATCGACGTACTGTCGGCCGTGGAATCTGATCCGGTGGAGGATCTTCTCTTTTGGAAGCCGGTCGAAAATCAGGTAAAGCAGTTTGTCGCAACGGGTTCGGCGGAAATAGTCGAGGGTAATTTTTCGCTCCCGGGCCTTGCCAAGTCCCTCGGGGAAAACCTGGCTCAGGGCCTGCCGACAGCGTGCTCGACGGTTGAAATTAATCAGGTATTCCAGGGTCCCAAATGTCTGGCCGAGTAGGTAAAGCCCCTTGAGGCTGAAGAGCCGGGCCCAGCCCCAGAGGAAGCAACGCACGAGGGTGAACTTGGCGCGTGCGTACCAGTTCAACTGGCGCTCGTCGGTCGCGCTGGTGAGTTGCGTCACGCGTTGCCGGCGAGACGCCGACGCTCCCCTGGAGCGCTCATCGGTTGCGTTGGTGGTTGGCGTCGTGCCCGACGTGTTCGAGGATTTAAGGAGTGCCTGGTTCACCTGTGTCATAATCCGGTATTCGCTTCGCTCGCTGCCTGGTCGGCATAGCTATTGTGCTGTTTTCGCTGTGGACACGCAATAGGCGGCAACGTTGGCGGTGTCGTCGGGGTGTGACTAATCTTGGTGGCACCCCCAACGAAATGCGGGGGTATTAGATGCCGAGACGGGGTTAGGTTTCCGAGTCGGTTCGCGCCAACTTCCAGAGTAACGATAACCCCAATTAGCCGAATCTCACCTTAGAATATGCAGATAGCAGCCCTGAAAGGGCGAAAGTCAGTAGCCGGGGGCGTCAGCCCCCGGAAACGTTGGCGCGAGAGGATAAGCCCCAGAGGGGCGACAGAAATCCGTGGCAACTGAGCCCTTCTGCCGCCCCTCCGGGGCTGGGTATACCGTGTGCTCGCGTTCCGGGGGCTGACGCCCCCGGCTATTGACTGCCGCCCCTCCGGGGCTCTGCGACAACTCCCTCATTGCGGGCTCCACGTTCTCCCAAACTGGTTCCCGGCCCGACCAGACGGTCATGCATCCGTGTCATCGGGGTGTCATCCGCCGGTGCGGCTGACGACTTTCGCCCGGTGCGGCCTCGTGGTACGCTGCGCTGTTGTGCCTTTTGTATTGATGAGTCGTGAGAAGAGAAGCTTGCAGGATTGCTCATGCCGAATAACGGAACCACTTTCGAGTTTGTCAGCGGCGCACGCGCCGGCGCCGGCGGGCACGTGTTGATCGTTCCCCTCGCCTCCAAACCCAAACCCCCGATGCAGTTGCTCTCGCAGGTCGACGCCCATTGCGACGACGCCGTCTCCGAGCTCGTCGACGTCGGCGCTCTCGGCCAGGACGTCGGGCACTTGTCGCACACGACGCGCAGCGGGGTCTACCGCCGCATCGTCGTCGTCAACCTGGGCGAGTCGAAGAAGCTCAGCGCGCACCAGATTCGCAAGGCCGCGGCCTGCGCCGCGAAGTGGCTGATCAACGAGAAGATCAAGCAGGCCACGCTCTGGATCGACGGGCTGTTCTCGCACGATGTGGAGCGGCCTGTTTCGGAATGGGCCGGCGGTATGACACTTGCAGGTTTCCGTTTCACCGAGCATAAGGAGCCGGATAAGGACGAATTGGTCAAGGTGCGCATCAAGGTGGCGTCCGATGACAAGGCGTACATCATCACCAAGATGCCGAAAATCCGCGAGGCCGTCACGCTTGCCGAGGCGATTAACTACGCCCGTCGGATCGCGCACCAGCCCGCCAACGTCATCAATCCGACCACGTTGGCGGCCGAGGCCCGGCGTCTGGCGCGGCTGCACAAGCTCAAGTGTACCGTGCTCGACTATGCTCAACTGAAACGGCTGGGCATGGGCGGGCTCATCGCCGTCGGTCGCGGGGCCGAGCATAAACCCTGTTTGATTCGACTTGAATACAAAGGCGCGCCGCGCGTGCGCCCCAACACCGTCCTGGTCGGCAAGGCCATCACGTTCGATACCGGCGGCTACTCGATCAAACCGGGGGCCGGGCTCGAATCCATGAAGTTCGACAAGTGCGGCGGGGCGACCGTGCTCGGCATCATGAAGGCCGTCGCCACGCTCAAGCTGCGCTGTAATATCGTCGGTCTGATAGCGGCGGCGGAAAACGCCATCTCGCACGAAGCCTATAAGCCCGGCGACATCCTGAAAATGGCGAGCGGAAAGACGGTCGAGGTCATCAGCACCGACGCGGAAGGGCGGCTGATACTGGCAGACGCGCTGTGGTATGCCCAAAAGCAGTGCAAGCCCACCGCGCTGATCGATTTCGCGACATTGACCGGCGGCGTTGTTATAGCGCTCGGCAAGGTCGCCGCCGGACTGATGAGCAACGACGATACGCTTTCGGCCGAACTCGGCGAGTCCGGCCGACGAACATACGAACGTCTCTGGCGGCTGCCGTTGTGGGACGAGTATCGCGATTTAATCAAGGGGCAGGATTCCGACATCAGGAATACCGGCAACAAACGCTTCGCCCACCCGATCGTTGGCGGGATGTTTCTGAAGGAATTCGTCAGCGATAACGTTCCCTGGGCGCACATCGACATCGCCGGCCCGGCCACCGATGAAAACGACAAGGAAGCAACCGGCTTCGGCGTGCGTCTGATCGTGGATTATCTACAACGCCGACTGCCGTAGAAAAGTAGCGGCCGGGCCCCGTACCGGCCGTCAATCCGAGCCCTGAGCGTTAGCGAGGGGAGATAGTAGGGGACCCCACCCACAAGGAGGGGGTAGCCCCGCAAAGGACCGTGGTCTTTCAATCTGACTTACAATGTCCAACGAAAACACTGAACATCCCAACATCGATATTCCCCGCATCGAACGGGCCGTGCGTGAGATGCTTTTGGCTATTGGTGAAGACCCGGAGCGTGACGGGCTTCGCAAGACGCCGACCCGCGTCGCGCACATGTACGCCGAGCTGTTTGACGGGCTGCGCGAAAGTCCCGAGAAACACCTGGAAACGATGTTCGACGAGGACCACCACGAGATGGTGGCGCTGCGCGACATCCCGTTCAACAGCATGTGCGAGCATCACCTGATGCCGTTCGAAGGCAAGGCGCACATCGCCTACATTCCCGGCGGCAAGGTGGTCGGGCTGTCGAAGCTGGCGAGGATCGTCGATACCTTTGCCCATCGTCCCCAGGTTCAGGAGCGCCTGACCTCGCAAATCGCCGACCTGCTGGCCCAGAAGGTCCACGTCAAGGGCTGCGCTGTGCTGTTGGAAGCGGTGCACACGTGTACGACCTGCCGCGGCGTCAAGAAATCCGGCAGCGTGATGGTTACATCCGCCCTCCGCGGCTTGATGCAGACCGTCGACAAGACACGGGCCGAAGCGCTCGCCCTGTTGCGCGGACAGTGATACGCACGGCGATTCAATGGCCGCTACAGTCTGTGACATGACTGTATCGGCCATCCTAGGTATACCAAGGTTAATGTGAAGCTTAGGGTCATCCTCAACCCATTCGCCAGGCGTTGGAACGCCCGTGGCAGGACCGACGCGGTGCACGCGGCGCTGCGAGCGGCCGGCCTGGATTACGAGCTGATCGAAACGAAAGCCGTCGGCGAGGCGACCCGGGCGGCGTTGGATGGCGCCCGGGTGGGCGTTGACGCGATCGTTGCCGCCGGCGGCGATGGAACCGTCAGTGAAGTCGTCAACGGCCTGCTGACGGCGGCGGGGGCGGGGCCGACAAAGCCGCTGGGTGTTTTGCCGTTGGGAACCGGGAACGATTTCGCCGAGATGGCAGGCTTGCCGCATGATCTGCAACAGGCGGCTGCCGTGCTCGCCGCCGGGAATGTCCGCCGAATCGACGCGGGCCGCGTGACGTACGCACGGGCGGACAAGCCCGCCGCCGCTCGCTATTTCGATAACAACTGCGCTGTCGCGATGGAGTCGATGGTCACGATTGAGAACATGCGGATTCATTGGCTTTCGGGGAACCTGCGCTACGTGGTCGCGCTCCTGCGGGCGATGCGCAAGCTCAAAGCGTGGCAGATGCGCATCACCTGGGACGACGGCGGCTACGAGGGACCGGTCAACCTGTTCAGCGTCTGCAACAGCCCGCGTTGCGGCGGCGTGTTCCGCATGGCCCCCGACGCCCGGCTCGATGACGGGCTCTTTGACTTCGTCCTCGCACCGGAGCTGTCGAAGCTGGAAGTGCTAGGACTGCTTCCGAAGCTTTTCCGCGGCACGCACGTCCGCCATCCGAAGATCGTCTATAAACGGGCACGCCGCATTACGATCGAGAGCAACCCCGGCACGCCGATTCACGCCGACGGCGAGGTGCTGACCGAATCGGCCACGCACATCGACTACGAAATCCTCCCCGGCAAGCTGACGCTGCTGACACCGCCGGAGTAGCGGCCTGGGGATGTAGGGTGCGGCTTGCCGCACCAACAACGGGTCAACATTCAAAGGGTGCGTCAAGACGCACCCTACTTCAAGACGTCCAGCAAGCTGCCCTCCAGATCGGGTGGAGCCTCTGCATCGGGCAGCACTTCGACAATGGCAACGCGGGCTTCCTTGTGTTGCAAAAAGTGGGCCACGAGCCAGGTTTGTTCCATACGTACTATGTTGTCTAGTTCGTCTGGCGGCTGCTTTAACTGCTCGGATAGCCAAGCCGGTGTCTGTTGCGCGAGCTTGCGGTCCGACAGCAGCGGGCCGTCGGTCAAGTGTCCTTGTCGAAACAGGAACAGCTTCCATGCCTTGCGTCGGGTAGCCGGCACGATCAGCAGCAGGTTTAGATGTTCCGATTGGTGAACCGTCGGCGACCAGCGCTCGCGCCACATCCGCGCGAAATCGAGCTGTTGCTTGAGCTGACCGGCCAACTCGTAGTGCTGTTGGGCGGCGGCCTGCTTCATGCGCTCGGTCGCCGATTGCAGCCATGACGCGATGTCACCCTCGGCAAATCGCCATGCGGCCCGGCTGCGCTCGATGTACACTTCCAGCGGCAGCGAACCGTCGCAGGGGGCGTCGCAGCGGCCCATGTCGGCGTATGCACAAGGCGTGCCGCCGGGCGCTTTGCGGACCTGCTCCGGATAACGGCACAGGTCGAAGAGGTCCCAGAGCCCCTCGAGCGCCTGCTGACAGCTCTTGTGCGTCGGCCAGGGGCCGATGAAATCCCCTGCCAGGTACCAAATTCGTTCGGTGACGCGCAGTTCCGGCACGGGTCGAGTCCAATCCACGTGCAGGAACCACGCCGGTGAGAACGAAACGAGCTTGCGATACTCTCGCGCGTGCATGACGCGGGCCAGGCGGTAATACCACCAGCGGGCCTCAAACGGTGAGTAAACCTGCCGCCAACGCACGCCCCGCGCGACCGCGGCCAAGTCGGTTCGTCCACGGCGAGACTCTTGCGGCTCGCTCAGGCGCGAAACGACCACGCGTTTGAGCTGTTGCGTGGTCAGTAGCTGGATGGGGGTACCGGCCTCGTCAACGAATAGGAAAACCGCCGGACAGCCCGGTAGGGGGGCTAGATCATCGGTCGTGGGTCGGTCGGACCACGTGTGTATTTCAGGCAGCGCGGTTTCCGCGAATCGTTTTACATGTTCCGGCGTTGTCATATCGAAACGCGGGGCGTTTGTTGTCGTTGCAAAGTGTATTGCGAAGTCGACGACCGGCGAGGCGCCGGCCGCTACTTGAAAAGGTGCAATTGGAAACGTCGTTAGACGCGCATGCCGGTGATTTCGGCTTCGAAAACCATTGTGTCGTCGACGAAGCCCTGTGTTTCGCAGATGGTTCGGCGGCGCTTGATCGACTTGCCCCGGCCGATGATCACGAAACGGGCCGGCGGCGTGACTGTTCCGCGGAACTTGACCTTGTCGATCCCGGCGAAACCGATGAAGCCCTTGGCTTCGAGCATGCAGTGAGTCATGTAGCTCGCCAATTGCGCGGCCGACTCGATCATCATCACGCCGGGGAACAGCGGCCGCCCGGGGATGTGCCCGCGAACCCAGAAGGCGTCCTCGCGCACGTCGTGATAGCCGGCGAATACGCCGCTTTCCATGTCGCAATAGACGATTCCGTCGAGCAGCGCGAACTCGTGCCGATGTGGGTTGACGCGCATGATCTCATCGCGATCGGCGATCGGATGCTCGAAATCCAGCGTGGACGGGTCGAGGATGATCGGCGGGGGCATATTGCCATCCGGGCAGCAGGGGCGATCTTAAACCAGGACCGGGAAGCCGGCAGAAACTACGGCTGGCTTTCCTCGGTCTCCCGGATGTCGAGGATCTGTTTGCGCACTTCCTGGGCCGTGTTCTTGATGTCCTGCATCACTTTGCGGACACGGGTGCCGGCGGCCTTGTTTCCGCCGGCCGCCTTGTAGATGTCCTCGGCGACCTCTTCTACCAACTGCTTGAGATTTTCGTAAGATTCCATCTACTCTCTCTCCGCGCGAGTCGGGTTGATTACGCACTCTATCGGCTTTCACGGCCGTCGATCCGACCTGGTTCGGCCCGAAACCGGTTGCTCTTAGGCGTTTTTAGCAGCCGGTCGGACGGTTTGCAAGGCCCAAGTGACCGAATTATCGGTCTGGAGCGGGCGTCGGGAACGGTTTTCCTCACATGCGAGGTACCCGAGGAACCGGGCGGGAACTCGCTCCCCGCTCGTACTATAATCAGCCGATCATGGCCGAGACCCTCGATCCACGCATTGCCGGGCTCCGTGAGAAGATCGTACACCTGCCCAAGACCCCCGGCGTATACCTGATGAAGGACGCCGAAGGCCGCGTGCTGTACGTCGGCAAGGCTCGCGATCTGCGGTCACGCGTTTCGAGCTATTTCCAGGACTCGGCCGACCTGCTCAACACACGCAGCCCCGAAATCGCCCGCATGGCCTCACTCGTGCAAGATATCGACTTCCTCGACTGCGAGACCGAAGTCGACGCGTTGCTGAGCGAGAACCGCCTGATCAAGGACATTCAGCCGCCTTACAACGAGCAGTTCAAGGACGACAAGACGTTCCCGTACCTCGAAATCACCACGCGGGACGACTTTCCCGGGGTATACGTGACCCGCCGACCGCGGATCAAGGGCAGCAAGCTCTTCGGCCCGTTCATCAGCTCCACCGGTCTGCGCGACGCCGTCAACGCGCTTCAGAAGGTGTTCAAATTCCGCACGTGCGAGCTGGTAATCCGGGCGGACGACGAGCGGCGCCGCTTTTTCCGTCCCTGCCTGTTGCACGCGATCGACCGGTGTACCGCCCCCTGTGGCGACCGGATCAGCAAGCCGGCCTACGCCGCCGACATCAAGCGGTTTATCAAGCTATTGAAATCCAAGCGGAGCGTTCTGCTACGGCAGATGCGGAAGGAAATGGAGCGGGACGCCGAGCGGAAACAGTACGAAGACGCCGCCGTCCTGCGTGATCGCATCAAGGCGATCGAGTCGCTCTCGCTCAGCGGCAGCGTGGACGAGCATGTTCAGCCGGAGGTTTTTTACATCGACCCGGCCGCCGGGCTCGGAAAGCTGCAAAAGTTGCTCGAATTGCCCGAGCCGCCGCGGATTATCGAGGGTATTGATATCGCCACGTTGCAAGGCGAGGCGTCGGTCGGCTCGCTGGTGTGCTTCATCGACGGCAAGCCGTTCAAGAACGGCTATCGGCGATTCAAGATCAAGACGGTCGAGGGCATGGACGACTACGCCATGATCCGCGAGGTGATCGCCCGGCGGTACAAATACGCCGCGATTGCCGAGGAGCTGTTTCCCGACGTGATCCTGATCGACGGCGGCATCGGGCAACTCCACGCCGCGCTGGAAGCCTTCGAGCACATGCGCGGCGCGGTCGAAGCGGACGGCGTCGAAGCGGTCAAGCCGGCGATGGTCGTTTCGCTGGCCAAACGCGAAGAGCTGGTCTACGTCCAGGCCCGCGCCAAGCCGCTCAAGCTCGCCCGAAACAACGAGGCGCTGCGCCTGTTACAGCAGATTCGCGACGAATCCCACCGCTTCGGCCAACACTACCACCACATCCTTCGTCGCAAGAAGACGTTCGAAGAAGACATCGCCGCCGGTCGCCGACCACCAAAAGCAACGACCGGTCTCCGTGCCGGACGTACATCCGAGCCCGAAGCGCAAGCGAGGGACGTAGCGTCCGGTCTCCGTGCCGGACGTAAACCCAAGAACGAACGTGGCAAGAAGCGCAAACGCAAACCGAAGAAGGGTGAAATCATCGTTGAGGAAGACAACTCGCAACTCGACCCGCACGACGACGCATAGCACAGCGCGGCCGTTGGCCGCAACCAAAGGGACCAAGGGGCCGAGAGTCCATATCACCGGGTGGCCCATGGCTTTAGCCGTGGGGGACACGAATCGATGGTCCATTCGTGTCCCCCGCCGCTAAAGCGACGGGCCACCCATGTAGCGAGAAATCCTCGCAAACCGTGAAGAAATCGACTGTTTGTAGCGCCGACCCTTCAGATTTGCTCAGGGTTCTGATTAGTGGGCGCGGGCGGCAAGCCCGCGGATCGTTGCGTTAATCGTCGTCGAACTTGACCTTTGGGGCCGCCTTGGCTTCTTCCGAGACTTCGAAGTACTCTGACTTTTCGACCCCCGCCCAGCCGCAGAAGATGCTCCCCAGGATCCCGCGCCGATACGTGTTCACCGTTCTGACGGCGTCGTTGTATCGTTTGCGTTCGACGGAGATGCGGTTCTCGGTGCCGGCCAGCTCGTCCTGTAATTTCAGGAAGCTTTCCTGCGACTTCAGTTCCGGATATGCCTCGCGCAGCACGAGCAGCCGCGACAGCATCCCTTCGAGGCCCCGCGCCGCCGCGATTTTGTCGCCACGCGTGTTTGATTGGAAATATTTCGTCCGGGCCTCGGCGATGTTCGTGAACAGTTCCTTTTCGTGCTTGGCGTAGCCCTTGACCGTCTCGACGAGGTTGGGGATCAGGTCATAGCGGCGTTGCAGGACGTTCTCGACCTGTGCCCAGGTGCCTTTGACGTTCTCGTCCAGGCGGATGGCCTTGTTGTAGCCGGTGTACGCACACCCGCCGCCGACGACGGCGAACGCGACCAGGACCACGACAACAGCCAGCAAAACGCCGGCGACGCTGGATCGTTTTTTCATGACGAGCACCTCACCACAGTTGTTGCAGAATTTCGCCGCCGGATCGGCGACGCGATTGCCGCATTTTTTACAGACTTTACCAACTGCCACCGGCGCCACCTCCACCGAAGCCACCGCCCCCACCCCCGCCGAAGCTGCCGCCACCGAAACCACCCCCGCCGAAGCCTCCACCCCAGCTACTGCCGCCGCCGAATCGTCGGCCGCCGCCCAACATGCTGCCGAGCAGCATCAACGTCAGCCAACTGCCACCCCCAGAGCCCCCCCAACGCCGGCGGTAGCCCGCGCGGCCTCGTAATATGTTGAAAACGACGATCATTATGATGATCGGGAGTATGCCGCATGAGCCAAGCAGGCCCGCGCGTGGGCGGCGTCCGGAGCCGCTTCGGCCGGTCGAACGCTGCGCTATCGGTGCCGCCGCTCCGCTGATGCTCACATTCGCCTCATTTGCCACTTTTTGCACGAGCGCGAGCACACCCTGGTAGATGCCGTTGGAGTAATCGCCTTGGCGGAAGTACGGCTGAAAGTATTTTCGCCCGACGCTCCCGCAGAACGAGTCGGGAAGAACACCTTCCAGTCCGTAACCGGTCTCGATCTGATACTTCCGATCCTTGACCGCTACGACGACCAGCGCACCGTTCTCCTCCTTTTTATGGCCGAGCTTCCACCGTTCGCCGAGTGCGAGGGTGTAGTCCTTGATCGGTACGCCGCCGGTTGTTTTGATCGTCAGCACGATCATCTGCGCCCCGGTCTTTCGTTCCAGGTCGGCGAGCACTGATATCAAACGCCGCTCGACGTCCGGCTTGATCACGCCGGCCCGGTCCTCGACGTGATTACGCGGGACCGGCAGGTTTTGCCCGACGGCGACCGAAGCCGTTGCGAAGATAAGCAGCCCGACGACAACGTGCCGAACGACGTTTCCCAATCGTTTTTGTTTCAGAGTCACTAGCATCGTATTCGCGGATAGTAGTAGGAGATTTCGTTTGCGCACATTACAACCTGTCCCTTTTGTCATAACAGGCCGCCGCAGAATTCGGCGTGCCCATAGATGTAGCGGCCGACCCCCGCGTCGGCCGTGGAACGCCGTTTTCATCCCACGTCGGGCACGGAGACCCGACGCTACATGACTTTTACGGCGAACTGATAATCGCCGTGGATGGCCATGCGGCTTTTCCGGCGGCGGGTTACGCATTCGGCAGACCGTCCACATAGTGCGTGAGCGCGTCGACTTCGTTGTAGAAGCGTTCGAACGCGTCGAATTCGATCACGTCGGGCATCGTTACGACCCGCGTCAGTGCTTCGAGCGGTTGGCTGGTCGCCTCCGACGCTTTTTTAACGATGTCGCGCGTCAGCTTCGGTGCCGGGTTCACACCGCCGAGATACAGCACGCCGCGCAACATGCGGACGATCCGTGCCGCGCAGGCGTGGCACAATTCCGGCAACAGCCGGTGTTTGCCCGCCGCCGCCAGCAACCCCTGCCGGAGCTGGATCAGCTCGCCCTTGAACTCGCGTTCGCATTGCAGCCGCACGTCGCGCCGCTCGAAGGTTAGTTCGGCGAAATGGTCCTCGCCGGCGACCAGTGCGTGCAGTTGCTGGATTTCCATCAGTTCCAGCGGGAATACGTCGCACGAACTTTTAATGTACTCCGGCGTCATCATCAGTGGCGCGCTGAGATTTGATTTCCCGAATTTCGCACCCGACGACGCCAGCCGATCGAGCATTTTCAAATCGACGCGCTCGAGTACCGCGACGCTGCGCGCCGGCGTCTTTTCAAAGAACGGATCGCTCTCCAGCCAGCCGCCGAACGCGGACAGTCCGATCAGGTTGTCCCCGGCGAGTTCGAGCAAAGCCTGGGCGAACTGTTCGAAACCATTGCGATACGTGGCGGGAAGCGCGCTACCGTTAATTTCACGATTGGTCATTTCATGGTCCTGTTTTAGCCTCGGTCTCGATCATGTTGAGTCTGATCGGCGCTCAAGACCGCGGAATCCCGAGTCCGTCGCAGATCTTTTGCGCGAGACGCTCCGCGATTTCGTTGTGTCGCGGAACGGTCTCCACCGCTCCGGTCGCCGGATTTACCCAGAGAGAGTGTTTCGCGCCTTCGCGTTTTAGAACACATCCGTGGCGGCGCAGGCGGCGAAGCAACGCGGCACGTTTCACCGGACGACCACCGTTTCCCGAATCGCGTCCGGGGGGACCCCCGCGAGTCCCTGTTCGCGTCGATCTTCGAGGATCAATCGGATGGCGTCGGCGAGACTTTCCCGGCATTCGTCCAACGTGTGTCCCTGTCCATTGGCGCCGGGCATCTCGGGACAATACCCGATGTACCATTGGCCGTCCTGCTCGAACACTCCCGTGAATTCGTTCGTCATCGGCAGCCTCCTGACTGCTGATTATACACTGTTGTCCCTTGCGTTACCGGCTCATCATCGATCACCGTGTAGAACATATCAATTTTCTCACGCGACGGGTAAACCCTTGCCGAAACGTCAATGCCCTTTATCTTCGCGTGTGTAGCCCGCGTACTCGTTTGCACTACCGTGACAAAGGCAGATGCTCGCCACGCAGCAATCCGCGCACGCGATTCTCAAAATCGTTCCACGCTGCTTGCGGATCGCTGTCGGCGGCGATTCGCGTCCAGGTAACGATGTAGCGTGGGCTTCCGTTTTCGTCGTCCACCGGGACACGGGCGAAATCGATTACGTACCGTCGGTCGAGCCGCAAGTCGAAATAGTTTTGTCGCAGCGCACGCGCCTCGCGCACGCACGCGCCCGCGATCCCACGTGAGTCCGCGTTTTCCACCACGCTCGCGAATAGAATCGTCGGGTTATCCTTCAGAAAATATTCGCTGGGCACCCATTTTTCATGCCCCGGCGTGCGCAGCTTCTGGTTGTGATCGAGCTTGCGACGCGCGACCTCGGGCGTTACCAACCCGTTCGAATCATAAAGATACACATCCGAGTAGTAAGCGACCGCGCCGATTCCGCCGCACACGTATGACGGTCGTTTATCAGATAGATGCCGCTGCGAGACGTAGCTCCGCAGCGCCTTGCCGAGCCGGGTCCCTTTGACCGTGTTCTCGATCTGGTGTTGCCAGCGGTCATACTCGCTGTCGAATTCGGGCTTGTTGAAGCGGAACCGGAAACGTTCTCGAATCGGCTCCGGCACAAGGTGACAATTCCAGGGCTCTGCCAATCCCGGCAACAGGCCGACGACGATGACGATCAGGGCGGCGACAACGGTCGCGCTCCGTCTGAACCATCCCACACTCCACAAGTCGTTCAGCATCCAGGCCAGCAGGATCGTGCTGAACGCCAGGCCGGGGATCAGGAAGCGGCCCATGGCCATGAAGTCACCCGTCACGATTGCCGAGTATGCCGGGAACGCCCACGCCATCGCCGCGATTGGCAAGCCGACCGCGATCCGTTTACGGCGCAGCGCGAACAGGCTGCCCGGCAGGATCAGGAACGGACTCAGAAACACCAGCGCGAATGAGAACACGTAGTTCAGCCCCCGCACCAGCCGGACGGCGTCCAACTCCGCCTTTGCGTACGCTGTATTCGGCAACAGTTCTTGAAAGTACCAGCACCGCCAGCCGAAGTAGATCGCGTACCCGATACAAACGATTAAGGTACACACTGCAAATGGCCGCGGGCCGCGCTGCCCGGCGAGACGCCGTGAGACGATCGCGAGGATCAGAATCACCGCGACCCACGCGATGCCTTCCAGACGAATCAGCGCCAGCAACAGTCCGGCAATGCCCGCTGAAACGCCGGCCGCGCTATCTCGACGTAGCACCAGCCGCTCAAACGTAACAAACACCAACAGCGCAAACGGCACCGTCTCCATCCCGCTCGTCGACCATAATGCAAACGGGGGGAAGCACGCCAACGCCAGCGTCGCCAGCGCCGCCACGGTCGTGTTCAA
Organism: Phycisphaerae bacterium; assembly: GCA_030612705.1. GTDB lineage: Bacteria > Planctomycetota > Phycisphaerae > UBA1845 > Fen-1342 > JALSRY01. Next base: position 12,243 of record JAUWNI010000029.1, on the reverse strand, counting down.
TTCGAGCCGTCGCCGCAACACGTCAAACACGAGCCACAGCAGCACGGTGCCGCAAACGAACGAGACCAGCAGGGGCCAGAAGTTGATATCCATCCGGAAAAAGTCGAACACCGTGCAAAGCATTACCCACAGAAAGTTGCTATAGCCCTCCACGGGCACGTGCTCGCCCAGGTTGAAACGCAACCCGTAGCCGCGCACCAGGTTTCGCGCGTAGCGGAACGAGATCAGCGCATCGTCGGTCACGAACCAGAAGCGATACACCAGCAGCGCGTACGGCACCCACAGCGCGGCGAAAACATCGCAGCGATACTTGCGCATGAATGACGACGGTAGGGGAGTGGCAGGTGGGAGATCCCCACGTGACGAATCGACACTCTGATTAGATTGCATCATAAGTTTACGATTCAAAACAACTTCGCGAAGCACCCAGACGGCTAAGGGATTTGCGGACGGATTTCCGATGCCCCTTCATGTCTCAACTCGCTCAGCCGGCGTTCGAGTTTTGTCCAGGCCGCCCGCGGCTCCACACCGGCGGCGATCCGTGTCCAGGTGACGATATACTGATGTTCGGCGTAGTCTTCGCAAGGGACACGGGCGAAATCAACCACATACTTGCGCAACAACGGTAGTCGCGACTGTTCCAGACGCAGCGCCCGTGCTTGTTGGAGGCACACGTTTGCGACGACCCGCGGATCCGTCCCCGGCTCAACCATGGCCAGCAGAATCGTCGGCTTGTCCTTCAAGAAATATTCTTTCGGTACCTGTTTGTCATGCCCTGGCGACCGCAAGGCTCCGCCCGGATCAACTTCCCGCCGGGCCACCTCCGGCGTTACCAGCCCGTGCTTGTCGTGGATATACAGGTTCGAGTAATAGCCGCTGGCGCCGATCGCGCCGGCGACGTACGAAGGGTTCGGCTCGGGAAAGTCACGCTGCTCGACATAGCTTTTCAGGGCCTTGCCACGCCGGGTCCATATGGCGGTGTTCGCCGACTGTGCCTGCCACTGTGCGAACTCGCTCTTGAAGTCCTCGGTATTGAACCGGAAGCGGAATCTCTCGCGGGCGGCTTGCGGAACCAGATGCGTGTCCCACCCGGGAAGCAAGCCAACCACGATCACACCCAGTGCCGCAACGATAGTCATGGATCGAGGCGACAACAATACCCGAAGAGCCGCGGACTTCAGTCCGCGCGGCGCCGCGCGGGCTGAAACCCGCGGCTCGTCAGGTGGAGTTGTGTTAAACGCTCCACGACCTCCCAGACCCCACAAGTCATTCAGCAGCCACGCCAGCAGGATTGTACAAAACGCGAGTCCGGGGATCAGAAAGCGTCCCATTGTCATGAAGTCGCCCGTCACAACGACGGCGTACGCCGGAAACGCCCACGCCAGCGCCGCGATCGGCAACCCAACCGCGATCCGCCTGTGCCGCAGTGCACACAAGCTTCCGGGCAGAATCAGGATCGGCGTCAGAAACGCCAGCGCGAACGAAACAACATAATTTACCCCCCGCATCAGCCGGGCCGTGTCCAAATCACCTTTCACATACGCCGTGTTCGGCAGCGGCATTTGATAGTACGAATATCGCCAACCGAAGTAGATCGCGTATCCGATTCCGACAATCAAGGCACAAACGATAAAAGGCCGTGGGCCACGCTGTCCGGCAATACGCCGCGAGATAAGCGCCAGGATCAGAATCACCACCACCCACGCGACGCCTTCCAGTCGAATGAGCGCTAGCAACAGCCCTGCAATCCCCGCCCCAACGCCGTCGGGGCCGGCCCGCCGAAGCACCAGCCGCTCGAAGGTAACAAAAACCAGCAGGGCAAACGGCACCGTCTCCAGCCCACTGGACGACCACAACGCAAATGGCGGAAAGCATCCGAGCGACAAGGTCGCCAACGCCGCCACCGGCGTGCCTATCTCCAACCGTCGTCGCAATGTGTCGAATATGATCCAGAGTAGTATCGTTCCGCAGGCGGTCGAGACCAGCGGCGGCCAGAGCGTCATGTCCATCCGGAAGAACTCGAACAGCGCGCAGACCATCACCCACAGAAAGTTGCTGTAGCCCTCGACGGGAACGTGCTCGCCCGGGTTGAACCGCAACCCGTGTCCGAGCATGAGGTTGCGGGCGTAGCGAAACGAAATGAACGCATCGTCCGTGACGAACCAGAATCGCTGAACCAGCAGCGCGTACGGAACCCAAACGGCCGCGAAGACATCGAAACGGTACTTACGCACGCGGGAAATCCTTGCACAGACGGCGCCGGAACAAATAGTTCGGCGAAACACGTCATTCACATTAACGGAGTTTCGGACGGCTTGCTATCGGCTGGAGTGGTAGCGTATGTCGAGTGGTGCGTCACATTTCAGGCGGGGAGACGTTTGGGCCTGGAAGTAGCGGCCCGCGCCCTCGCGCGGCCGCGGTCACCCACGCACCTATGCCTCGGCAAGTTGTCCATCCCATGCTAACGCAACCCTTGTCAGACTTCGATGAACACGCAGCTCAAGGGCCAATCGTGCCAGCTCTGGACCAGGCCGGCGCGCACGGGGTTGTTTATGATGTATGCGAGAACCGTCTCCGGCGTTTCGTCGTTGCGACACACGTGGTCGTAGGCCGACCGCTGCCAGAGCGGCGGCGTTCCGCCCGCGTTCGCGAACTTGCGGCTGGTGTAGTTCTTGAAAGCCAACAGCCACTTACCGAGAGGTGTCCCCGAACCCATCGGCGAAAGCAGGACATGCAGATGGTCGGGCATCAGACAGTAACCGAATAGCCGGTATTTCAGTTTGCGGCAATAGAAGCCAACACTTTCGGAGACCAGCTCAGCGAGCTGCCGATCCGCGAAGGGCTCACCGGCATTCGCGCAGATCGTGACGTGGATGATCTCATCCGCGGCGTAGGTGCAATCGGGCAGGCGAACGGCACGGCTGCGGCCGTAGGTCGTCAGATCCTGCGGGTTGATGCGATTGCGTGGTGGTTGCATGGTCCACGTTTGCGGCCGCGCGAGGGCGCGGGACGCTACGATTCGGCCGGCGCGGGGCGCGGGCCGCTACATCTCCGGGCCGCCGTCGTAGGGGCCGTAGACTTCTTTGAGCGTGTTCATCATTTCGCCGACCGTCGCGTGTGCTTCGGCGGCTTCGATCAAGGCCGGCATTACGTTTTCGTCCGCCGCGGCATCCTCGCGGAGCTTTTTGAGGGCGGCGGCGTGACGCTCCTTGTCGCGGCGAGCCTTCAGGTCCTTCAGCCTTGCGATCTGTTGGCGCTCGACCTCCTTGTCGATCACCAGTGTGTCGAGCGGGGGGTGGTCGTCGTCGACGTACTTGTTGACGCCGACCACGACACGCTCGCCGGCGTCGAACTCCTGGCCGTACTTGTGCGACGAGTCGGCGATCGAGCGGCGGAAGTAACCCTGCTCGGTCGCGGGCAGCACGCCGCCGTAGTTCTTGTAGACGTGGTCGATAATATCGAGCGCCTGACGTTCGATCTCGCTGGTGAGCGACTCGATGAAGTAGCTGCCGCCGAGCGGGTCGACCGTGCGGGTGACGCCGGTCTCGTCGGCGAGGGTCTGCTGGGTTCGCAGTGCGAGCTTGACGGCGTGCTCGGTGGGCAGGGCGAGGGTCTCGTCCATGCTGTTGGTGTGGAGCGATTGTGTGCCGCCGAGCACCGCGGCCATCGCCTGGTAGGCGACGCGGATGAGGTTGACCATGGGTTGCTGTTCGGTGAGCGAGACGCCGGCGGTCTGACAATGGCAGCGCAGCCACCAGCTTCGCTCGTTTTTGGCTCCGAAGCGGTCGCGCATGATGCGGCCCCACATGCGGCGGGCGGCCCGCAGCTTGGCGATCTCCTCGAAGAACTCGTTGTGGACGTCCCAGAAGAAGCTGAGCCGCTGGGCGAAGGCGTCGACGTCGAGCCCGCGTTTGAGCGATTGCTCAACATAGCACAAGCCGTCGACGATGGTGAAGGCGAGCTCCTGCTGGGCGGTCGCGCCGGCCTCGCGGATGTGGTAGCCGCTGATGCTGACCGTGTTCCATTGCGGCAGGTGTTTGGTGCAGTACTCGATCGTGTCGATGACGAGCTTGACGCTCGGTGCCGGCGGGAAGACGAACTCGTTCTGTGCGTGGAATTCCTTGAGGATGTCGTTTTGGAGTGTGCCGCGTAGCTTGTCAAGCGGTATGCCCTGCTCTTTGGCGACGCAGATGTAAAACGCCAGCAGGATGGCGGCCGGCGCGTTGATCGTCATGGAAGTGCTGACCTCGCCGAGGTTGATCCCGCCGAAGAGCACCTTCATGTCCTCGAGCGAGGCGATGGCGACGCCGCACTTGCCGACCTCGCCGAGCGCGAGCGCGTCGTCGGAGTCGCGGCCCATGAGGGTGGGCAGGTCGAAGGCGGTGCTCAGCCCGGTCTGTCCGTGTTCGAGCAGGTATTTGAAGCGTTGGTTGGTCTGGGCGGCGTTGCCCATGCCGGCGAATTGCCGCATCGTCCAGACGCGTCCGCGATAGACGTCCGGGTGCAGGCCGCGGGTGAAGGGCGGCTTGCCGGGCTCGCCGATATCGTCCAGAAAATCGATCCCGCCGACGTCGTCGGGCGTGTACAAGCGTTTGATCGGGATGCCCGACATGGTGGTCGGGTCGGCGTTTGTTTTCGCGTTATCGGATTGTGAACAAGCGGTTCCGGGGACGACCTCGGTGCTCATGCCAATTGTCCTGTTGGTTGGCGGTTAGCGTTATGGACGGGACTCTCGCGGTGCCCGTCGATGTTCCACATGTAACGCATCATTGTAGCAGAAGCGCGGCCGTTTGGGGCGGGACGTCCCGTAAGATGACGCGAACCGCGTGGATGACGCCGCCGGCGGGCATTTGTTCGACCGCCCCCGACGGGTAACCGATATAAACGCAGACGGCGAAGCGCGCACGGGCCGGGACCCGCGCGCCGCCCGTCTTGGAACTCGGTGGGCAGGTTCATACAGGCGGAAAGGGATTCCAATCATGAAGTCTTTCAGCGTCGTCACGCAGCGGATGATCGGCTCTTATTACGCGCGGGCCCTGCTGGTTTGTATCGGCGTGGTGCTCGCGGTGGGTTCGGCCCATGCCGACACCACGATCGGCAACTACGTTTGGCTGGATGCCGACGGAGACGGTGTTCAGGACGGCGGCGAGTCGCCCGCGCAGAACGTAACCGTCAACATCCGTTACGCCTCCGACGATTCGCTCTATGAGAGTGCGTCAACGAATAGTAGTGGGAATTACTCGTTTGATGTGCCCGCCGGCACATATTATGTCGAGTTCGTGGCTCCGGATGGATACACCTTCTCCGCGGCGGGCGAGGGGGGTAATCCGGCCACTGATAGTGACGCGGATGAGAACGGTCACTCAAATTCGTTTACCGTCGACGGCACCGCCGGCGATAACACCAACGACATCGACTGCGGGCTGATCGAGCCGACGTCCGTGGGCGATTTCATCTTCGACGATCTGGACGGCGACGGAATCCAGGATGCCGGCGAGACCGGCGTCGTCAACGTCGCGGTCCAGCTCTGGAACCCGGGCGGAGACGGCGTCCCCGGCGGCGGCGACGACGTTCAGGTCAATACCACCACCTCAGACGCCAACGGCGCGTACACGTTCGGCAATCTGGTGGCGGCCCAGGATTACTTCCTCAAGATCGTGCTGCCGGCCGGATATGCCGTCAGCCCGATCGATCAGGGCGCCGACGATGACGTAGACAGCGATTTCGACCCGGATACGGCGAAGCTGTACACGGCGGTGTTCTCGGTGGCTTACAGCGAAGAAAAGGACGACATTGACGCGGGGCTTTACGAGCAGGTCACCGTTTGCGGCCAAATGTTCGACGATACCGACGGCGACGGAATTCGAGAGGATGGCGAGGGGGGGCTCGGGGCGAACGCGACGGTCAAGCTCTACGACGTGGGGGCCGACGGAGCGATCGGCGGCGGGGACGATACCGAAACGAATACGGTTGACACGCAAACTACATACAGCTTCACCGATGTCGTGCCCGGCACGTACTACGTGAAGGTCACCGCGCCGGCCGGCATGGGCTTCGTTCGCCAGGACCGGGGCGGCGACGACGACGTTGACAGCGACGTGGATCCGGACACGGGTTGCTCGGCGATTTTCACGGTCACCTCCGGGCTCGCCGACGTCGTCAAGGACGCCGGCATGAACGCCTTCGGCTCAATCATCGGGTTGGTGTTCAAGGATGCCGACAACGACGGGGTCGCGGACGGCGGTGAGACCGGGCAGCAGAGCGTCTCGGCGGCGCTTTACAAGGACGGCGACGACGACACGATCGGTACCAGTGACGACGAGTTCGTCCAGGCGGCGACGACCGCCGCCGACGGTACGTATGAGCTCGCGAAAGTGGTTGCCGACGATTACTACGTGCGTTTCTCGGCTCCGACCGGGTACACGTTCAGCCCCCAGGACCAGGGCGGTGACGACAGCGTCGATTCCGACGCCGACCCGAACGACGGCCGGACCGCGGAGTTCACGGTGGCGGTAAGTACGCAGGTCGCCAACGTCGACGCCGGCCTGCGGGTCGATACCGACGGCGACGGGACGGCCGACCATGAGGACGATTGCCCGAATGATGCGAACAAGACGGCGGCCGGGGCTTGCGGCTGCGGTGAGTTGGATACCGACACCGACGAGGACGGCGTTGCCGACTGCAACGATAACTGCCCCGATGATGAGAATGCCGACCAGCGGGACTATGACGGCGACGATGTAGGTGACGCGTGCGACAACTGCCAGAGCGTTGCGAATGCCAACCAGGCCGACGCGGACGGCGACGACATCGGCGATGCCTGCGAGATCGATGATGAGACGCTGATCGCAACTCCGAGCGAGAGCACGACGACGGCCGATGATGCCACCGACGAGCAGACCGCCGATGAGGAAGGGGGCGATAACGGGGGAACGGACGAGACTACGGACGAAAGCACGCCGACGTTATGGCCGTTTTGCGGATCTTTCGGTTTGTTATCATACGCGTTGACGATCGCGGGCTACGGCACGTTTCTGGCGTGGCGTCGCCGCTGGCGGTAACCGTCATCGGAAAGGCAGGCCTTGCATTCTTGCGTGCGAGACGCTCCCAGTTGGCGACGCCCCATTTGAATGTCAAGTTGGCTCTACAGCCCGCGGCCTGCCCTACAAAGCTACAAAGCCCTACGAAGTCGATTCGTGTCCCCCATGGCTAAAGCCATGGGCCACCCGTCCAGAGTTCAAAGTTCAAAGTGCAAAGTGCAAAGTGCAAAGTAGGTGCTCTTAACGGCGCAGCCCAGCAATAATCCCCAATCGTCAATCCCCAATCTCCAATCGTTAGTCGCAGAGCTTTTCTCGCATGGGTGGGCGCCGCGACGCCGTCGTGTACGATAGGGGTGAGCGCGGGATCCGAGATTGGCCGGCCCCCCCCCTCTTACATTCCGAGAATCGAAAGGTGCAACCATGGTAGCGATCAGGTTACGGGTGGCGTTGATCGTCAGTCTGTCGTTCTTTGCGGGTATGAACCGCTCGGCAATGGCCGACGTGAAACAGGACAATGCGTCGCCGCCGGACGCTGAAGTGCTCACCGGGGATTGGCTGGTCATCGAGCGAGTAGGTCGCGGCGGCCGGGCGGTGGTACACACGGACGCGATCGAGGCCGAGATAGTAGCCGGCCGCTGGTCCACGCCGAAGGCGGGCGATGTGGTTCGTGTTTCGGATGAAGTCGAGAAGACCTGGCGGGAGGTGACGCCCGATACGGAAGGCTGGGTAAAGGATGACGCCTTGCGCGGCGGGTACGCGTGCATGACTGTGGAGTCGAACGCCGAGCGGATCATGTTGCTCGAGGCCGCCGGACACGGCATGGTTTATGCCAACGGCGAGCCGCGGGCGGGCGATCCGTACAAGACCAGTTGGCCGCGGATGCCGGTGCGTCTGCAAGTGGGGACGAACACATTTCTTTTCCGCGTGGGCCGAGGCGGGGTTTGGGCACGGCTGGTCGTACCAAAAGCGGAGGCGCTGTTCAACGAACGCGACATGACGCTGCCGGACGTGATCCGGGGACGTGAGGTCCGCTTGTGGGGTGCGTTGCCGGTAGTCAATGCGTCGGAAGATCCGCTGGACAACCTGGTAATCGAGGCATCGTACGAGGGCGGCACGCGTACGCGTATGCGGCTCCCGGTGATCCCGGCGCTGAGCGCGCGTAAGGTCGGGTTTCGGATCGAAGGTCCAAAGCAGGAGGAGGCAGGGCAGATCGAGGTGGAACTGGAATTGCTCTGTTCGGAGAACGACGAGGAGTGGGTGCTGGACACGGCCCGGTTTGCGCTGAGCGTTCGCGAGCCGGATGACAAGCACAAGTGTACGTTCGTGAGCGAGATTGACGGCAGCGTGCAGTATTTCGGAGCGACCCCGGCCCATCCCGAGCCCGGGGACGACTCGCCGCTGGCGTTGTTCCTGACGTTGCACGGGGCGAGCGTGGAGGCGGACGGTCAGGCGCGGTGCTATTCTCACAAGACGTGGGGGCATGTGGTGGCACCGACGAATCGGCGGCCGTTCGGATTCGACTGGGAGGACTGGGGTCGGCTGGACACCATGGAAGTGCTCGCAATTGCCGAGCAAACCTGGCGGCCTGATCCAAACCGGATTTACCTGACCGGGCACTCGATGGGCGGGCACGGGGTATGGCAGATAGGCGCTTTGTACCCGGATCGTTTCGCCGCGATCGGACCCAGCGCCGCCTGGCCGGATTTTTGGTCATACGGCGGTGCGGCGGATTACGAGGAGCCGACGCCGATTGAGGAGATACTGCTGCGCGCGGTTTCGCCGAGCCGTACGCTGGCGCTGTCGCGGAATTATCTGCATTACGGCGTCTACATACTGCACGGCGCTCTGGACAAAGAGGTGCCGGTGAAGCTGGGGCGTCAGATGCGGAAGCATCTGGCGGAGTATCACGCCGACTTCGCGTATTACGAGCGGCCCGGTGCCAAGCATTGGTGGGGTTGTGCCTGCGTTGATTGGCCGCCGATGTTCGACTTTTTCAAGAACCATACCAAGCCGGGGACGGAGACGGTTCGCCACATCGAATTTCGTACGCCGAGTCCCGCGATTTCCGCGTCGTCGAATTGGGCGACGATCGAGGCGCAGCTTCACGCGCTCGATCTCAGCACGATTGACATCGAGCTCGATCCGGAAGCGCGCAAGTTTTCCGGCACGACGGAGAACGTCGCCCGGCTGTCACTCGATATGACCGAACTGTGCAAGCCGCGGGAGCGGGAGACGAAGGAAGGGATGGTTGACGCGACGGTGCTGCCGGCGAATGAGCCGCTGACAATCGAACTCGACGAGCAGACGTTGGAGAACACTCCCTGGCCGCAGGCCGAGCCGCGGATCTGGCTGCGGCGCGCGGGCGGAACGTGGACCGTGATCTCGCGGCCCGACCCGGCCGATAAGGGGCCGCACCGCTACGGGCCGTTCAAACAGGCGTTTCGCAACCGCTTTATGTTCGTCTACGGAACCCAGGGGACTAAAGAGCAGAACGCCGTCATCTACGGAAAGGCCCGCTACGACGCGGAGACATTCTGGTATCGCGGCAATGGGGCCGTGGACGTGATCCCCGACGTTGCCTTCAACCCCTCCGGCGAGCGCGACCGCAACGTGATCCTCTATGGAAACGCCGACACCAACGCGGCCTGGGTGGCGCTGCTGGGCGAAAGTCCGGTGCAGGTGCGGCGTGGCGTGGTCACGGTCGGCGAGCGCGAGATTGCGGGGGATGACCTCGTCTGCCTTTTCATTCGCCCGCGGCCGGGGAGCGACCGGGCGCTGGTGGGCGCGGTGGCGGGCAGCGGATTGGTGGGGATGCGCCTGACCGAGCGATTGCCCTACTTCGTCTCGGGCGTGGCCTATCCCGACTGCATCGTTTTTGGTCCGGAGGTATTGGTCGACGGTACGGCGGGGATTCGCGTTGCGGGCTTTTTCGGGCTTGATTGGGATATCAAGTCGGGCGATTTCGTCTGGCGCGAGTAACTCCGGCGGGAATGATGTAGCGGCCGGCGCCTCGCCGGCCGTAATCGGTCGGACACGCGGCGTGGGGCGCACGGCCCGCGAGGCGCGGGCCGCCACATGACTGTTGCGGCGGACTGTTAGGGTGTTGGTGCTGGTGCTGGTGCGGGCGCCGGCGGTTCTCCGTCAACATAGCCTAATGCGCTTAGCTGTTCCCGTACGCGGGCGGGCAGTTCGGGGATTTCCGGGGCGCGGGGATAACGCTGGCGAAACGCTTTCAGGAATCCGCGGGACCAAGTGGTGTCCGCGTGGGCTCCTTGTACGGTCGGCGATTCAGGGTCCGCGAGTGCTGCCAACTCACCCGGATCGGCTACGAGGTCAAACACCATGCCGCGGTCCCTATCGACGTAAAAAATGGTTTTACGATCAGGTTGGCGGAATGAGCGCAGGCTGTGGCCGTGTACGGTCAGTTCGCTGATCGCGGTTTCCTTTCCGCGGATTTCGATCGACCTGTCCACGAAGAGAGGGGCAAGGCTGCGCCCCATGAGATTGGGCGTGGGCATCCCGAGCAGATCGGTGATGGTTGGGAGCAGGTCCATGCCGCGGGCTTGTTGCTTGTAACGCTTTCCGGCGGGAACGCGGTCGGGATAGCGGATGATGAGTGGGACGCGGATGACCTCGTCGTAGAGCGAGTTGCGGTGCCCTTTCAAATCGTGTTCGAAGAACGCCGTCCCGTGGCCCGAAGTCAGGATAACGATGGTTGAATCGAGCAGGTCGGCGGCTTTGAGCATGTCCAGGATGATGCCGAAATGCGTGTCGACCCAGGCGATTTCGCCGTCGTAGAGGGCTTGCAGGTGTTCGAGGTCGCGCTCCGGCATGTCCGGGTTGATCTTCGGATCGGTGAGGAATTGCTCGCCGGTGATGTTGCCGACGTAGTCCGGGTCGAATTTGGTGTCGAAAGGCGGCGGGGGGGTGTAGTCGAAGTGCGCGTCCCAGAAGTTGATGAACATGAAGAACGGGCGCTGTGTGTTCTGGTGCAGCCAGCCCTGGATGACGGTGACGATCGTCGGGCTGGTGGCGCCGCGGGTTTTCTCAAGGTCATCCGACGACAGCGGCGTTGTACAGTCGATGTACTTGTCAAAGCCCTGGGCAAGCCCGGAAACCGGGGTCAGGAAGGGACTCGAGACGGCACCGATCGTCACGAAGCCGGTGTTCTTCAGGCGTTTGGTCAGCGTGGAGTGCGAGCCGGGGAGCTGATGCCTGGCATCCGTGCAGCCGTGGACCGAGGCGGCCAATCCGGTGAACATCGACGCGTGCGCCGGCAACGTCCAGGAGCTGCTGCTGATCGCGGCCTCAAACAGGGCGCCCTCGGCGGCGAACCGATCGATCCGCGGGCTGGTTTCCTTCGGATAGCCATAACAGTGCAGATGGTCGGGCCGCAGCGAATCGATAGTGATCAGCAGCACATTGGGCCAGTTTCGGTCGGCAAGAACGGCCGGCTGCTTGGCCTCCTCCGCCGGGTCGGGCCGATCCTCCTGGCCGCAACCAGTGACGAACAGGAAAACGATACAAAAAATGAATAGTTGGCAAAGACGAACGGTCACGGAATACTCCTCGGTTCTTATCATAACAAGCAACAATGATATTTAATGCTCTCAATCGTACCTTAGCGCGGCCGTTGGCCGCAACCAAGGGGATCAAGGGGCTAAGGGGCCGAGGGGCCAAGGGTCCGAGGGACCGGGTGGCCCATGGCTTTAGCCGTGGGGGACACGAATCGACCGTCCATTCGTGTCCCCCGCCGCTGAAGCGACGGGCCACCCGATCCGACACGAGGGAGCTGAGGGCGGACTGTTGGACTATACGGTGGGTTTTACCTGCCGCCGACCTCATCAGCTCTGGCCGTTTCGCCTGTTCCCGTGCGCCAACCACGGCCAAGCTTCGCTTGACCGTGCCACCCCCCGTCCAGAGTTCAAAGTAGGTGCTCTCAACGGCGCGGCCCAGCAATAATCCCCAATCGTCAATCGTCAATCGTCAATCCCCATGCCTCTTTGGTTGTGGCCAACGGTCGCGCTACGATGCTTCTTTCTCAAAACCCGAGCCGCTTTACCCGGTAATCCTGGAAAAATCCAACAATATGGGTTGACTTCGGTAAGGGGGGGGGGGGGGGGTTAAATGCCGGAATGGACAAGGGTTTAATTTGGTGAACCCCCGGGGAAAGTTCATAATTAAAACGTTTTTTTTTTAACCC
>JAUWNI010000086.1 GCA_030612705.1 Phycisphaerae bacterium | reverse complement strand
TCAATCGTCCCTACGGGACTTGGGTTCGCTGGAGATCGATACGTTCCCAGCGATAAATCGCTGGGCTACGGTCGAATGTCCCTCCGGGACAAGGCTCCGATGTGGCTCAGCCAGATCGGAAGATGTGGGTAACAGCAAGGCGCAAGCCCGTGGAAAGCTTCTTTATTACAACGCGGACCCGGCGAAAAACGATTTGCCCGGCCCAGCCCGGCCTCATACGATGTAACTAGCGGATCGAAATCAATGCCAAACGAGAAGCCGGAGTAAACACGTGAAAATCAGCATCGAATACTGCGTACAGTGAAACTACGCCCCACAGGCCGCCAGTCTGGCGGCAGCGATAAAGTCAAAACACGGCGCGGCTGTTCAACTCATCAAGGGCGGCGGCGGGATTTTCGACGTAAGGGCCGACGGCAAGCTTATATACAGCAAACACGAGACCGGCCGATTCCCCGAACACAGCGAGGTCCTCTCGCAACTGGAAGCGCTTGTAACTTAGCCAGCGGCGAGGGAAGTGTTATACCTTGATCTTTTTCCATCCTCCGTGCAGGAAGCGGGCCCAGCCCATGACGAACTTGGCGAAGTTGTCGGCCCACATGCCGAACCAAGCGCCGATTAGTCCGCCACCGAGCACCACCCCGCCGAGATAGGCCAGCGGCAAGCGTAAACAGATGCCGCCGATGAGAGAAATGAGTAGTGTGCAGCGGGTATCGCCGGCGCCGCGCAGAGCGCCGGAGTAGATGATCCCCATACAGAGGAATGGGTGGATGAAGGCCCCCAGTCGAAACGCCGGCGCGCCGACCGCCCGAACCGTCGGGTCCTGGCTCATGACGCTGTAAATCACGTCGGCGAGCAGGAAGAACACGATACCGACGCCGGTGGTGAGCGCCCCGCCCTGCAAGGCCGCCACGTGTGCCGCGCGGGCCGAGCGCTCAGGATGTTTGGCACCGAGGTACTGACCAACGAGCGTGGCGGCGGCGGTCATCCAGGCGGCCGCGGGCAGGTATGTGATCGCCGTCATCCGTATCGCGATCATGTGGGCGGCGTAGTTCACCGTCGCGGCCTCCCCCGTCGCCGTGTGCGCGACAATCTTGATAAACATGATCTGGGCAACCCACAGCAGCGACGCTTCGGCACCGGCGGGCAGACCAACGCGTAACATCCGGCGGATCATTTCCCAGTCCGGACGCATCCAGGCCAAGCGAAGCTGCAAGCCGCGCAGGCCATGGAGCAACACCGCCATCAGCATCAACCCGCCGAGTGAACGGGCAACGACGGTTCCGATCGCGATGCCGGTCACGCCGAGCGACGGCCCAAACCAGCCGAAGACGAGCGCCGCCGAGACCAGCGCGTTGATGATGTTGACGATGATCATGATGATCATGGGAGTGCGGGTATCGCCGGCGGCCCGGATCACGCCCCCGCAGATCAGCACGGTGCTGTAGAGCGTGAGGCCGAACGCGTCGATCCGCACGTATGTGACCATCATGTCGCGGGCGGCGACGGTTTGCGTGAGAAAGTCGGCCAACAGCGGCGCGGAAAGATAAACCAGCCCGCTCATCGTAGCGCCGAGTGCCAGGGCCAGCACGAAGGCCTGATTCACGGCCCGCTTGGCGGTCGTTACATCGCGGGACCCGAAGCTGCGCGCCACCAGCGCCGCCGCCCCCGTGCCGATCAAGGCGAATCCGAGCGTCACGAACCAGCTCAGATAACCGCCGGTACCGACGGCGGCGGTGGCCTCCTTGCCAACCTGACCGGCGAGAAAGGTATCGACGAGACCGACGCAGAAATTGACGATCTGTTCGCCCAGCATCGGCAACGCGAGGATAAAGACCTGCCCGCCGATCGAGCCGCGCGGCAGTGATCCTAGGCGAACCTCCCCACCCACCGGCACGTCTTCAGAGGCGGCAGCAATCTCAGGCTCGGGACGCATCACGCGTGCGGCAGCGGGGATGACGGGATTATCCGGATCAACCGACATCGGGCGAACGTCCCTCCGGCAACGAAAGGAACGATTCTAGCCCAATTCGTTCGCGCGTCATCCCGAGCGAGCATCAGAGCCCCGAGCGGGGTGCCACGCCCAAGCCGAAGGCGCGGGCATGTCCTGGGCACGAATCTCCAGCGTTCCTCTTCCGCACCCCGCGCGGCAATCATCGATTGACCGACACTTCAGGGCCGCACATCCAACAAGCGGGTGAGCGCACTGGTCAGGTTATCGAGCGCCGCGGCGTCGGGCAGGGTTACCGTCAGTTTCATGCGTCCCTCTTCGTCCTTTTCCAGGCACTCAGCGAGGCGTTGCTTGACGGTTTCCGCGAGGCGCTGAGATTCATCAGGCTTGTCCCGCGGCGGCAACAACTGGCCGACGAATGAGAACGCCGCGCTGAGAAGCTGGCCGCCCGCGAGCGCGATTTGCTCCCGCCGGGCCAGCCGCTCGGCCTCCGCCGCCTGTCGGGCCTTTTCGCTCTCGTCGACCGGTGCGTCGGGCTTGGCGCCGAGCAGGATCTCCAGCCGACTCTTGAGCTCCTCCGAGCCACTGGTGAGATCCACGGCATCGACGTCCGACTCGGCATCGAGCGCGGCCAGGGCGAGCTCGTGTTTGGCCGAAAGCGTCGCCAGCAGGCTCTCTTCGATCGTGCCCTCGGTGACCAGGACGAATACCTGGACCGGGCGTTTCTGACCCATTCGATGCGCGCGGGCGACGCGCTGTTCGAGCACCGCCGGGTTCCATGGTAAATCCACGTTGATGACGGTGTTGGCGGCCTGGAGGTTCAAGCCGGTCGCGCCGGCGTTGGTGGCGACGAACAACCTGCAATCGGGGTCTTTCTGGAATCTCTGGACAAGCGGTTGCCGCTGCTTCTGCGGCACCGAACCGTCGAGCCGGACATACTCCGCGCCGCGTTTCCTTATCAGCGGTTCGGTCAGCCCCAGCATCGTCGTCCATTCGGAGAACAGGATGATCTTGCGGTCCTCTTCGGCCAGCAACGAACCCAGCAGATCGTCGAGCACTTCAAGCTTGCTCGAATACGCTGGCTCCTGCTTATCGACCAGGAACGTGCTGTCGGCCGACATGCGACACATGAGCAACGCCTTCCGCAGGCGGAGCAGGTCCATCTCGTTGATGTAAGGTTTCCTGACGATGGAGCTGACGATGCGCAGGTTGGTTCGGTGCAGCTCAAACTGCTCGTCCGTCGGCGCGATGCGCATGACCTCTGTCGTCCGCGGCGGTAGGTCGCGCATGACCGAGGCCCGTGTGCGGCGCAGCAGGATCGGCTTTAGTCGCTTGCGCAGCTCCGCCAGATTCTTATAACCCAACACCTTGCCCTTCTCGTCGACGACGCGGTGCCGATTGAAGAAGCGAAACGCCGGACCCAGTCGCCGATCGTCGATGAACTCGACCACGGAGAACAGATCGTCGAGGCGGTTTTCCAGCGGCGTTCCCGAGAGAACCAGCGCGAAGGGCGAACGCAGGGCCTTGATAACGCGGCTGGTCTTCGCCTCCCAGTTCTTGATGCGCTGGCCTTCGTCGAGAACGATCAAATCCCACGCAACCTTCTCGATCGCCAGTACGTCGCGCAACACCTGCTCATAGTTGCACACCGTGAAGAAACAACCGTTGTCGTACTGGCGGGCGCGCTCCGCGGCGCTGCCGAGCACGAGTTGGCAGTCGCGATTGGAGAAACGCCGTACTTCGCTGCGCCACTGTGACTTAAGCGAGGCGGGACAGACTACCAGCACACGGCTGATTCCGGCTTCGCGCTTCAGCAACTCGGCGACGCCGATGCCCTGGATGGTCTTGCCCAATCCCATGTCGTCGGCCAAGATTGCCCGGCCGGCACCGACGGCAAACGCGACGCCGTCCATCTGGTAAGGCAGCAGCTCGGCCTTGAGCAGCTCTTTTCGCAGCGGGTGTTTCTTCGGATTGCCGCGAATCCTCGCCACGGTGGATTCGATGCGGTCCTGGAAGAGCCGCTGGTTGATGTATTCCTCCGCGTCGGGATAGATCGTGACGTCGTGGCCGAGCGCCTCCAGCTTGCCGAGGCGATTGACGAGATCATGAACATCGCGAATCGCGCGGTCCCCGAGCGGCCGGACGATCCGTTCGACCGAGCTTTCGAGCCGTTTCGGCAACAGCAGCCGCGGTTCCGGTTCCGCTCCATAGTGCAGATGAACGGCGATGTTCTCCTGTTGGTGGGAACGCCGACGCGCCGCGGCCGAGAAACGTCGTTGGACTCTGCGTTGGACAGCCAGAATGTGCTTGCAGACGCCCAGCGTGTTCTTCCGGAAATCCGGGCAGGTACAGTACGACTCCCCCGGCTCCCAACCCCGCAAGGCCACGCGGTACGTCTTCCCCGACTCGGCGTTGGTCACCAGATAGTCCGTCCACAGCTCCTTCGGATGCGTTGACCGCACCGTCATCCGCTCGGCCCGCGACCGCTCCATACGCTCGGCGATCGCTCGCTCGGCCAACTCTTTCTCGCTGAGGCTTTCAACCGGCACACGCTCGGGCGGCGGCGCGGCCAGTCCGAGCGTTATCTTCTCCTCGAGAATCAGCGACAGGGCGGCGCCGACGTGCTCACAGGCGGCGTGACACTGCGTGCAGTTCCAGTGCAAGCGCTGATCGGCCTCGGCCATCTGCGTGATCGTGACGATAGCCCCGTTCAGACTCAGCCGAAACAGATCGCCGCCGAAGTACACGTCCTCGTCGATGTTGATCTCGTGCTTGCCGCCGAGGCGGATGAGCTGCTCGGCGTCCCCACCGAGCAGCTTGCACGCCTGGCGATACGTCAACCGTGAAAGCCGATCCTTTAGCGTGAGTTCGCGTTTGCCGTTCGTCTTCGATTTCATTTCCATTCCGATTCCTACCGTGTCCCGCGAGAGCCATGCAACGCCGCGCCGATGGGAGTTCCTTCGTTCGCCGGAATCGCCGCGACCTCATCTCTCAAAGCGTAACAG
Organism: Phycisphaerae bacterium; assembly: GCA_030612705.1. Taxonomy (GTDB): domain Bacteria; phylum Planctomycetota; class Phycisphaerae; order UBA1845; family Fen-1342; genus JALSRY01. Next base: position 15,193 of record JAUWNI010000086.1, on the reverse strand, counting down.
CATGTTCGCGCGCGCCGTCGCCTTGAAAGCTTCCGTTTGAGATTGCCGGAGATAGCGCGTTTTACTTCCGCCGCCGACGACGGGGACGTCTCGGCGTTGACCTGGTCTGTTCCGCGAGCCAATCGACGGCGCCGGGCGTGACTTGCCACAACTCCGCCAGTTCGTAAGCGACGGTGACCGCTTCGGATTTGTCACCCAGGCTGTATCCCTCCGGCATGTAATCGGGTAATTCCTCGTCTCCAAGCAGATACTTGCGAATATGTCGATTGGCCTTGTGTGCCGCGGCGGCGCGCTCGCGCGCCGCGGGCGTGTCGCCTTCTTTCCGGAACGCCCAGAGCGCCCATATGTATTTCCAAAGGGCCATAATCTCATCTTCGTGTTGTCGCAGCAGCGCTTCCAGCCGATCCAGGTTATCCACGCGTAGCAGGCAAATCGCCAGCCGATACCGCGCGCCCTGGTTGTCATGCTCGTTGAGTCGTAGAAGTTCCTCATAGTGGCCGACGGCCTTGCTGAGTTCTTCAAGCTCCTCGCAGCATTGCGCAAAACCGAAGCGCGCCCGCATGTACGGCCGTGTTTCAATCATGCCCCAGAAGTTCCCGGCCTCCTCCTCGAACATCCGGCGGCCCAGCACTCGCTCGCCGGCGGCTACGCCCTGAGCATAGAAGTCCCGGGCCTCGTGCAAATCGGACCGGTGCTCGGCCAGGAGGACGTACGCATCCGCACAATCGGGGCAGATCTCCAGCGACTTGCGGGCTAGTTGCACGCGCCGCCGGCCCTGCGCCTCTACCGCCTCGTACGCAAGGTCCTGAGCACGTTCGAGTGACGTGCGGGGAGGCTGATGCGGCACTTCCTCCCCGCGGAAGTTCTCGTTCAGGAAGCGGTTGTACTCCTCCTCGGAGGCGAACTCCATGCCATCGGTCGCCCGCTGGATATCGACCAGCATCCGTTCCATCACGCGTCGATCCGGCAACCCGGACCGGGCCTTCGAACTCTTCGCTCGTTGATCGTCGGTCGGTTCCAGTAACGCCGGCAACGCCAGCACGTACTCCGCCGAACCGTTGATCGTCTGGACAGACTTTGTCCACCGGCCGCTGTCCATCTCCGGCTCGGTCGTCTGGGCCACGGCCCGGGCGAGCCCCTCCACGAAGGCCCACTCGTCCGGTATCGGGCGGCGCACGCGGTCCTTTGGCTCGTAACACGCCAACAGCGGGTAGGCCTCGTCACCGGCTACCGCCAGGCCGAAGTCCTCCCACGCATCCACGTCACCGAAGGGGAGGTCCATGATCGAACCGTACGTGAAGGACCACACTGCGCGTTTAGCGAAGATGCGCTGTGGATTGTCCAACTCGGCCATGCGCTCGAGATCTCGTGGCGACTCGAAAAACGCGAGGCCGTATTCGCGTCCACCGGCGCCCATGACAGTCGTGAAGCCAAATCCTCGAGGAGCGGCGGGTGATTCGACCTTGATGAGATCCTCGTCAGTCAGGTGGCGCCAAGGACGCGACTCGTAGAACTCCCTGGCCGCCTCGGCGAAGGCCCGCAGATGCTCGGTCGTGACCCCGTCAACCTTGAGCGCGGCGGGATCGTCTCGCCCTTGAAGGAAATGCCGCATCAGATCTTCGAGTGCCTCGTCCAACGCCGGCAGTTCGGACACCTCCGCAACCTGAAGGCTGATATCGGCCAGCATCTCGGTAAGGTGCGTGGCCAGTTCCGGCTGTCTTACTTCCAACCGGCCGGGGCGGTACCCGCCGATCTTCGTGTCCGCCGCGAAGGCCCCCAGCGCCTCCAGCACCATGCCCGGAGACCGTTGTTCAGGTGAGCGGACCTTGGAAGAGTGAACCAGGCCGGCCCCCGCACTCACACACAGACCAAGCCACGGCCGGCTCGGCTTACCGTCCGGGTCCGGAACCCAGGCCGGCATCCGAACAAGAGCGGCCTGCCAAGTCTCATCCGATCGTTGAGGAAGGCGCTTCAAACGCGCGACGTGGATGTTGAGCATTGGCGATTCCCACTGTATCCGCACGTGTAGGTACGCTGCCGTACGTGGCCGGCATCGTCAGCACGACCACTGACTTCGGAGTGTATCGGGGATACGTATGACCCGCCAGCGTTCGCGCTGCTCAACTCGACCTGGGGTCCGTGACACAATTGGCGACAAAACAATGAGCCCTGAGCACAAGCGAGGGCCAAATTTGGCGGCCCGCCGCGATCCGATCAGGTACGCCCCCCCGCGCTGAACCTGTCACTGCGACCGAACCTGCCGAAGGCAGGTGACCGAGGAATCTACTTGCGAATGGTAAATCACCGTAGGTTCGTGGGTAGATCCCTCGGTCGCGACGCTATCGCGTCGCTCGGTCGGGTTGACATTTTCGGCGTCGCGACGCTCTCGTGCCGTTCGTCCGGCGGACAGGAGAGGAGAAGTGTAAGGACACAGATACCGCGGGCGACGTTGCCCAATCCAAGCAACCCGGCGAATGCCTTCGGCATCAGGGGCGCCTACGTCTTCGATGTCAGCCAGACAGATGGCAAGGGCCTCAAGCAGCGCTGGGGGTCATTCAACCGCCCTGCTCGCGCCGCCGTACGCCTCCGCAACCGGGGCAATCCCCGCGCGTGGGCCGCTGTGTGTGACGGGCCGGCGGTTGCCTGTGTTAGACAACCGGGATGTCCGGCTGCGTATTGTCCGCCGTCTGCTGTGTGACCTGCGCGGTTGAGGTGTCGCCGGCAAATCGATAGTGGCCTTTGCTTCCGACGATGACGGTCACCAACTCTTCGACTGTGTTTTTAAGCACCTGGGCTTGGCCGTTGAGCTCTTCGGCCGCCGAGGCGGACTCTTCGGCTCCAGCGGCGTTCTGCTGCGTAACCTTTTCCATCTGGCTGACGGCGGTGTTTACCTGCTCGACACCCTGGGCCTGCTCCTGGCTGGCCTGGGTGATGCCGTTAAGCAGATCGGCCACCTGGGCAACGTCGGCAACAATGGCCTGGAGCGCCTTGGCCGCGGTGTTGGCTACGTTCGTGCCTTCCTTGGCGCGGTTGACCGAGCCTTCAATCAAATCGGTGGTGTCGCCGGCGGCCTTGGCGCTGCGCTGGGCGAGATTGCGGACTTCCTCGGCAACGACGGCAAAGCCTTTACCGTGCTCGCCGGCCCGGGCGGCCTCCACCGCCGCGTTGAGCGCCAGCAGGTTGGTCTGGAACGCGATTTCCTCGATGACCTTAATGATCTTGTTGATCTCACCGGAGGATTCGTTGATCGCCGTCATGGCGTTATTGAGCTGTCCCATCGTTTTGTTGCCTTCGTCGGCGTTGGTGCGGGCCTGGGCTGCCAGCTCGTTGGCCTTCTGAGCGTTGTCGGCGTTGTTGCGGGTCATGGCGGCCATCTGCTCGAGGGCGCTGCTGGTCTCTTCGATCGAGGAGGCCTGCGTGTTGGCGCCCTCGGCCAACTGCTGGGAGGCGGTTCCCACCTGCGCGGCGGAGGCGTTTACCTGGTCGGCGCCTTCGTTCATGCTCGTAATGATGCGGTTGATCGGTTTTACGATTCTTCTTGCTGTTGCCAACGTCAAGAACGCCCCGATAACGGCAATGATCACACCGGATATGGCATTCTGTTTCATTATGACCGAACGCGGCTCTCCCAGGAAGTCCTCCTCAAACGCGGCCGCCACTGCTATCCATCCCCACTCTTCCAGATGCCTGAACTCGGCCAGCTTATACGTATTGGTCAGGGGGGACAGATATCTAATAGACCCGTTCTTTTGGCTCAACATCTCCTTAATGTGGGGTTTATCCGCCCAGTTCTCGCCTTGCGCTTTCTTGTGGATCAGCAAGCTTCCGTCCGTACTCATCACAAAAAGAAATCCTGTTTTCCCTACCACCAATTGTTCGTTGCACAGTTTCTCGATAACCGCCCAGTCCATGTCCTCGTTCGCCTCCACAAAAGCATGGAACTCATCTACTATTGATTTAAGGTTTGCCTTTGCGGATTCCTGCAATGGACCCTTTGCGGCATAGTATGACAGCGCGCTCGTGCACACTACTATGAGTATCATCAACGGCACAAACACCAGCAGTAATGTGCTCTTAATACCTTTCTGTCTCTTCATATCATATCCTTCCGCATGCAAGTACTCTTACAAGAATGTCGCTCGCGGCATGTCCCTCAACAGTCCGCCGCTAAAGTCATGTAGCGGTCGACACGCGAGTCGGCCGTTCCCGCGAGCGGCTGCATTCCCGTACTCCACGGCCGACACGGAGGTCGGCCGCCACAGTCCATGGGCGCCGCCGACTTACGCGGCGGACTGTCAAGGGGCGTGGAGACCCACGCCCCGGGTTATGCCAAGGCGTTCCTATTTCGCAATCAGTCCCGCCTCTTTCCAGGCTAGTATGCCGCCCGCGATATGATGGACATCCTTGTAGCCCATCTCTTGCAACTGCTTTGCAATGAGTGCCGATCTGCCACCCTTTTTACAGATCACGAACAAACGCGTATTGGCGTCGTGAACCTTTTTCTTAATATTGAACGGCACCTTGCCGTGTTCCATGACAATAGCGCGTTCGATGGCGCCCTGGGAACCTATTTCCTGTTGCGTCCGAATATCAAGCAGGACGGCATTGGAATTTGTCGTGAGTACCCTGTTCGCCTCGGCGGGCGGTATGGCCTTGACCAGCTTATTGGCTTCGGCAACAAGGTCTTCGGCTGTTATGCCGGTCGGCATTTCGCCTTTAGACACAACGGGCGCCTCCGCTATCTTGGAAGTGCCGGAAGTCTTCACGGGATAGCCCTTGTTCTTCCATCCCAACGCTCCGCCCTTAAGATACTTGATATCCTTATAGCCCATCTGTTGCAATTGATAGGCAACAATGATGGACCGCTTACCTTTCTTGCAGTAAACTATGATGGGAATATCCCTGTTGGGAACTATATCCCTGATCTTAAACATTACCATGCCATGCGGCACTACGGTTCTTCCCTCAATCCAGCCGTGATCGCTGAATTCCGCAAAGGACCGTATGTCGAGAAGAACCAACGGCGTGCCCTTATCGATTGCCTTTTTGGTGTCCTCGGGGGAAATGGCCTTGACATGAGCGCCGGCCTCCTTGACATAATCATCGCTGTTCTTGCCCTTCGGTATTTCGAGATCAAAGGCGTATAACGGGCTTGCGAGTAAAAGCGCAAGGATCAGACGCGTGAGCGGACGTGGTTGCTTAGTCATTGTATGCCCTTTCTTCGTTTAAGGTTACAGGATACTGGAACACCGATGGTCAATGGTTGGCACGAATGTGATGTTTAACAGTCCGGTGATAATGCCGTCGAAAACGCAACTCCCGTGGCGTACTGCCATGAGCGAATCGCTATTGACGTTGTTACGGCAAGCCGGAAATTGTTCCATATTATCACCGACGATGCGTAATGCGTCCAAGACGGAAGTGAGGGGAATACCGGTGCTGATATTGTGGTTGTCCCGCGTAGTCATGGGTATCATCGGATGAAGGCATCCCCGAGAAAAGAGCGCAAGGTTTGCGCTGCGGGCAGTTATTCCGGTCTTCCGCGACCAGTAGTCGGCCGTGGATCCCCACTGTTTCAGACACATCTTCGGTACCGTGTTTTGCCGGCACGCTGATCTTGATCGGCTCATTGGCGAAAGCCGTCCGCTTCGCCGCGGTTGCCAGCAGCATTACGGACGCGAGCCCGATCGCCAACGACTTGATTCCTATGTTCGTGTGGTTCATGACTTTTATCTTGTTTTTGGCAACACAAGCAGTCTGGCATCAGGTTAAAACGAAGCGGTTCTTTCTTGAGGTCACGATAAATGACCGGAGTTGCCCAGCCGGTGGCCGGCTCAAGCGGTGCCGATCCTGAAGCAACTCAACCCGGGCCGGATTACCGGCAACCGCTGTACGGGCGGCGCTCCGGGCGGGCGTCTCCGCTTGACCGACCCGTCATTCCAACGTGCGTATTGCCGTTCGAGCCCGATTCGTTTTTCCTGTTAGCCGGACTCCACGGACGGTGCTGTTACCCCGACGAAGGTGCGGAGCAACACGATGTTAGAGACGTGGGCCAACAGAATGCGCAAGCCCGACGGGACACCATAGTTAGGCGTTGACATGGCTGGCCGCCACTCAAGGGCCGACGTCAGACATCACTGTGCCGACAGTATGTATCGTCCCTTTGAAACGCTCGGTTGAACGAAAAGATGGAGGTTTATACTCCTGGTTTCATCGGGGCGCGACCAGACTAAATCGGTTCTTCCGGGGTTTTCGGGGGACTGCCGAGACGATTTGAACCGCCAGGACGCCAAGGGTTTCAGGTTGCGCCACGCGTTCGAGATTGGTCAATAGAGGATCAACGGACCGCTATAACGGTTAACCGGTATTCGAGAGAGACATCCGTAGGGCAAGCCGCGGGCCGTAGAACCAACTTGCTATTCAAATGGGGCGTCGCCAACTGGGAGCGTCTCGCACGCAAGAATGCAAGGCCTGCCTTCCCGTGCTATCCCGCGTCGATCAGCGATAGCTTGCCGCCGAACATCTTTCGTAGCGAGGGGATCATGCGCGCATGCTGCGGCTGTTCGAGCTTTGGATCGGCGGCGACGAGGTCGAAGGCGTCGCCCCGGGCTTGTTCGAGCAGGCTGAAATCGTTCAGGATGTCGCCGACGCGTCGCTGCTGACGTAGATGTACGCGTTTGGCGCATGGCACAAGCAACGACCGGCCCATGTCTACGGCCAGTGGCCCGGCCGGTCCAGCAGTGTTTGGGGCGCGCAGGCCGAGAGACTTGTCAGGAAGGATGTCGTCAGCAATGTAATCACGACCGCGCGCATGGTATTCCTCCGTCTGGAGGGACACGGTTTACACCGTAGCGTTGCCCGATTCACGACTAGGTTATCACGTTGATCCGGCGCACCCGCAGCCGGGGCGCGCAACGCAGTTACCCTGACAAGGTTGACCGGTCGCGTTTTCCTGCGCGGGATAATCAGGTTTTAATGGTTCTGCGCGGGGCGCTTACGATTCTGCTCGACAGGTGACGCATCGCGAAGCAAGGATAGGAAGCGCCGCACGGGGTCAAGGCTCTTATCATCGCAGTTCAGTATCTTGGCATTGAAAGCGGCGTTGAGACCGGTGTTGCGCCCGTTCTGATGGGCGATGAAGGTGCGGACAATGACCTTTTCCCGGAGCACGTTCGTGGGATTGCGCTTGCCGTAACATCGAAGAAGCTCATCGATACAGGGCCACTGCGGCGTGCTGCAAATCTGCGGAAGGAAGTACGATTCAATCGCACCGCGGTCTTTGCCGTGAGGATTGACCAAGTATGCCGTTCGAACCAGGACGCCATCGAGCGACGATTTCTTCAGCCGAAGGCTCTGCTTCGGCGGTGTGAACCCAGCCCCTTCGAACCACCTCTTGATCTTGGCAACTTGAGCGGCCCGGCTTTTCTCTGCATCGAAGACTAGACCGATCACTGCCACGCCGTGCATCTTAACTTGAGTCGCGAGATGCTTGACCTCGTCTGCCCGATTCCAGCCTTCCTGGCAAGTACCGATCTTTGGCGGTCGTTCCCAATCAGCGCAGAGCTTTCGAAGCACCGCGCACTCATCGAAGCCCTCGCACAGAATCACGGTGTCGCCCGCGTCGAACGTCATTGGGCCTGGCTTGGGCTTGTCGAATGGGTCGATCATCGCAGGTCGTACCCATGTTCGAGCGATGACTTGGCGTCTGGCCCGGGTATGACTGTGGCGTGGACCAGATCATCGGAATCGCGTCGCAGATGAACGACGGCGAATTGACGCGGATCGTCCGCCGTGGCAGCTTCGACGATCGCGGATAGCGCTTCATGGCTATGTGTTGCGAGCATCAACTGCGTGCCAAAATGCTTGCGGGCCGTTACCAGCGCACGAGAGACTTCCGGGAGCCGGCGATGGTACAACCCGTTCTCGACTTCATCGATCGCGAGAAAACCATCTCCGACGTGTGCCAGATCGATTCCAAAGCGAAAGACGTTGGCTACTCCGCCGCCGAGCATCCCGAGAGGTAGTGTACGCCCGTCGTTGAGCTTTGCCCGGAAGTACTGCGTGCGCGTCGTTTGGAGGTACTCGATGTCATCGATTCGAGGATCAATCGATTGCGCGAGCTCCATGACGACCTTGTCGCGACCAGCCTCTCGGACATCTCCGTAGCGGTCACTTTCCTCCTCGCCCAACGCGCCACCGGAGGGGTGTTGGAACATCGCGCGCGGGTGGCTGGGCTTGCCGCCGCGCGGCTCCAATTCGCCGCGGTTTGGGGGTGTGAACGTCCAAACCAGAGCCGACGGATTCTCGAGCTTCCCGTTCTTATACGCTCGAAATTCAAGAGTAGGTGCCTGCTTGGCCAAGTTGTATAAGTCGGCCGGTCCTTTCTCGAGTACGACCGTCTGTGGCCCCGTCGCGGCAAGCCTGATTTCGAGGCGGAGCTTCGTTTTACCCTTGGCGCGCCCGCAGAGCACCGCGCTTCCGATTTCCGACGAGCCGTAAAACAAGCCCAAGTACGACGGTCCTTCCTTGGAAAACGCCGCCAATCCGCGCCGAGCTTGAAGGCTGGGGATCCACGCCGTTGTCGTACGGCCGTAGACAGCAAAGGCCGCCTCCAGCGCGGTCGATTTGCCTGCACCGTTGTCGCCAGTGAAGACTGTCAGCGGAGCAAGCCCATCAATCTCGAGTCGGCTGATCCCGCGAAATCCTTCAATTGAAAGATGCGTTAGCGGACCGTGGGGGCGAGCCGGAGTAAGTTGCTTTCGTCCTGGACGTTTTCGATTACTGCGAGCTGTCGGTTTCTTAACGGGCATCACAACCTCTTGGAGCTAAGCTCATTCATTCGCGGCGGGATGGTGCAATTGTGTCTGCCGTACGTTTCCTGTTGTTAAACGGCTCGGCGGCCAGCTACTCCAGCAGCCGTACGACCTCAAGCCGCTGCTCGGGTGTGACCCGCTGCATTCGCGCGATGCGCTTCTGGGCCATCGTCATCCGTTACACCTCCAACGCTGCATTATACCGCGCCGGGCCGCCGGCGTTGACCTGTCGCGGTTTTCTTCGTGGGGGCCCTTGAGCAATGGCGAATCTCGATTGGGGAATGGCGAATAGTCACCTCTCTTCGGCGCTTCGCTCGTTGTGCAGTAACGTAACCTCCGTTCGGTCTTATGTGGGGTTCCACTCGAACGCATGGGGTCTGGCGATGAGTGGATGGAGGACACGCGCAGCACGGGGAGGCGGACGGAGTGGTCTGCGAAACACGTGTCGCGTGCCCCCGTACGCGGTCTCTAGCCGGCATCGATCAGGGCCAGCTTGTCACCGAACATCTTTCGTAGCGCGGGGATCATGCGCGCATGCTGCGGCTGTTCGAGCTTGGGATCGGTGGCGACGAGGTCGAAGGCATCCCGGCGGGCCTGCTCCAGCAGGGAGAAATCGTTGAGGATGTCGCCGACGCGAAGTTCGGGTAGGCCGTGTTGGCGGGTGCCGAGTAGTTCGCCCGGGCCGCGCTGGCGCAGGTCGGCCTCGGCGATCTTGAAGCCGTCGGTGGTTTGCGACATGACGCTCAGACGCTCGGCGGCCTTTTCGCCGCGGCCGTGCGCGATCAGAACGCAGAGGCTGTCCTTGCCGCCGCGGCCCACGCGGCCGCGAAGCTGGTGCAATTGCGACAGGCCGAAGCGGTCGGCGTTTTCGACAATCATAATCGTCGCGTTGGCAACGTCGATACCGACCTCGACGACCGTGGTGGCGACGACGGCGTGCAGCTTGCCGGCGGCGAAGGCTTCGATCGTTTCCTGTTTGTCGGCGGGTTTGAGTGAGCCGTGCAGGAGGCCGATGTTTAGACCGCGCCAGGGGTCCTTGACGAGTCGGTCATAGGCCCGTTTGGCGGATACGAGTCCCTTGGATCTGGATTCCTCGCTTGCGCTTCGGGCTCTGATTGTGGTGCGGTCGACGGGCCTTGCGTTCTCGGCCGGCGAGGCGCCGGCCGCTACATCTTCGCCGATCAACGGACACACTACGTACGCTTGCTCGCCGGCTTCGAGCCGTTGGCGGACGTAGGTCATTACTGTTTTCCACTGTGCTCGCGTGACAACCTTTGTGATGGTCTCTCCGCGGCCGGGCGGCATCGCGTCGATGATCGAGACGTCGAGGTCCCCGAAGACCGTCATCGCCAGCGTGCGGGGGATCGGGGTGGCGGTCATAACCAGGTAGTGCGGCAAGGGGCCCTTGGTGCGAAAGTTGGCCCGCTGAAGGACGCCGAACTTGTGCTGCTCGTCGACAACGACCATGGCGAGGTCTTTGAAGGTCACGTCTTTTTCGAGCAGGGCCTGGGTGCCGACGACGAGGTCGATTTCGCCGGCCTCGATCGCCGCCAGCGATTCGCCCCGCTCTTTCTTGCGTAGCTTGCCGCGGAGCAACGCGCGGCGGACACGGCTACCTTCGAGATAATTCTCGATGTTGGAAAAGTGCTGCTGGGCGAGGATTTCGGTCGGGGCCATGATGGCGGCCTGGCGGTGGTTGGCGATGGCGGCCAGGCAGGCGTGGAGCGCGACCACGGTCTTGCCACAGCCGACGTCGCCCTGGAGCAAGCGGGTCATGGGTCGTCCGCTTTCCAGGTCGCGGGCGATCTCGCGGATCACCTTGTTTTGCGAGTCGGTCAGAGCAAAAGGGAAACGCGCTCGGATTCGCCGATCGATCTCGGGCGTGACGTGCAGCTTGCGTCCTTTTTGAAGTGAGACGAGTTTGTAACGGCGCAGCGCCATCGCCAATTCCATCAGGAAGAATTCCTCGTACGCCAAACGCCGCCGGCCGCGTTCGAGCGATTTCTCATCGGAGGAGCTGTGCATTTGGCGGACGGCGGCTTCATGCGAGAGCAGGTCGTGCTTTTTGCACAACGGCGGCGGGAGAATTTCCTCGACCGGCAGGTGATCCTGTGAGAGCACGTTTTGCACAGCGCGGCGAATGGTGGACGAGTTGATCTGAGCGTTGCCGCGGTAGATGCCGACGCGCCGGCTGCCCTGTGTGGGCGACATCAGGATGGTATCGGGCGGGAAGACCTGGAGACGGGGCTGGATGATTTCGAGCCGATCGTTGTATTCCTGAACCTTACCGCTTGCGATCACCAGCGCCCCCACGTGCAGTCCGCCGCCGACGTGGCTCTGGTTGAACCAGCGCAGCGTGCAGCTTTCGGTGCCGTCGTAGATTTCGGCCTTGAGCCCGCCCCCACGGCCGCGGACGCGCGTGACCTCGCCGCGGACGGTGGCGTTCATGCCGGGCTGAAGGTCGGCGATCTCGATCTCGCCGTGCTCGATTTCATGGCGGAAGGGGTAGTAATCGAGCAGGTCGCCGACGGTGTGAATGTCCAGGGTGGTGAAGCGTTGCGCGAGGCGCGGCCCGACGCCTTTGACGTACTGGATCGGACTGTCGGCACGAAGCGAAGGCATGGGAGAGGGTTCGGGGTTCAGGGTTCAGGGTTCAGGTTGGATGTGAACATCACACGCTATTCTGCACAATGACGCGCGAGGTATACATCTGAACCCTGAACCCCGAACCCTGAACCCTTCTCTTACGGAATAATGAGTTTCATGCCGACCTGGAGCTTGTTCGGGTCGGACACTCGGTTTTCATTGGCCTGCCAGATCTCGCGCCAGCGGGATTGGTCGTTGTAGAACCGCCGGGCGAGCTCGTAAAGCGTATCGCCTTTTTGCACCGTGTAGACCTGTCCACCGACGGGGGCGAGCGGCTCGTCCGCGTTTTGGTCGGCGGGTTCGACCGTGCCGGTGTCAACGGCCGGCTCGGCGGGCGGGGGTTCGTACGCCGTCTCGGTGTCGGCGACCGTGGTAGCGTCCATGGCGTCGAGCGAGGTATAGCTCGGCGTGTAGGGTTCCTCGCCGTGGGCGGCAGGCTCCTGGTTCTGGTTCTGACAGCCGACAAGAACCAGGGTACCAAGACTGAGCAGAAGCAGGATGCGAGGGCTCATCGTTTCCTCCTCGATTGTGGAATAGGACTGGCAGTGGTCACTCCGGTAGCAAACCGTAACTGAGCCGCGTTGTAAAGCGAAAACGGGCACATCAGCGTAAATCGCGCAAAAACTGCATGGGCGGAAAGACCCGCACACGACGACGCGTAAGTCGTTCAGGTGCCATGGCCGGATACGGCTGGCGACGATCGACTTCAGCGACCGATATTTGGAATGGATGCCAAACTGTGAGCAGCGAGCCAAGAACGACATATCCTCGAACAACGGAGATGCTATCTAATGAATACATGTGCACACCTGATGCGGCGTGTAAAGCTGACGGTTTTACCGATCCTGGTGATACTGACGCTGACCGTGCCGGCCGGCGGCCAGGAGCAGGCGGCTGCCGGCAAGCCGCCCACGGAGGCCAAGCCCGACAAGCCCAAGCGGTTTCCCGAGCTGAAGAAAGTCGTCAAGGACATGCGGACGATGGAGGGGCTCTTCACGCTTTATCGCTATGACCCCTCCGACAAGGAGCGCGACCCGGAAAAGCTGCTCTGCAAGATCCCGCGTAATCTGCTGAACGAGGACCTCTTGTTTGCGATGAGCATCTCGCGCGGTGGGTCGTTCACCGGATACATGTGGCGGACCTACATGATCCGCTGGGAGATCGTCGGCAAGCATCTAAAGATCATCACCCCCGACACGCGTTACGTGCGCAAGGCGGGCTGGCCGGTCAGCGACGTGATCGAACGCACCTACAACGACCGCTTCATCGCCAGCGTGCCGATCGTGTCGATGACCCCCGGCGGCGACCCGGTGATCGATCTGGGAGCCCTGCTGAAATCAAATCTGGCGGACGTCGCGTTCATGGGCGGCAACGTGCAGCCGCACCTGAGCAAGTGGAACAAGGTCAAAGTCTTTCCGGACAATATCCTGGTCGACGTTGATTTGGCGCTGGCGAAGAAACAGAGTGGACGCATGGTCGGCGTGTCGTACGCGTTTCGACGGCTGCCGGCGCTTGGCTCGTATCAGCCGCGCCGGGCCGACGACCGCATCGGGTATTTCCTGACGGCGCGTATGGACTGGACCAAGAAGCACGAAGCGCGTGACACGTTCGTCCGCTACATCAACCGCTGGAAGCTCGAAAAGCGCGACCCGTCGCTGGAACTCAGCCCGCCGAAAAAACCGATCACGTTCATCATCGAGAAGAGCGTCCCGATACAGTGGCGACGGTGGGTGCGCGAAGGCATCCTGGACTGGAACAAGGCGTTCGAGAAGATCGGTTTCGTCAACGCGATCGTCGTTCAGCAGCAGACCGACGACAACGAGTTCGCCGACTACAATCCGGAAGACGCGCGTTACAACTTCTTTCGCTGGATCGTTTCGGGACGAGCGTTCGCGATGGGGCCCTCGCGGGTCGATCCGCGGACCGGGCAAATCCTCGACGCCGACATCATCATGGATGACTCCTTTGTGCGGGCGCACATGCGGGATTTCGACGTGTTGGCGCCGTCGGCAGTAGAGCAACTCAAGGGGCCGGGCTTTACACTGTGGTGCGAGCGCTATCCCGAACTGGCCAAGCAGACGTTCTTCGAGCGTTTCGCCCGGCCGGACGACGAGCAAGCCCGGTTGATCGATCTGGCCCATGAGAAGCTGCTCGCCAACGGCCAACACGTCTGCACGTACGCCACCGGATTGCAGCAGCAGATGGCATTGGTTCGCAACGCGTTGATCGCGACCGGTTCGGGCAAGAAGCTGCCCGAGCGGTTCATCGGCGAAGCGGTTCGCGAGACGGTCACGCACGAAGTCGGGCACACGCTCGGACTGCGACACAACTTCAAGGCGTCGAGCTGGCTGCCATTGGAGGAAATCAAGCGGCGGCGCGACAAAACCGACGAGCCCACTTGCGCCTCGGTGATGGACTACAACGCGCTGCTGTTCTTTGAAGGCGACACGCCCGAGACGGTGCGGCACTTCATCACGCCGACGATCGGCCCATGGGATTATTGGGTGATCGAGTACGGCTATGCCGAGCCGGGCAACGGTCAGTCGGAGGAGGAAATGCTGAAGGAGATCGCCTCGCGCTGCACGCGTCCGGAGCTTGCCTACGCGACGGATGAGGACACGATGGGCGTGTTTTCGCCCGACCCGACGAGCAACCGCTTCGACATGTCGTCCGACCTGCTGGGGTGGGCACGGTCGCGGATCGCGTTGAGCGACGCTCTGTTGCCGACCGTGCTGGAATGGGCCGTCCAGGAGGGCGAGTCGCGTTACTTTGCTCGCCGGGCGTTCCAGACGCTCTGGTTCGAGAAGGCCCGCAATTTCGAGTACGTGGCCCGGCTGGTCGGCGGGCTGTATTTCCACCGCGATCACAAGGGCGATCCGGACGCCCGGCCGGCGTTCGAGCTGGTCGATCCCGAGATCCAGCGGGAGGCGCTCAAGATGCTCGGGCAGACGCTGTTCAACGACGAGTTCTTCGAGCTGGACCCCGACTTGCTGAATAACCTGGCACCGTCGCGCTGGACGCACTTCGGCTCGCGGCTGAACCTGCGCCTGGACTTTCCGGTCCACGAATGGATCGGCATGATGCAGTGGTGGACGCTGGTGGATCTGACCAACCCATCGCTGCTCCAGCGCGTCTACGACGCCGAGCTTAAGAGCACGGCTGCGAACAAGTTCACGGCGGCGGAGTTTCTCGCGACGCTGCGGGACATCATCTGGGGGCAGCTCAACGAGCCGACCAAGGGTGGGGCGAGCAACTCGTCCGCCTTTACCGACGCCCAGCCGTTCCTCAATTCGATCGAGCGGAACCTCCAGCGGGACTATCTGGATCTGATGCTGTCGTACGCTCGGCAGCGACCGGGGTATGCGATGTCCGCCGACTTGAGCAGTATGGTCCGTCAGTCGCTGCGCGATTTGAGCGAAAAGATCGGCCACGCGGCGGCTCCCGACAGCAAGCTGAAGCTTGACTTTGCCTCGCGGGCACATTTGGTGGATTGCAAGTCGCGGATCGACCGGATACTCGAAGCGCGATTCACGGAGAGATAGAGCGGTTTCAATAAAGCTGTAGCGTCCGGCCCCCGTGGCGGACGTCGGGTAGTGCTTTGTCAAGGTTGATTTGATGGGTAGTGTTTCTTTTGAGGTCGTGATAATACTTGAAGAGCCGCGGACTTCAGTCCGCCCGGTCCTTCGGGAAGGGTAGATTCTACTCCGCGCGGCGCCGGGCGGACTGAAGTCCGC
>JAUWNI010000145.1 GCA_030612705.1 Phycisphaerae bacterium | reverse complement strand
CCCCGCGGCCGACGTAGACAGCCGAACGCCTCCCGATGGCCTACGTCGGCCGCGGGGGGCCGCCGCTACAACCTGGCCGGACCATGGCGCAATTCGCTCAGGAATTGAGGATCGCGGACGTTTACGCGGAGGCGCTGTTCGAGCTTGCCGGCGAAGCCGATCGCGTGGCGGACGTCCGCGCCGAGCTGGACGAGCTGCTCAAGCTCTGGCGGGCGGAGCCGGAGTTCGAGAAGTTCATGACCTCGCGCGCCCTGGAAGCCGAGGGGCGCGCCGCCGGTCTCGAAAAAATGTTTCGCAACAAGCTCGGCGACACGGTGCTCAACACGCTGCTGGTGATGAACCAGCACGGTCGCGGCGGGCTGTTGCCGGCATTGCATCGGCGGTTTGTGCTGCGGCAGGAAGACGCCGCCAACGAGATTGAGGTGACCGTCACTAGTGCAGTCGGTCTGAGTGACGAGCAGAAGGCCGAGGCGGTGAAGATCGCGGTGAACGCTTCCGGGAAGGAGCCGGTCGTCGAGTACGCCGTCGACTCGAGCATCCTCGGTGGCTTGATCCTGCAAGTCGGTGAGCTGCGGCTGGATAATTCGCTGCGGCGGCATATGCGTGTGCTGAGCGAGCAGTTGTTCGAGCGAGCCGAGCGCGGGTTGGAAGTAAGTATGAAGCCATAGCGAATTGCGGGATTACGCGGCGCTGAGTGGAGATAGCCAAGTATGAAATTCAAGGCGGACGAGATCGCAACGATCATCAAAGCGGAGATCAGCCAGTATACGAGCGTGATCGACGTTGCCGAAGTCGGCAAGGTGCTCGAAATCGGTGACGGCGTCGCGCGGGTCTACGGTCTCCCCAACGCGATGGCGATGGAAATGCTCCAGTTCGCCAGCGGGGCCGTCGGCGTCGTTTTCAATCTCGAGGAAAACTCGATCGGCACGGTCGTGCTCGGCAACTACCTCGATATCAAAGAGGGCGAGGAGGTCCGCACGACCGGGCAGCTACTGAGCGTTCCCGTCGGCGATGCGCTGATCGGCCGGGTGGTCGACCCGCTCGGGCGCCCGCTCGATGGAAAGGGACCGATCCAGTCGCCCCACCACCGACCGCTCGAGGTCATCGCGCCCGGCATTGCCGGACGCCAGCCCGTCAACCAGCCGCTGCAAACCGGCATCAAGGCGGTCGACTCGATGATCCCGATCGGCCGCGGGCAGCGCGAGCTGATCATCGGCGATCGCAAGACCGGCAAGACCGCCATCGCGATCGACACGATCATCAACCAGCGCGGGGGCGACGTGATCTGCGTCTACGTGGCGATCGGCCAAAAGGAATCGACCGTCGCGGGCTTGGTCGAAACGCTGCGCAAGCACAACGCGATGGACTACTCGATCGTGGTTACCGCCAGCGCGTCCGACCCGGCGCCGTTGCAGTACATCGCGCCGTACGCCGGCTGCGCGATGGCTGAGTACTTCATGTACGAGTACGGCCGGCACACGCTGTGCGTCTACGACGACCTCTCGAAACAGGCCCAGGCCTATCGGCAGCTCTCGCTGCTGTTGCGGCGGCCGCCGGGACGGGAGGCCTATCCGGGTGACGTATTCTATTTGCACAGCCGATTGCTGGAACGCTCGTGCAAGCTGGCTGAGGAGAGGATCATCGTTCCCAAGAGCACGCCGGCAGACGTGACGGAAGGTACGAACGGCAAAGTCTATGTCGGTGAGCAGGATATAGATGCCTGTAAGGCGGATTTCGAGGCCCTGCCGAACAAAGACCAGTGTGAGATTCGCAAGATCAAGACCTCCGGCGGCAGTCTGACCGCGCTGCCGGTGATCGAGACGCTGGAAGGCGAAGTGGCGGCGTACATCCCGACCAACGTGATTTCGATCACCGACGGGCAGATTTACCTGGAGCCCGATCTGTTTTTCGCCGGCGTGCGGCCCGCGGTCAACGTCGGTATTTCCGTCAGCCGGGTCGGGGGCAACGCCCAGATTCAGGCGATGAAGAAGATCGTCGGCTCGTTGCGGCTCGACCTGGCGGCGTTTCGCGAGCTGGAAGCGTTTGCCCAGCTCGGCACCGACCTCGACATCGCCACGCAACGACAGCTCGATCGCGGTCGGCGGATGGTCGAGCTGCTCAAGCAGCCGCAGTACGCGCCTATGGACGTGATCGATCAGATTCTGTCGATCCACGCGGGCGTGCGCGGATTTCTCGACGACATTCCGCTCGACAAGGTGCACGATTTCGAGGTGGCTCTGCTCAAGCACTATCGCGACGAGCACCCGGAGCTGCGCCGGGAATTGGAAACCGGGCGGAAGATGACCGACGAGCTCGATGCAAAGCTCAAGGACATCGTCGGTAAATTCAAGAGAAGTTATGCGGAAGCAGGTTAGCCGTGTAGCACAGGCTTGCATTTTGTAGCGTCCGCCCCCCGTGGCGGACGAATCCACCAGCGGGACGCCGGTGCCACGGGGTTGTTTGACTAAGGTGTTTTCATGGCAAAGGCTCGTGCAATCGTCAAGCGTCGCAAGGCGGTGCAGAACATCCGCAAGATTACGCAGACGATGCAACTGATCGCCACGGCACGCTATCAGAAGTGTTTGCAGCGTGCCACGGCGAGCAAGCCCTATACCGAGAAGATCACCGAGATGATCCAGACGCTCTCGGGGCTCGAATCGGTCGACCACCGCCTGCTCAAGCCGAACGAGGGCGTCGGCCGTGGCATCATGCTGGCGATCACCGCGAACCGTGGGCTCTGTGGAGCCTACAATGCGGCGCTGCTACGGACGGCGACGGAACATCGCCGGCAACTGGCCGAGCAGGATATCACGCCCAGCTTCGAGATAGTTGGCAAGAAGGGCATCAGCTACATGCGCTTCCTGGGCGAGCAACTCGCCGAGACGATCACCGACGTCGAGGATCACATCGCCTATGCCCGCGTCGCCGAGATGGCCGAACGCTACATGACGGCGTACGAGGCGGGTGAGATCGCTCGCGTCGACGTGATCTACACGCGCTATCACTCGGTCGGCGTCCAGCGCCCCATGGTCGCGCAGTTGCTGCCGATCGAGCCGACGCGGGAAGCCGTGGAGGAAACGCGCCGCCGCAAGCCTGATTTCGAGTTCTCCCCGCCGCCGAAGCTTTTGCTGGCGCGTCTGATACCGGAGACGGTCAAGATTCGACTGTACCAGTATTTCAACGATGCGATCCTGAGCGAGCAGGTGGCGCGAATGGTTGCAATGAAGGCGGCGACCGACGCGGCGGGCGACATGATCAAACACTTGTCGAGCCAGTACAACCGCGCGCGGCAGACGCAGATAACGCTGGAATTGTTGGATATTGTCGGGGGCTCGGAAGCGTTGAAATAGCGAATTCAGAATTAAGAATAGCGAAAGGCCTCTTTTTCATTGGAAGTTCTTTGTGGTACAGAACAGGGATATACAGGAGCGCACGTTTCGGTTTGCGGCGCGGGTTTTGAGACTGGTTCGTTCGCTCCCGCGGGATACCGTCGGCACGGTAGTTGCAAGACAGCTAGCCCGATGTGGGACGAGCATTGGAGCAAATGTCGAAGAGGCGCAGGGTTCCCATTCGAAGCGGGAGTTCATCAGGCGGATGAACATTGCTTGATCCGAAGCACGAGAGGCGCTCTACTGGCTGAGGTTGGTGGTTGAAACGGAGATGCTCGCTCGCAATCGTTTACCGGAAATCACGGCCGAAGCCGATAAATTGGTGAGAATTCTGACGACGATCGTAAAACGATCGAGAGAACGAGAATAGCAAGAAAGGTGAAACATGGTGAACGGTCCGTTTCGCTATTCTTAATTCTTAATTCGCTATTCTCAACGCTCAATTGTCTGGAGATGCTCGATGTCAACAAATGGCGACAACTACGGCAAAGTGACCCAAGTCATCGGCGCGACACTCGATGCGGAATTTGACGAGGCGCACATGCCGAAGATCTACAACGCACTCAAGATCATCGTCAAGACCGAGCTTTCCGGAAAAACCGAAGAGCGTACGCTGTGGTGCGAAGTCGCCCAGCATCTCGGCGGCGGCAGCATCCGCGCCGTCGCGCTCGGCAGCACCGACGGTCTTGTGCGCGGCACTCCCATCCTCGATACCGGAGACTCGATTTCCGTTCCCGTCGGCGAAGTCACGCTCGGACGCGTTTTCAACCTGATCGGCGAACCTATCGACGGTCGCGGGCCGATCGAGGTCAAGGAACGCCGGCCGATCCACTGCGAGCCTCCCGATTTTGCCGACCTGACACCAAAAACCGAACAGTTCGAGACCGGCATCAAGGTCATCGACCTGCTGGTGCCGTTCGTCCGCGGTGGAAAGATCGGCCTGTTCGGCGGGGCGGGGCTTGGGAAGACGGTTGTTATTCAGGAGCTGATTGCGCGGATCGCCACCCAGCACGGCGGCTACTCGGTCTTCGCCGGCGTCGGTGAGCGCACCCGCGAGGGTAACGACCTGTGGCTGGAGATGCAGCACGCCAAGATCGGCGACACGGGCAAGTCCGTTATCGATCAGACCGCGATGGTCTTCGGCCAGATGAACGAGCCCCCGGGCGCGCGGCTGCGCGTGGCCCTGAGCGCCTTGGCGATCGCCGAGTACTTCCGCGATCAGACCGGGGCGGACACGTTGCTGTTCATCGACAACATTTTCCGCTTCTCGCAGTCCGGCAGCGAAGTGTCGGCGTTACTCGGGCGCATGCCCTCCGCGGTCGGCTATCAGCCCACGCTCGCCACCGAGATGGGCGAGTTGCAGGAGCGCATCACATCGACCAAGCAAGGCGCGATCACGTCGGTGCAGGCGGTGTACGTCCCGGCCGACGACCTGACCGACCCGGCCCCGGCCACGACCTTCACACACCTCGACGCGTTCATCGTGCTCGAACGCTCGATCACCGAGAAGGGCATCTACCCGGCGGTCGATCCGCTGGCGTCCAGCTCGCGAATCCTCGACCCCGGCGTGGTGGGCGACGAGCATTACGCCATCGCCCGCCGCGTGCAGGAAATCCTCCAGCGCTACCGCGAGTTGCAGGACATCATCGCGATTCTGGGTGTCGAGGAGCTAAGCGAGGAGGACAAGCAGATCGTCGGCCGGGCCCGTAAGATCGAGCGGTTCCTCTCGCAGCCGTTCTTCGTCGCCGAGCAGTTCACCGGCTTTCCAGGCAACTACACCAAGAAAGAAGACTCGCTGCGCAGCTTCAAGGAGCTCTGCGAGGGCAAGTGGGACCACCTGCCCGAGCAGGCCTTCATGTACGTCGGCCCAATCGAGGAGGCGGCCGCAAAGGCCGAGAAGATGAAGGCGGAGGCCTGACAAACCGGTATTAAGTAGGAACACGGGAAACAATGTAGCGGCCGGCGCCTCGCCGGACGTGGAAATCCTGAAAATTCCGGGTGTCACGTTACCTTTCGCACGAGCTGAATGGGGGGGGATTTTCAATCCGGGCCGACACGGGTAGAATATTGTTGGACAGACCGTCACCCGCGGATCCGCCCGTGAGCTTTGGCAAAAGGAAGTATTAAATGCCCTTCGAAGATCCGACCACAGCATTGAAGGAATTTACCGCCCGCATCCATGCCATCCGGGATTCCCTTTGACCTCCCGGCGAAGATCTCTCGCATAAATGAATTAGCGGCTCGGATGGAGCGTCCGGGCTTTTGGGACAACCAGGAATCCGCTCAGAAGGTGGTTTCCGAGTTGAAGGGCCTGCGCGCCCGGGTCGAGCCCGTGCGGGAGTTGGTCAAGCGCGTCGATGACGGGCAGGTGTTGCTCGAGTTGGCGGCCGAACAGGACGACGAGCAATCGCGGGCCGAGGTACAGAACGAGCTCGACGAGATCGCCGGGAAAACCGAGCAGGTCGAGTTGCTCATGCTGCTCTCGGGCGAGAACGACAACCGACCATGCTTCCTCAGCATCCAGGCCGGGGCCGGCGGCGTCGACGCCTGCGACTTCGCCGAGATGCTCCTGCGAATGTACCTGATGTACCTCGAGCGCGGCGGCTACCGGGTGCACGAGGTCGATCGCCGCGTTGGTGAGGAGGCCGGCATCCAGTCGGTCACGCTCCGCGTCGAGGGGCCTTACGCCTATGGTTATCTGTCGTGCGAGGCCGGCGTCCATCGGCTCGTCCGCATCAGCCCATTCAACGCCCAGGGCAAACGCCAAACGTCGTTCGTCGGCGTGGACGCGCTGCCCGAGTTCGAGGAAACCTCGGTCGACCTGGTCGATGTCGATCTGGACATCGTGTTCTTCCGCCGGGCGTCCGGGGCGGGGGGCCAGAACGTCAACAAGGTCGCCACCGCCGTGCGCGTCCGTCACAAGCCGACCGGGCTGGTGGTCGAGTGCGTAAACGAGCGCAGCCAAGTGCAGAACAAGCGCGTGGCCCTCAAGCTCATCCAATCGCGGCTGGAGCAGATGGAGCAGGCCAAGCGCGACGCCGAGCTGGCCAAGCTCTACAGCGAGAAGGGCGAGATTGCCTGGGGCAACCAGATCCGCAGCTACGTCATCCACGGCTCGACGATCCACGTGAAGGACCATCGCACCGGGCACGCCGTCGGCGACGTGCAGCGGGTCCTCAACGGCGAAATTCAGCCGTACATCGACGCTCGTTTGCGACAGAAGCTAAAGGGCGTGAAGTCCGGATGTTAGCGCCGACGTCCTGCCGGTACCGACGGGGAAATAATAGGTTCATCCGGCATTTCCGGGGAACTTGAACCGCCAAGAAACTATGAAGACGAGACAGGTAAGGCAATCGTGTGAGGAAACCCATCCACATTGCAGCGAGCTGGCTGTTTCTCTCGAAAACCGGTTCACCGTTATAGCGGTTTGTTGACCCTCTATTAACCAACCTCAAACGCGTGGCGCAACCTGAAACCCTTGGCGTCTTGGAGACTTGGCGGTTCAAATCGTCTCGGCGGTCCCCGGCAACCCCGGAAGAACCCGGTTTTTTTAGATGCGATGGCCCTGGTTGATGATGCGGCACGCCACATCCTGCGTGGCTGTCTTCACCACCGGTAATCCCGCACCGCGCATTGCGGCATCTCAGCCTCCGCATGCCGACGCGAACAGCCGTTGGCATGGCGCCCGGCATTGCTCAAGAGCGATGGCACGCCGTCAGTGGCTCCGGGGGTCGTGCCCTGCCTTAATGGATGTGGTGCGTTGAAGCGCACCCTTCGGTGCTACGATACTGTCTTTATGGGCATGTTTCGCCCCAGCAGCCGAGCAACGTTGCCAGATCGGACAAGTCCACGTCGCCGTCGCCGTCGAGGTCCCCGCATTCGCGCGTGGCGCCCGACAAGGTGCCGTACGACGATAGTAGGGTTGTCAGGTCGAAGAGGTCGACATCCCAGTCGCCATCGACATCGCCCGGACAGACGACATCATAGCAATACACGGCGCCGGTCATCATCCCCGATCCATTGCCGTCGACTGGAACGCCAACTGCTAGCTGCGTCCCGTCCACAGCCACCGCGCCCCCGCCGAAGTGCTGGTGGGGATGCGTATCCGAAGCGACCAGCCGCATGACCTGTGACCATTCTTCATCGTTATTGTAAAAAAGGTAAGCCGCGCCATGGTACAACATGTCATCGTCGGATTCGGAAGAGGCGCCGATTGCCATCCTTGATCCGCGAAGGGCCAAATTGCCACCAAAGTGTGCGCCCGCCATCTGTGAATACGCTCTTAGCACCGCCGAACGTTCCCACGCACCGTCTATGAGTGAATACACAAAAACGCGCCCTCTGTACCCGCTCGCCTTGGGCGCGCCGACGACGATCGTATCTGCCTCTATTCCGACGGAAACCCCGAAACTGATATCGCCGCTGTAATCATCGGCTGTGAGACGGACTTCCTCCGACCAAGCACCGGAATTTTCACGGAATACGTACGCCGCGCCGCGGTACTCGTTGGCGCGATACGCTCCGACCACGATCCTTTCGCCATCGATCGCGACAGAAATGCCGAAATACGCTCTTTCGGTCGGATCTGATGCCGTCAAGCGTGTTTGCTCTATCCACTGGCCGTCGATGCACTCGTAAATATACGCTGCGCCCGCCGCATCGAAGCCTGCCTCATCGGCATGATCTACTCCAACTATCAGTCGCTCCCCGTCCATCGCGATGTCGCCGCCAAAACCGTCGGCGGATTCGCCTTCCGGAGCCTGTAAATGAGCTTCCAGCACGACTTCATCCGCCTCCAGCCTATATACATAGGCCGCAAAGCGCGAAGCCACGACAAAACGATCACCGGACATAGCCACGGAAGTTCCGAATCCTGCGTAAACTCGAGGATCGGGCTCGATCAGCTTTTGCAGTAATACCCATTGCCCTTCGACACGCCGGTAGAGATACGCGGAGCCCTGGCACACTCCCGCAACGCCATAGTCGCCAGCGGCCCCGGCCACCAACCAATCATCCTGAACGGCGATGTCACCGCCGAGATGGTCACCATCCGACAAGATGCCATCCTCACGCTGCAACCACGCTTCCTGGGTAAAAATGGAATCTTCTTCCGAGTACAAGCCTGCCGCGCCCTGGTTCTCACCGGCCAATCCGTCATACCAGGGCATTCCGACAATTAGCCGGGCACCATCATAATCGAGTACAGTACGAGCCCAGTTTCCAATGTTAATCGGCAGGTCGAGCGTTTGTCGTTGCCTCCAACCCTCCGCCTCTCGCGCGAATACGAACAGAGCCCTTCCGCCCTCCGGCGTTTCCGTCTCCGCGGTCAAAAAAAGCCGTTGTTCGCTGAGCGAGAGCGTTTCGCTCATCTCAACGTTCACTTCGGATTCAGGATATAGCCTCTCCGTGTAATCCCACACTCCGTTTGCATGCTCGAAAAGGTGTACGCAGTCCAATGTTATTCCGGAATGACCAACGGCCAACAAGTCGCCTTTTAGGCCGGCGAATCTTCCGAACGATCCACCGTCGCTAGCACCGTCCGGCCTCTCCAATCGCTCGGTCTGAATCCATGCGTCGTCAATATGCTCGTAAACGTAAACGGCCCCTTGCCGATTCCCCGACTCACACATTGCCCGTGGTGAAGTAATAATCATGCGATTCTCGGAAAGATCAACTACATAGCCGTACATGTCGGCTTCCTCGATATCTCCTGTAGTGAGAGCGGACTCCTGTCGCCAACCCTCCTCGCTTCGACGGTGAACGTAGACCGTGCTGAATCTGAAAGGCGGTTTGTCGTTCTCCCTGACCATGCTGACCGCCAGACAATCGCCGTGAACGGCCAGCGAAAAGCTGTATCTGGGACCGGGTATCGGATCCAACACTTCCTCCAGTATCCAACCCTCATCTGTACGAAGAAAAATGTGAATAAGAACGGATTTGTCAATAGAACCGTCCATGTAACGATTGGCGGCGGTAACCAGCGTATCGCCGTCCAACGCCACAAGCCTTCCTAAATGGTCATGCTCATTTGCATCGTTGGACAGCAGCACAGCCTCGCGCATCCAGCTCCCGTCCGATTGCCGGTGATAGATGTCTACTGCTCCCTGCTGCCAGACAGGATCTGCGGTGTCCGGCACGCCCACAGCCATCCACTCGCCGTCGATCGCTACCGAGTTACCGAAATGATCGTCGCCGCGTGCTTCGGATAACGGTTCCGGTCGCAGTTTGGTTTCTATAACGGTGAGCCAGTTGGCCTTCACATCCGCATTGACTAGTAGGATCGTGAGCAGTACCGCGGCTAATCTCGGACAAACGAAATCGCCGCCGACATAATGACTGATCTCGACTCGTGGCATGGTTCGACATTTCATGGCGGATATCCTTTCCCGCGTGACGGCTAGAGCGGTTTCAATTCAACCGTAGCGTCCAACCCCCGTGTCGGGCGTAGCAAGTTCTTGACACCCTCGGCCGACAGGGGCGTCGGCCGCTACGTTTGGAATTAACATGCGCTAGTAAACGAACAGACATTGCGTCTTTTAACCGGTATCGCCCGATATCTTTTAGCAACTTTAGCGCCTGGGCCGGGATTTCCCAATTACTGGGCTCTTGAGAATCATTTTTTACTGCATACCAGTCCGCCGCAAAACTCGGCAATGCCCACAGACCGTAGCGGCCGACGCCCGTGTCGGCCGTGGAACGTCGTTTTCATCCTACATCCGGCACGGAGACCGACCGCTACATGACTTTTGCGGCGGACTGTTAAGCCGATCCGTGTTTGGCGCGTAGCTTGGCGCCAAACGAGCAATCCGGTCGGATTCCGGTAGACTCGGATTGGCGAATCAGTGAGAATACCGAGCGTTCGCCAATGTTTGTGAACACGGCGGAAACGCCGGAAAACACTGCAAAAAGTGCATTGCGCCCGTAGCTCAGCAGGACAGAGCAACGGTTTCCTAAACCGTAGGTCGCAGGTTCGAGTCCTGCCGGGCGCGTTAGTACGAACCACGTGGAGAGACGTAGTTCGACGGACGTTTGAGAGCCGTTTGAGGGCGGCTCGAAAGATCTTCGATAAACGATGAACTGGGGGGCGACAGGGGGTGTCTACGAATAATTCCGACGCCATTTTCTGACGCGTGACGCCATTTATCGTGGCGTCGACTAAAGTGTCACGAACCCGGGCATAATTCTCTCACTGCTCATGCTTGACAAACGTCACCATTATGGTATAATTGCCATATGGCCATGAAAGCCCTCATCAAATGCAATAGTAAAAGGTACC
>JAUWNI010000162.1 GCA_030612705.1 Phycisphaerae bacterium | reverse complement strand
CGCAGTCTGCGGGTGATCATCGCGAGCGTCAACCGGACGCTGCGGGGCTGGTTTGAATACTTCAAACACACCGACGTGGCGACGGTCTTCCCCGGACTGGATGGCGGGCTGCGGCGTCGCTTGCGACGCATTCTGCTCAAGTGGCACAAGCAGCACCGGCACAACGGGAAGAGGTCGGCTCATCAGCGCTGGCCGAACGCGTTCTTTGCAAGGCAGGGGCTGTACAGCCTGGCGACGGCCCACGCCCTGCTCCGTCAGTCCGCTCGGCGGTGAACCACCGACTGGAGAGCCGTATGCGGGAGACCCGCACGTACGGTTCGGCGGGAGGGGAGACCGGCTCAACCGGTCTTCCCTACCCCGATCAATTGTCAGTCCACCAATCTTGACTCCGGCACGTCCTCCGCTTTCGCTTTTAGGCGAAATTGGTCGGGGCGCTCTTTCAGAACCTTGCGGAGCCAGCTTTCGGAGTAGCCTCGTTCCTGTGGGCGACCGTTTTCATCCTGAACATAGCCGTCGTTGTATTTCTGAATCAGGTATTCACCTAGTTCCCGCCAGCGTTTGACTACCAGTTCGGCGTGCGAGACGCAGTAATCGGTCAGATAGCGCGTCATCAACTCCGGGTTCGTTTTCGACAGCTCGACCGCCGTTTTTTCCACCGCCGGCTGGAGGGCCAGCAGTTGTCCTTCGAGTTCGCGTTGGACGGCCTGTATGTCGGGGCACATGTCGCTGTAGCGCAGGTTGGCGTAGTTGGCGACAAAATTGAACACCCACCAGGCCGAGTCCCACGAGAACTTGTCCAGGCTGCCGACGGTGTACGACTCGGGCAGGGCGTCGATGCCGCAGTAGAGCGGGACGTAGCAGCACAGATACGTATCGTCGACGGCGTACCAGTAGACCCCGCCGATCGGGTCCGGCAACCAGTCGCGAGATTGTGAAACGAAGGTGAAGCCGCTTTGTTGCGTGGAGATCGGGCGTTCCCAGACGTACTCGGTTCCGTCGACGGTCCAGTTGATCGGCCGCCAACGGTTGGGTGTGCCGTAGGGACCGGCGTCGATTCCGGCGGTCATGTCGAAATCGGTGCCTTCATAGTGATCGCGCATCAGGGCGAACACGTCCGCCAGCGAGAGCTTCTTGTCGGGCTTGATCCAGAGCGGGTACGGCCGCGAGCCCTCGACCGATCGGAAGTAGTCAGATGAGATGTTCCGTGATGGCGCCGCTCGGCGGAAAAAACTCCAGACCCGACCGTCGGCATAGCTGCGGTTTCTCGGCGTGGCCGGGCAGTAGGCTTCGCAAAAGCGAAACGGCTCGCCCGACTCCGGGTCGTAATACCCTTTTTCGATCGCGAACGAGACGACGTTTTCGGAATAGAGGCAGTTTTCGGGGTCGTCCGGCGGAAACACGCCGATGCGGGCCTTGTTCGCGTGGCAGGAGATGTATCCGTCCGGGATTTTGACCGCCACCCAGTGGGCACCCTTACCGCCCGGCCCCGCCCCGATGATCTCCAGTATCCAGGCCTCCCGCGTGTCCGCGATCGAGATAGATTCCCCCGTCGAGCGATAGCCGTACTCGTTGACGAGGTCGGTCATCACCTTGATCGCCTCGCGGGCGGTCTTGGCGCGCAGCAGGGCCAGCCGCATCAGGTCCCAGTAGTGCATCATCCCGTCGGGGTTTTGCAGTTCCAGCCGGCCGTCGAAGGTGGTTTCGCTGATTGCTAGTTGATGCTCGTTCATCAGGCCGACGACGGCGTAGGTGTGCGGCACCTGCTTGATCTTTCCGTGGAGGTTGCCGGACCAGGCCTTGATCTCGAGCCACTCGCCCGGCTCGTAGTCGGCGGCGGGATAACGCCGCAGGTGAGGATGGTACTCACCGTCGCAGGTGTAGGTGATCATGACCGACCCGTCGGCCGAGGCGCCTTTGGTTACGAGCAGGTTGGTGCAGTCGGCGTTGACCGGCTGGGCGGTTAAAAGAGCACAGGCAAGGACGAACAGGGTTGCTAAGCAGAGTATTTTTGTCATATCCTCAATCTCACAGACTGCCGGGAACTCGCGCCGATTGTAGCACAACCGCGATGATTTGCAGTGATGCCGAACCCTTGCAATTGCCCCTGCCGCGCAGTACACCAGCACACATGAAAGTGCTGCTCACCTCTATCGGCAGCCCCGGGGATGTGAATCCGTTCATCGCGCTCGGCCTCGCGCTCAAGGAGCACGGTCACCAGGCGGTCCTGCTGGTGAATCCTCACTATCAGCGGCAGATCGTCGCCGCGGGATTGGACTTCTTACCGCTCGGGACCGCAAGCCACGCCCGTCGCCTCAAGAACATGCCTTTCATGCGGCATCCGCGCGGCGGCCTGCGTCACCTGTGGCGTGAGGTCGTCCTGCCTAACGTGCCGTTGCTCGTCGAGGCTCTCGAAGCGGCGACCCGCTCCGACCCGCCCGATATCGTCGTCTACCACCCGGCGTCCATCGGGGCGCCGTGGGTCTGCCGACGACACGGAATCCCATGCGCCGTGGCCACACTGAGCCCCGAAGCCTGGATGATGTACAACACCGGGAACGTTCATGCGAAAGCGCCGGATGACGAAAGCCTGCCCGAACGATTGCATCGCAACCTACTGCGGCTGACCCGACCACTCTTCCGGACACTGGCCGATCGCGACCTGAACCGGATCCTCGCGCAATTCGACTTCCCGCCCGCCCGCGACATCTTTCTCAACCAGTTTTTCGATTGTGACGTCAACCTCGGCCTGTGGTCGCCGTTGTTTCGAGGCCCCCTGCCCGATGATCCACGCAACGGGAAGATTTGCGGGTTCCCGTGGTTCGACGGCGGCCACCATACCGAGCAAGCCGACGAGAAAATCAGGCGATTTCTGGACGAGGGCGAGCCCCCGATAGTTTTCACGATGGGCACGACCGTCATAACCGCCGCCGGCAACTTCTACGACCATGCCGCCGAAGCGTGCCGCCGGCTGGGTCGGCGGGGTCTACTGCTGACGGGTTCCCCGGAGAACACGCCGAAGAGACTGCCGCCGGGCGTCCGGGCGTTTGATTACGCCCCACATTGGAGTGTCCTGCCGCGCGGCTGCGCTACCGTCCACCACGGCGGTATCGGCACGACCGGTCAGGCGCTGCGGGCCGGAAAGCCCACCGTGATCATCCCAATCGCTTGGGACCAATTCGACAACGCCGGTTGGGCGCGGCGGTTGAAAGTCTCGGTCACGCTCGAACGAGCGCGCGTCTCGCCGAAGACGCTTGCCACCGCTCTAAGTCGGCTACTGGAAAGACCGGCGGTCATTCAGCGAGCACGTCGGATCGGCGATAAGCTGGCTCGGGAAGATGGGGCGGCCATCGTCGCCGAAACGCTCGCGAGAGTTGTTGCCGACCGTGGCCCGGCAAAGACCGCGTCGATGGATCAAACCCGGCTCCGGCCGTTCAACGACGCCGGGCAGCTTGGCGGGCTGCATGACAATGTTGGCGGGCGCTGTGTAAGCCGGAAAACGTAACGGCCGACCCCTGTGTCGGCCGAGGAACGCCGTTTTCATCCCGCGTCGGGCACGGAGACCCGACGCTACATGACTTTTACGGCGGACTGGTAAGCTGTTTTACCACTCTTGTAACGGCTTCGACGGCCCGATCAACCTCCGCCTCGGTCAGCAGTATTCCGGTCGAAAACCGTATCGTGCCCATCGCGAAGTCCGCGGGCACGTTCATCGCTTCGAGCGTGGGTGAGATGACCACCTCGTCGGAATGGCACGCCGCGCCCGCCGAGGCGGCGACTTCGTCCAACTCCAACAGAAGCTCATTCGCTTCGATGCCGGGAAAGCTCAAGCTCAGCGTGTTGGGGAGCCGCAGTTCGGGATGGCCGTTCAGGCGTACGTTGCGAATCCTCGCCGTGAGCCCCTCGTGCAGCCGGTCGCGCAGCTTTCGCATGTGTTGGGCGCGTTCGTCGAGGTGCTGAGCGACCAACTCGCAGGCCTTTCCGAGGCCGACGATTTCGAGCACGTTTTCCGTACCCGCTCGCCAGTTTCGTTCATGGTCGGCACCAAAGATGAGCTTCTCGAGCTTGACGCCGGTGCGGATATACAGCGCCCCGATTCCCTTGGGCGCGTAAAACTTGTGACCGGCGACGGACAGCAGATCCACGCCCAGCTCATCCACATTTACCGGGACCTTCCCGATCGACTGGGCCGCGTCCGTGTGCATCAGCACGCCGTGCCGACGGGCAATCTCGGCGATCTCGCGAATCGGCTGGATCGTCCCGACCTCATTGTTCGAGTGCATGATCGTGACGAGCACCGTCGTCGGCGTAAGCGCCTGCTCCACCTCCGTCGGATCCACGCGGCCAAACTCATCGACCGGCACGACGGTGATGCGCCAACCCCGCGATTCGAGATGGCGACAAACCTCGCTCACCGCCGGATGCTCGACCGCCGAGGTGATGATGTGGTTACCCTTGTCGCGCAGTGCGTGCGCGACGCCGCGAATCGCCATGTTGTTGGACTCCGTCCCGCCGCTGGTAAAGACGATCTCCTCGGGCCGCGCGCCGAGCATCTGTGCCGCCTGCCGCCGGGCGGTCTCGACTGCCTGCTTGGTCCGTGCCCCGTATATATGACTGCTCGACGGGTTGCCGAAATGAGTATCAAGAAACGGCCGCATTGCCTCGACCACGGCCGGGTCAAGCGGCGTGGTCGCGTTGTAATCCAGGTAAATCGGTTCCATGGAAAGTGCCCTCTACTCCAAGCCGCGGCGGCTTCGTTCCGCGCCCAGGCAATCGGGTTGGATCAACAACCCTGACCGTCGCCAGAGGATAGCATGTTACTGCGCCGCTGACTCACTTTTCCGAGCGATAATACTTCACTTCCAGGTGTTCCCGCGAGTCTCCTGCTGGAAGGTCCGCTTTTGACTGGTCCCCCCGGCTTGGAAATTCCAGGCGGGTAATTTCGCGTAGCAGTACGCTCGAAACAGCACTAGAATGGATCAAAGACTCGAATCGCCCCCGCCGACCGTTGCGGTCCGAGGCCGACGCGAAACCGCTGTTGGAAAGGACGGACATGGGAAAGATGCCTCTTTCTGTACCGATCTATACCTTGCTCCTGGCTTTGGCCATGAGCGGACCCGCCTTCTCGCAAAGCTATGCCGCCCGCATCGAAAACGACGCTGATGACGGAACCGAGGTGGATCAAAGTACCTGGTACGAAGACGGCTACGCCGACAGCGGACTCAACCGCATGGGCTCGGCCGACGGGCAATCCAACGATGTCGGCCTGCGCTTCCACCTGCCCGAGTGTAATCAAGGCGACAGCTTCGTGTACGCCCGCCTGGTCGTACCCGGCACGGGTGATGGACAAGTCGAATCCGGTGTCAACCTGCGCATCGTCGGGATCGACCAGGCCGGCGTCCCCCCGTTCAGTGATGTGCCGCCGTCACAACTACCAAAGACCACGGCAACGGTTGATTGGGAGATAGCCGCCAACTGGCCTCAGCCGGCCGCGGACAACGATTGCACCCCGTTGTACCGCTACAGTTCGGACGTTTCGCCGATCATTAACGAAATCATCCAACGTCCCGATTGGGGCAGCGGTCCGGACGGCAAGACCCTCGGGCTCGTGATTGAAAACAACACGGCCGTCGACACGAACTTCCTGACCTCCCGTGACTACTATGTCCTGCAACCCGGTCGCTGCAACAACTTCGACCACCCATCTCGAACGGTATCCGCCACGCTGGAGTTATACCCTTCCGTAGCTTCAACCTTCATCGCCAAGGAGATGCTCGGACGGCCGAGCGACCATTCCATCACGGTCAATGCGCTTTCGCTGCTGACTCTGGAAGTCTATTTTGAGTACGGTATCAGCCCCGGGCAGTACTCGCAGCAAACACCGGCGGTGATCTGTCCCGGACAGACTCCTTTCGAAGCAGTGCTCGACCAGCTCTTCGCCGACAGCGAGTATTACTATCGCATGCGGTATCGCCGGCCCGGCGAAAGCGAGTTCGAGGCTGGTCCAGAGCGATCCTTTCACACGCAACGCGCCCCCAGTAGCACCTTCGTCTTCACCGTGCAGGCCGACTCCCACCTTCAAAATGCGATTCGAGGTAACCGGCTGACACACATGGATCTTTACCGGCTCACCCTGGAGAACGCGCTCGCCGACAACCCCGATTTTCACATCGACCTCGGCGACACTTTTATGAGTGAGCACCACGCCGGGCGCTGCATCGTTGATTCCGAAGAAGCCTTCAAGCGTCACCTCGACCAGCGCCCCTACCTGGACCTGCTCTGTCATTCAGCGCCGTTCTTCAGTGTGCTGGGGAACCACGAAGGCGAGCAGGGCTGGCGCCTCGACGGCACCCCCGACAACCTCGCCATCTGGGCCACCAACGCCCGAAAGCTGCTGTACCCCAATCCCTTCCCGGACGATTTCTATTCGGGCAGCGCGACAGTCGAGGAGTTTGTCGGGTTGCGCGAGAACTATTATGCCTGGGAATGGGGCGACGCCCTTTTCGTGGTCCTCGATCCATTCTGGTACACCACGACCAATCCTAACACCGAAGGTGGCAACAGCTGGGACTGGACCTTCGGGTCGGCGCAGTACAACTGGCTCAAGCAGGTTCTCGAAAGCAGCACCGCGAAGTTCAAGTTCGTCTTCTCTCATCACATGGTCGGGGGTATCAATCGGTACGGCCGCGGCGGAATCGAGGCTGCCCAATACTCCGTCATGGGAAACCCCTCATTCGAATGGGGTGGCGAGGACCACCAAGGGAATTACATCTTCGACTCCATGCGCCTGGGGTGGGACCTGCCCATCCACCAACTCATGGCTGAAAACAAGGTCGCCATCTGGTTTCACGGGCACGATCACCTCTTTGTAAAGCAGGATCTCCAAGGCATCGCCTACCAGGAATGCCCCAAACCCAGCGACGCCGACTACGGGCTCGGTGCCGGGGGGGCCTACGTCCTCGGCGATATACTCCCCAACTCCGGCCACCTGCGCGTCACCGTGTCCTCCGCACAGGTCACCGTCGAATACGTCCGCGCTTATTTGCCGGACGACGGCCCCAACGGCGAGGTCGCCTATGCCTACACGATCGCCGATTGCAACAACAACTGCGTGCCGGACCCGCACGACATCACGTCCGGAACCAGCAATGATTGGAACGGAAACGGCATTCCCGACGAGTGTGAATGCCTGGCTGACCTCAACAACGACTTGATGATAAACGCTGCCGATCTGATCATTCTGCTGAATTCGTACGGCAGCGATGGCGCCGGCGACCTCGACGGCGACACCGACACCGACTTGCGCGACCTCGCCATATTGCTTGCACGTTATGGCGAAACCTGCGAGTAGGTGGACAGGTCGCGTCGCGGAACTTGACCGCCCAACCCTGTAGCGTCGCACCTCCGAGTCCGACGTTTTCACGCGATTATCACGGGTGCGCCGGACACGGAGGTCCGGCGCTACACTGCTAGGATTAGCATACGCAGGCTTGATCCGAATCAGCAAGGATTCTCGCGAAGGGACCACTGCCGCCGGTCGTCGCCGTTACAATGCCAATGCGCTCGTGTGAGCCCGCGGGTCGAGTGCGAAGACTGGTTTGTCGGGTGATACACGGCCTGGGAGCATGTTTCATGAATCCCTCTACCGACGTCGATGCCGAAGTGTTGGAATCGCGCCTGCGTCTCAAGCGGGTCTTCCTTCAGGCAATGATCGCCTCGCTTGTCACCAGCGCGCTGATCGCCGTCGGTATCCTGCTGTTCGGCGAATTCAACCAGACCACGAATCGTATCCTGGGTACGTTGGGTGTGTTGGCGCTGCACAGCGGCATCGCCACGGCATGCGTCCACTCGCTCGAGCGCCGACTCTGGCCCGCGCTGAGCCGCATCGGCATCGTTGTCTTCACCGTCAACTTCGCCGTGTTCGTGGTGCTGATTTGGCTGCCGCGCGTCACCTGGCTGCCGCGCGACGCGATCGAGCGCGAGATCGCCACGACGCTGGTGCTCATGGCTTACTACGTCGGGGCGATTCCGCCCGCCGCACTGCGCGAGCGAGGGCGCTGGATACCGTTGGCGTTTCTCGGGCTGACGGCTTGCGCGGTGGGTTTCGGCATGGCTATGCTCGGCTTCTGGGCCGACGCGATCGAGAACGATACGTACGCCCGGCTAATGGGGGTTGCCGCCCTGATCGCGTTTTCCCTCTCGCACACCTGTCTGCTAGGCCGCGTGCACATAACCAGCACCACCGTCTGGGTCGTACGAGGCACGATCGTCTGCGTCTGGCTGGTGGCTGTCATCTGGAGCTACGCGATCCTCGCGGACGACTTCGACGAGTTCATGGTCCGCATCCTAGGGGCCGCCGGCGTGCTCGACACCTGCGGCAGCCTGACGCTGGTGGTTCTGGCCCGACTCAAACGCGTGCAGAAGATCGAACACTTGCAGACCAGCGCGCGAGAGATCGAACTGACCTGCCCGCGCTGCACGAAACGTCAGGTCGTTTGCGCCGGCGATTCGAAGTGCCGAGAGTGCGGGCTGCGGTTCCGCATCGAAATTGAAGAGCCACGCTGCGCCCGCTGTGGGTATCTGCTCTGGCAGCTCACGGAGCGCCGCTGTCCGGAGTGCGGACAAACGTTCTAGTGCTCTGCCAGTATTGCTTTGATGAGTTCAACCCGAGGAGCCGCCGGGGGGGGGGCGGGCCGGCGCCCGGCGGCGGTGGGG
>JAUWNI010000136.1 GCA_030612705.1 Phycisphaerae bacterium | reverse complement strand
GCCATGCGACCCTCTACACCGAAGGCTTCAGCCGCTTCGTTACCTCCACGACTGCTCCGATTGCTACCGGCTGGAGCGAAAGTTGCCGGGTGGGTATCCTCTCCCACTGAAGACACGCGCCTTTGCACGGCGCACTGAATTCTCCGGGATAGTCCGCGCATCAGCGCGCGGGGAGTGTGCCCACGCGTCGCAAACCTGTGATCCCCCTCAGCGCGCGCCTGCGCCGACGGCCGCGCCGCGGCTGCCCACGAGGCTTTCCAGTGTCCCGCACGCCGTCGCCGCCCCGTCTTCTTGTGAAATCTGCTTCCCCAGCCGTGCCGCTCGCGCGACCACCGCGGGCTTGTCCAGCACCCGCTGGAGCGCGATCGCCAATGTCACCGGCGAGACGCGCTCGCGCATCAGCGTCAGCGAGACGCCCAGCCGTTTCAGCCGGGCGGCGTGATCGAACTGATCGAAGGCGATGGGAACCATCACCGTCGGCTTTCCCGCCCGCATCGCCTGCGCCGTCGTCCCCGCGCCGCCGTGGTGCACGGTGGCGCAGCCGCGCGGAAAGACGCTCGAGTGCGGCGCGAAACGCACCGCCAAAACGCCCGGCGGCAGGCGCTTGGGTATGTTCTCTTCCAGGCCCGTTAGCAGCAGACCCCGGCGGCCGAGTCGCCGGCAGGCTTCGGCGGCCCGTGCATAGAAATCGCCGACCGCGGAAATCACCGTCGTACCCATCGAAAAAATGATCGGCGGTTCGCCCCCGTCCAGAAAGCACGCCAGTTTCTCATCGACGGGCTCGACATTGTGCCCGGCGTCGAACCACGGAAAACCACAAATCCTCCCGTTCGGCGGGTCGTCCGGCATCGGTCCGCGCATCAACGGCGACCACATGCCCAGGTTCAAATCGCACTTGTAAACGTGATCAAAAAAGAAGTCCCGGCCCTGCGAAAACCCGAATCGCTCACGGATCGGATTCAAATCACGATCCACCTGCCACCGCAGGAAGTACCTTGCCGCCGAGAGGTACAGCCGCAGTAGCCACTTCGGCGGCGTTTCGCGCATCCCGGTGCGGGCGTGAACGCTGCCGTCCTCACGCGACATCCACACCAGCGGCGAGAGCGAAGCCAGTACGGACGGAACGTCGCGCCGCTCACAAACCCACCGCGCCCCGAACGTCAGCGGGTGGTATACAACCACATCCGGCGGCTCGGTGCGCAGGGCTGTATCAAGAGCTTCAATCAGCAGTGGGACGTTCGGCAAAACCAACTCCTGCCAGCCGTTCCGCTTCCGCGGGTTTTGCATGAAAGGCATGCCTTTGAGTCGGCGAAGATGGATTTCCTCGCCGAGTGGCAAAAAGTCGAGCCCCGCCGCGATGACCTGACGTTGAAAATACGGATTAACCAGCAGCGTGACCCGATGCCCGCGCTGCCGCAGTGCCCGACCGATCGCAATCGACGGATTGACATCCCCCGGGCTGCCGATGGCGGTGATCAGCGCTTTCATGCAGGTGGTTTACTACGCGCCGCTACCGCCCGCAAGAGGGCATAACGTGAATCAGAGTCCCGAGCGTGAGCGAGCGGCTGCCACCGATTTCGTCAGGTATCCACGCCGGCCGGCCTGAACCGATGGGGAAAGATCGTGTCGAGTGCCTTGCGTGCGATATAACCTGGTTCGCGTGCAAACTTGTTCAGAACGGTCGTGAAAAATCGGACGGGGTGACGCCGCGCCGCGCGGCGATAGAACCGCGCCTGCGCTTCCCGCGCCATCCCGACAAGTTCCTGTGCACTCCACTCCGTCGTGCTGATCAACGGGCGCCCGATCCGAAGCCGGGCGAAATCCACCGGCGTTTCGATCAGCCCCTGCTCGATACATTGTTGGTACAGTCGCGTGCCCGGATAAGGCGTGGCGGTGAAGAAGTTCAACGTATCGACGTCGAGGCTCAGGGCGAAATCGAACGTCTTTTGCATCTCTTTCCGCGTCTCGCCGGGGAAGCCGACCACGAAAAACGCCGAAACGCCCACGCCGAGCTTTCGGCAGGCCCGCACGATCGGCTGGACGCGATCGAGTCGTAGCGGCTTACCGATGATTTCCTTCAGCGTGTGTTCACTGCCCGACTCGATCCCGAGCGTGAGGTGGTGACAGCCGGCTTCCCGCATCAGGCTTAGCAGCTTCTCGTCGAGCGCGTACACCGCGACGCCGTTCGGCGTGCTCCAGGTAATGTCGATCCCGCGGTCGACGATCGTGCGGCAGATTTCCTCCATCCGCCGTTTGTGCAGCGTCAGGTTGTCGTCCTCGAACTGGATTTCCCTTACGCCGTAATCGGCGATCAGCGTTTCAATCTCCGCGATGACGCGGGCGGCGCTGTGGTAGCGGAATTTGCGGCCCCA
This sequence comes from Phycisphaerae bacterium, assembly GCA_030612705.1. Lineage (GTDB taxonomy): Bacteria > Planctomycetota > Phycisphaerae > UBA1845 > Fen-1342 > JALSRY01. Next base: position 9,125 of record JAUWNI010000136.1, on the reverse strand, counting down.
AACATTGTGGATGCTGCAAAAGCAGCATTGCGCCGGGCAGCCGCGCGACGTGATCATGTTCGTGCAGGGATTTCGTTTGACGATACTCCCGTGCGGGGCACGGTGATCGAAGTACTGCCGCATCGGCAGCAGGTGACGCGCCGGCGGCGGCAACGAGTCGATCTCGACAATCCGCTCGGTCAACGGATCAACGCGGATCTCGTCGCCATCGCGAAAGGCGAGCCCGTTGGTTTGAGGCGGCGGAAACGTGCCCCGCTCGAGTGCCTGTACGAGACGCAACATGCTCCTCTCGCCTTCGCCGAGCGCAACCACGTCCACGTTCTGGTCCGCGAGCGTTTCTCGTGGCAAAGCCGAGGGATGCGCGCCGCCCATAATGGTGATTGCCGTGGGGGCGACACGCTTGACTAATGCACAAACGTCATGCGCGGCCGGCGATTGCGACGAGAACAGGCACGATACGCCTACAATCGCCGGGTCGCTCTCTTGAATCACTCGCGTTAGCGCTTCGGCCGGGAGCCCGTGTCGCCGGCGACCGTCCGCCAGCGGCGTCAGGTGTTGAAACCCCTCGGCGACGCAATCGAGAATCCGCACGCCGTAGCCCGCGCGCTCGAGTACGGCGGCGATGTACGCCAACCCCAGCGGCGGCATCGCCTGGCGTTCATCGTCCGGCTGCAAATCATACGGCGGCTGAATGAGCAGAATTCGCACGTTTTTCCCGTACTCCTGGCTGATCCTACTGCTCTGTCACACCTTACTTTGTGCGGGTAACGTTGGCCGGACGACGGATCCGACTCACGGACTTCCCGCGTTACTATCGGGGTTTTAAGCACAATGAGGACAGCCCGCACAATGGGAAGTTCCGGCATCGTAATGACGGGGGCGGTTCCTAATCAGAGCCCCGCCTCCATGACGCGCAAGATTTACCCGCGCCAAGCAAGACTTCCGTCGGGAACAGCGACAAATCACGTCTCGTGTCGGCTGAACCAGACGCCGAAGACGGTCTGGAACATGATGCGGATATCGAGCCCGAGGCTCCAGTTTTTGATGTAGTGTACGTCGTGCTGGATGCGTTTTTTGAGGGAGGTGTCGCCGCGGTAGCCACGGATCTGGGCGATGCCGGTCATGCCCGCCTTCATCTTGTGCCGCAGCATGTACCGTGGAATTTCGTGTTTGAACTGCTCGATGAATTCCGGGCGCTCCGGCCGCGGGCCAACCAGCGACATCTCCCCCGTGAGCACGTTGAACAGGTTCGGTAATTCGTCCAGGCTGGTCCGCCGCAGGAACGAACCGATCCGCGTTCGCCGCGAATCTTCACGCTGCGACCAGACCGGTCCGTCGGTTTCGGCGTTGATCCGCATCGTGCGGAATTTACACATGTCGAACTCACAGCCGTCGAGCCCCATCCGGCGTTGCTTGTACAGCACCGGACCTCGGCTTGTCAGCTTGATCAACACCGCGATCACCAGCATCGGCGCGGCGGCGATCAGCAGACAGATCGAACCGATCACCAGGTCGAATGTCCGCTTGCTGACCGCGTTCCAGCCGTACAGCGGCGTCTGCCGCAACGACAGGATCGGAATCCCGTCGAGCCGGCTGACGTTGGGGCGCATGGCGTAGATTGGGTTGAGCTCGGGAACGATTCGCACGTCGGCCATCGAGGTTTGCAGCGCGGTGAGTACCTCGTCGGTGCGATGGGCGAGGTCCGCGGGCAGCGCGATGAAAACCGAATCGACCGGGTGCTTTTCCAGAATGCGCTGCAAATCACTGAGCGGGCCGAACACCGACAAGCCCCGCACCTCGCGCTCATTCTCGCACTCGCGATCGTCGACGAAGTAGCTCGCTTCCAGACCGGTCCAGTTGTTTCGTTCCAAGGCATGTAGCAGGCGTTGGGCCGAGCGGCCGGCACCGATGATCGCGGCCGAGCGCCGGTTCCAGCCGTGCTTGCGCATCATCCGCAGCCAGGCCCGAACAGTCCCGCGGAACAGGGCGAAACAAGTGGTGCCGACGACTGCGTACGTCGCGATGAACTTTCGCGATATCTTGTTCGTTTCCGGCAGGGCGTAGTCGATTACGACTACCGCCACCACCACCACGAAGAACGCTTTGACGATGTCGCGCGTCTCGCTCAGGATCGTGTGCGCTCGCCGCGGCCGATACAGACGCACGCGATAAAAGATAACCAGGTGCGCCAGCACGATTAGCGGCAGCAGCGGCAGGAACTTGTCCATCAACGCCGGCACGCCCTTGGTTGGATCGACCGAAAGGAAGTTGAAGCGGATCCAGTAGGAGAGCAGCCACGCCACCGTGATCGCGCAGGCATCCGCCAGCACCAGCAGCGTGACCATTAGTTGGTTGTGCTGTTTCAGCATGGCGACAGTCTACCCGCAAGACGCCGATTCCACAGCCGTGGGTATTATCCCCCCGGCGGCAATTGGGGGAAACCTGTATCAGTCGGTTTCTGTCTCCAGGCCAAATGCCTTTTGCACGGCCTGAAGAGCCCGCTCGCCGTCCTTCTCGGCGACGAGGATGTTGATGACGATTTCGCTGGTCGAGATGTTTTCGATGTTGATGCCCTCGGCGAAGACGGTTTCAAACAACCGGGCGGCGACGCCGCTGTGCGAGCGCATGCCCATCCCGACCACGCGCAGCCGGGCGAGCTTTTCGGTGACTTCGACTTCGGTCTCCCCGAAACGCCGGGCGATCGTCTCGCTGACGTTCCGAGCCTTTTCTGCTTGCTCAGCCGCGACGATGAAGGACATTGTGACATTTTGACCGCGGTTGCTGACATTCTGGATGATGTCGTCCACGTTGATGTTCTGCTCGCCGATCTCTTTGAAGAGCTGGGCGGCAATGCCGGCCTGGTGGGGTACGCCGTGCAGCGTGATCCGGCTCACGCCGGTTTTCAGCGTTGCGGTGCGTACGGCGTTGTTTCCCGTTTCGTGCGAATCATTCATGAGCAAGGTCCACGATTTGTCGGTACACAAGACTATCCCATCCATTCCGGATGGTAATCTGACGGACAAGAACCATGGCGCATAAGCTACCACACCCCGCCATATTCCTCCACTCATCAATAACCCTTACCTCCCTTGGTGGGTGAGCGTCACGAAACCTGAACCCGTGTGTGAAAACGCGCCGCGCGATGGCCCGCACAGCAGAGCCGGCGTGTCCCCACGCCGGTATCCGGGCCGAGGACGGCCCGGCTCTGCTGCATGATCACGCCCGAGCCACCCGAAAATTATGATGTGACAGAGCACTAGAGTGAATATCCGAAGTCGGCGGCCCGCGTGCCGCAGGTGGTCTTGATGCTCTCGTATTGTTTGCGGGTGAGGCTTTGGCCGCGGCCGACGGATTCGGTGTGGATGGGTCGAGGACGGCATAGGATGAGCTTGGGGTCGCCGCCGCCGCCGAACGCGGTCAGGTTGTGGCGATGGTGTTCGAGCATGCGTTTGTGAAAGGGCAGGCCGGCGTGTTCGCAGATCCGCGCGAGCGTCTCATCGGGGTTCTCGACCAGGTCTTCGTAGCGGATCACGAAAAGCCGACGCCGGCGGGACCAATCGGCGAAATGAACCCAATTTTCGGCGGTCCAGCGAATGATGTGATTGTCGTTGCGAAAGCGCGGCACCGACGGCCACAGCAGTCGAATGATGCAACCCCGGTGCTTGCCGAGCAGCCATCGCAGCAGGCCAAGCGTGGAGGCGGCGGCGTCGCCGGGGTGTCGAATCAAGGCGACGACCGGGGCGCCGCCGGTGGTGCATTCATCGAGGAGGTCGAAATTGCGGAACGGGCGTTTCAGGCCGAGTTCGTGGAAGACTTCCTTGAGAACCAGAAAGTCGAAGCCGTTCGCGCCGGCCATCTCACGCAGGAAGCCAAGGTATCGCTTGGGCGTGCAACGATTCGGCAGCCGCAGACGCCGAAGCCCGCGGCTCTTCTGAAATCGCCAATAGAAGCCGCCGAGCACCCAGCGGTGCAGGATGGCGTGCATGTGGAACGGCTCGCTGAGCGAGAGGACCCCCTCGCCGCCGGCGAGTAGCCGGGCCAGCAGCGTCGTACCCGTCCGGGGTGGGCCGACGATGAAGATATGTTTTACATCCACTACGCGTATCCAACGGGGGGGAAGAATAATAGGGTGTCTAGCACTGGAAATACGAAGCGTCAAGCTGCGGGGGGGGAGGGGAAGGGGGGGAAGGGGGGGGGCGCGCCATCGCTGTCATGCTATCATCTCCGACATGGAAACCATGCCTATTGCTCGAATCGGATCGTACCGGGTCGGGGTCGGTCAGCCGCTGGTGCTGATCGCCGGTCCGTGTGTGCTTGAGTCCGCGGACCACGCGCTCAAGCTGGCGGAGCGCGTCGCCGAGGCTGCCCGCAAGTTCGAACTGCCTTACGTCTTTAAGGCGAGCTACGACAAGGCGAACCGCTCGAGCATCGACTCGTTTCGCGGGCCGGGCCTGGAGGAGGGGCTGAAGATCCTCGGGCGCGTGCGAGAGAAGATCGGCGTGCCCGTGCTCTCCGACATACATGAGCCGGCGCAAGCGCGGGCGGCGGGGGAAGTGCTGGACTGCCTGCAAGTGCCGGCGTTTCTTTGCCGACAAACCGACTTGCTGCTGGCCTGCGGCCGCACCGGCAAGTGCGTCAACATCAAAAAAGGTCAGTTCCTCGCACCCGAGAAGATGCAACTCGCCGTCGAAAAGGTGCGCGGCACCGGCAACCCGGATGTGCTGGTCACCGAGCGCGGCACGTTCTTCGGCTACGAGCGACTGGTCAACGACATGACCGGGCTCGAGGTCATGCGGCGGTTCGCGCCGGTGGTCTTCGACGCCACACATTCGGTGCAATACCCCGGCGGCAGCGGCAATGTTACCGGCGGTGCACGCCAGTTCATCCCGGTGCTGGCGCGGGCCGCGGTGGCGGCCGGAATCGACGCGCTGTTCCTGGAGGTCCACGACGATCCCGACCACGCCCAGAGCGACGCCGCCACGGTATGGCCGCTGGAACACTTGGAGCGCCTGCTGACAGCGTGCGTGCAAATCCGGGAGACGCTGTAGCGCGTGCCGTGCGTCGGCCAACAAAACGACGACACGCCGGAAAAGGAAGAGCGAAATAGGTGACTGTGGGGCTGTTGAAAAAGTGGACAGGCACGCCACGGAGTCCTCGTTTCTGGCCCGTGACAGCCGCTCGGCTCGAAGCTGGGCGCCTTTTTCAACAGCCCCACTGTCCCTATTTTTAGCCGTTTTTGGTGCCGACGATGCCGTGATCATCGTACTGGGAACCGTGCCGGGAGTTCCTGGAGTTTGATCGCCGGCTCGTGCATCGTCTGGTGCAATTGAGGAGGTCGTGGGTTTCCATCCTGCGTAACGCGAGGAGCGCGCCGCGTCAGCGGACTAGCTGTTGGCGGTGCTCGTTTAGGCCGGTAGCGAGGAATCCACATGGACGAGGACGCACTGCAGAAACATGTCGAGAAGCTCTTGGATGAGGACCGGCTTATCCAAGCGATAGAGGGAACAGAAGCAATCGCAACCGCGCTCGCGCAGAGCCGCGACGACGGCATCTGGCCCCATTTTCCAGTGGATTACCTGAGCCGCGTACGCATTGCGGAGGCTGCCGGGCATGTACTCAGCCGCCTGCATTCGTTGGAACCTGTCAGCAAAAGCACGCGGTCGCTCTCGCTTGCTGGGGGCGAGTCCATGTACGCGGACCTGCTCTATTGCAGCGCTGAATACGCGACGTTTGTGCTGCTTGAACTGAAGGTTGGCAAACAGACGCCGCGCCAAGTCGTGACCGAGTTACTCGCCTACGAGCAGGAGATCATGAATCACTGCCCGTTTCTTAGCCAGGACGACCTCGTCTTCGTGGTGATTGGGACGGACTTCCGGACCACGATCGATCATGCGCTGGCCGGGATGATGACTTGGAGTCGCCGCAAGATCCTCTGCCTACGGGCTGACCTCAATGGTGATTCAGTGCGGCTGCGTGTCCATCTCCCCAAGGCATGGTCGCCAGTTGGCCAGGGCATTTTGCCAGCCGGCGCGGTGGCGACGGCGGACTTGTGCTTCTATCCCAAGGAAGACCTGACAACCGAGCAGATCGAGATGCTCGCGATGACAGCAATGGACCTGATCGTTCGCGAGGCGGACCGCACCGGGACCCACGGGTTCGTTATGCTTTGGGATGACGCTATGTATCCAGAGGTTGCTCGGTGTCCGATTGCTCTTACGGTCGGAATCGTCAATCCCTTCGCGTTCCTGAGCGAGGCCGTCAACGCAGGCATCCTGTCGCCAGACCGCACCGCCGTGCAGAAATACCTCCTCGGATGCCATAAGTACGAGGACCTCGCCTCAGCCCACAACTGGACCAGGAGCGTGGGTAAGAATGCGATTCTATATCTCGAACGCTGGTGCGACCCCGCGTGGGAGGGACTCTCGACGTGGCACGCCCTACGCTCGACGGATCGCGTGCACGGGCCGGCACATCTGCTGGAGCGCCGCGCCATGCCCCGGGCGTTCGAGTTCTTCGGTGTTGTGGGCGAGCACGTCCGTGAGATCACCGCGCGAACCACGCTACGGTCCGCCTTCATTCCCAGCACCGTTCGGCCCGACGTGGATTGGAAGCACCCGCGCTTGGGCGCGACGTTGCTGGATAGCATGACCTTGCCTCAGGTCGTGGAGATGGGGCAGTGGACGTTCGGCGCGTTCTTCGAGCTTGGCCTGCGCCTCGGTCGCTTCGTAACCGTCGCCGAGGCGTACCGGCACGGCGACGAGAGGATCAAGGCGAAGCTGGCTGCGCGGCTCTTTTGGATCGAGACAGACCTGTGGGAGCCGCTGCACGCGCTGCAAGACCGCTGCAACTGCACAGATGAACTGAACACGACGCCACCGAAGATCGTGTTCGCCGGATACTCGTCCGAGCGCGACGTCAGAGCGGACGTACAGCAAATGGCGCAGTGGATCGTGGACCAGTTCATCGGTACGCGGAAACACTGGCTCAAGATCGCATTTGAGCTAGGACTGGAGTCGCACGGTCTCTTCGACGCGGCGATTATTGCTGGCCCCGATGGGACCAGCAAGGAGGATCTGACGGTGAAAGTCGCGACGGCAGCACGCGACCTGTTGTCTGCATCTGTCGATCACCTTCTTGCCGATGGCACGCCCGAGGACGACTGCGCTGCGCTCTGGCAAGCACTAGAGGACCTCGGCAAGATCACTTCGACTCACCGACTATCACGGAGCGCACTTCAGTCGGTCATCGCGTCGATTCCCGACGATAGGGCCGTAGCCTTGCTGCCGGACGCAATCATACCGCTAGTTGATCGCTGGTGCCCGCAGCTGTGGCACCGCCTCGCGCCCGCGGCACTCAGTGGCATGGATTGGGCATGGGTGAAGCAGCAGATCGCGGATCTTCGTAGCCAAGGAATGAGTAGCCCAGGCGTGATGCTATGGCCGAACGCGGAAGTGACAACGGCAGATTTATCCGCTCTGCGGGTACAGTTGCCACGAGTCAGCGACCCAAAGACACACGTGCTCGCCTGCGTCCACGCCGGATTGGCGCTGATCATTGAGGCGTTGCCTTGGACCGAGATTGAAAAGGACGGCTTTCGGAGGATTGAAGAAAAGCTCTGAAACGCAACACAATGCAAGAGGGCTAAATAGAGAGGCTAAATAAGGCTGGACGGGCTAAATAGGGGCTAAATAGGGGGGCTAAATAGGCTAAATAGGGACAGGCTAAATAGGGACAGGCTAAATAGAGGCTAAATAGGGACGGCCACCGATTTCTGTTGCCTGTTCCGGCTGTCTTGTGTCCTTCTTCGGTCGCCTGGCCGCGGGTCACGTCAGCACGAGGGCCTGGCCGGGCTTCAATTCGGGTGGGGCGACCAGTCGTTCGCGAAGATCGTCCACGTCGAGCGCGAAGCTCGGGCTGATTTCGAGCGGGAGATCGGCGTGACCCTCGGCGTCACGCGGCACCTTGCAGCCGCAGCTTTGCAGCCAGCGGGCAGGGCGCAGGAGCATATCGCGCCGGGGCACCCCGGCACCGTTCCTCCCGACAGCCAGGGGATGGCCCGCGCCTGGTCTTGCGCGGTGATGTTCCGCAGGATAATAGGGACAGGATAATAGGGGATAATAGGGGATAATAGGGATAATAGGGACAGTCACCTATTATTGACAATGTGCTCCTCGAATCGTATGATCTTTCTATGCCACGCGTTGCTCGCACTGTCATCCCGAACTGCCCGCATCACATCACGCAGCGAGGCAACAACCGGCAGGACGTGTTTTTTATCGACGATGATCGGCGGCAGTATCTTGAATTTCTACGGCAGCGTTGCGAAATCGACGGCGTTGCGGTGCTCGGCTACTGCCTGATGGCCAACCACATTCATCTCGTCGCCGTGCCGCGAACCGAGGACGCGCTGGCCCGCGCCGTCGGCCGCACGCACTTTCTCTACACGCAATACATCAACCGCATGCACGGCCGCAGCGGCCACCTTTGGCAGAACCGCTTTTACTCATGCACGCTGGACGAGCCGCACCTTTGGACCGCGCTGCGTTACGTCGAACGCAATCCGGTGCGAGCGCGGCTGGTTCGCCGGCCCTGGCGCTGGCCGTGGTCGTCCGCCGCCGCTCACGTCGCCGAGAAACCGGACGCGATCGGTCTGCTGGATCTGGAAAGTTGGTTCCGCGAGTGGTCGCCCGAGCGATGGCGCCAGGAATTGGCCGAGGCCGTCGACGACGCGGCCCTGGGGCGATTGCGTCGCGGCACGCACAGCGGACGTCCCCTGGCGTCGGACAACTGGATCAGTAAACTGGAACGCAAACTAGGCCGTCGTCTCCGCGCGTTACCGGTCGGCCGACCACGAAAGCGGCCTCAAAACAAACGAAAGCGATCGAAAGAAAAAAGAGCCGAGAATAAATAGGTGACTGTCCCTATTATGACCTATTATGACTCTATTATGACTTGTCCCTATTATGACTTATTATGACTAAGTCGCCATGCGACCCTCTACACCGAAGGCTTCAGCCGCTTCGTTACCTCCACGACTGCTCCGATTGCTACCGGCTGGAGCGAAAGTTGCCGGGTGGGTATCCTCTCCCACTGAAGACACGCGCCTTTGCACGGCGCACTGAATT
>JAUWNI010000017.1 GCA_030612705.1 Phycisphaerae bacterium | reverse complement strand
CTTTGCGCCCGGCGAGCTTTCGGGGCTCGCCGACTTTTTGGAGCAGCAGCTTTCATCGCGGCTTGGGCCCCCTGCACGAAATCACGGATGTCGTCGGGGCTCGCGTCGGCGTACTCGGCCTCCCACTCGCGCAGACGGTTGCTCGGCTCGACTGTGACTAACGTCGGAGATGGTATCAGGAAAGGCAGGCCTCGCATTCTTGCATGCGAGACTTGGTAGGGCAGGCCGTATCTGGCGGAGTTGTCACGCGGCGTAGATCGCTTAGGCTGGAGGTAAGGACGCTGGCGGCGAGGTTTGCGAGGCCTGCCAGCCCCCAGACAGCAACAGACGTCCTCGCGCGGAAAGGCAGGCCTCGCATTCTTGCGTGCGAGACGCTCTCAGTTGGCAACGACCCATTTGAATATCAAGTTGGCTCTATAGCCCGCGGCCTGCCCTACGTGGCAAACGAACGATTTTCGACGACCTACGTCGGCCGCGGGGGGCCGACGCTACAACCCGAAAGCCACGGTGTGTTGGAACACTAGCTGCTCTTGAACCCCGCCCGGCCTTTGCGCAGATCGTTCGCGAGCGCCCGCCGGTGAAACTTCTGCACGCACCGCGCCAGCCGATACAATACCCCGCGCCCATCCAGCGACAGTTCCAGCCCCACGAACTGAACCGCCGTGCATAGATGGTTTCCGTTGTCATGACGCGTGCCGCGATAATACGCATCGAGCAGCATCGGCGGCTGACCGTCCGGCAGATGCAATTCGACACCGAGTGTGCTGTTATCCGTCCAGGTTGGCGTTTCAACCTGGTTTAGCTGAATCAGCGTGCCCCCGCAGGACAGGTCCAGCGCTTCGCCGGTTACCACGCTCAACGCCGACCCCTGCGTTTTCTCGCGAGCCGCGACCCCGCCCGGCCAGAGGTTCACGAGGATGCTCATATCCGAAGGCACCGGCGTTCGATAGTACGCTCGGCGCTGCAACTCGGTCATGCTCTCGGGCCAGCGGTAACGCACCGCCGGCACGCTGGTCTTGCCATCGGTCAGGTATCGCCCCTTCGCTTCGACTACGGTGGCGAACATGACCTTGCGGCTCTTGTAGCGAAAGCTGAGACCGACGTACTGTCCCGAGACCAATACAGGGGGATTGGTGCCGTGGGTCTCCTGATAATCCAATACCAGGAAGCGGTGATTCCCGTCTCGTTCCAGAAAGCGGCTTTTGAACATTCGCCAATCATCGTTCTCATGAATTGTCAGAACCGCCAAGGCGTTTTGCCGCACCGCCTCGCCAAGAATCATCGAGGCCTCTTCCATGGTCAGGATCCGACGCGGTTTCATAGCTCACCGTCCATATCCGTATTGTTCGCCATCAATTCAAAGAGGGCCGTCCGCAGGCGTTGCAATGCGTGTTGACCAAGGGGGTTATCCGACCGGACATTGAAGTTCACCCCCAATGAAAGCTGTTGCTGATCGCTCGTCAGGTCCTTGCCGCACAAAATCGCCGGCAACTCGAATATCTCGTCAAAACCCGCCAACTCGAAGCTCACCCGCAGCTCGTCACCCAGGGCCAGCTCCGCGTCGAGCGCCGTCCCCGGCAGATTGCACGCCAAGCCGTCCGCGCTCACGTTCGCCAGCAAACCCACCACCGGCGACGTGCGCGACCCGACCCATACGCGAACCTGCGAAGCCACCGTCGCGTTCGTGCGTTCGAACTGCCGCCGATTGAGGAGCTGAATCGTCTCCGGCACGAGCATCAGCGTTCGTTTCGGAGCCGGATCATCGACAACGTCCAGCACGCACGTTGTGAACGTGTACATCTCACCCGACAGCATCATCCGCATTTCGCAGAACGCCCCGATCAAGACGTTTAGTGGGACCGTCAATTGTCCATCGTGCACGTGCACCGCCAGCAATTCCCTCTCGCGCCCGAGCAGTTTGCCGCGCAATGACTCATCCGCCGGCAGGTTCCGCGGCTCGATCTCCAGTTCGGCCTGTGCGCGCAAGGCTTGTTCGAGCACGCGGGCCGCCTGTCGCGGCGTCAAATCGATCGCCAATTGCATTCGCAGGTCTCCTTGCTAACCCATCACGCTCCCGGGCGGCTGCTTCCGTGCGATGAACGCCTCCAGGCGCTGCAAGTACGTCTCGTAGTTTGAAACATCATCCGTCGGCTGAAACGCCCACCCCATCGCGAGTCGGTCCGTGTTCCTGATCGGACGTAGATGTATCAGCCGCACCACGAACTCCGCGCGCGCCTTCTCCCCCGGCAACTTCATGTCAACCCAGAACAGGTCGCCCGTATAAAGCTGTGTGACCTCCTCCGTCCGGGCCGTCACCCCCATTCCTCCGTCGGCGATGTCCGTCAAGCGCGCCTGGAACTGCCGTCGACCATCGACCACGTGCGTGAAGGTGCCTTCGATCGGTGGTAGATTCCTTAATAACGCCACACGGATATGCCGACGGTGTCTGGCTCGCTCCACCCGCAACGGCAGGCTTAGTTTCACGCGGGGCTCCGCCTCGACTTCCGACAAGCCCGGACCGACGCGTCCCCAACTGACGGCATAAAAGACGTAGCACTCACCCTCGTGCTCGAAGCGCACTTCGACCGACCGGCCCTCAACCTCGGCTTCTCGTAACGGTTCGTGGACCCACGTGATCAATATGCCGTCGCGCTCGATCGCCGCCAGTTCCGCCTGGCAGTTGGTCGCCGTCTTTCCCCGCAGCCCGATATGGGCTGCCGCACGCTGCTCGCAGGCCCTTTCGAGCAGGTCCATTTGTGTCTTTCTTCGTAGCAACGTTCGACAAGCCATAATGGCCCCCTCGCTACCAACCTCTGCCCGAGGAAACTTCGGTCCGACGCCGAACCTACTTGACCCTCATGATGCCTCGTCGCGCCGCGAACTTTCCACCCCCCTCGCGACACGCGTCTGCTAATGAAAAACAGCTATGGGAACCTGCCGCGCCGGTCCCGAAACATCCGTATTCAACGTGTTGACCTCGGACACCCCGACGTTCTATCGGTCCGACCCGTCACAACGTCGTCGGCTGTAACCCCGGGCGGTTATCTGAAGTAGTCATAATGTTTCGATCCGGCGTCGAGCGAATTGCGTTTTTTTTCCCTTTCGACCGGACCGGCGTCCCCCCTCTGTAATCTGATAATCGCTGGATCATCCCATGTAGCATCCAGTCCCCGTGCCGGACGTCGATCCTTGATGGGCTTGAGCACGCCAACGTCGAGCACCGAGGCCCGGCGTGCCTCACTTTCACCACGCCAGCCCACCCGCCGACGATTTGGTCACCTCGAGCCAGTGACTATGGGACGCCGCGCCGCTAAAATCCACCGCGCTGCCGGCTTCCGCCTTCGAATGGCGGTCGTCGCGATCGGATGAATCGAGGTTCTCAAATGACCCGCTCTCATCGCCGTTTCTTCGCTTCCATCACGCTGCTGTCAGCGCTACTCACTCTCGGTGGCTGCGTCGAACGCATCATGAAAATTGACAGCGACCCCCAGGGCGCACGCGTCTTCGTCAACGATAAGGAGGTCGGCGTCACCCCCGTCAAGTTTGCTTTTCTTTGGTACGGCGACTACGACATCATTCTACGCCGACAAGGCTTTCAAACCCTAAAGACCAATTACCGCGTCGATGCCCCCTGGTATCAGTATCCCCCGGTCGACCTGATCGCCGAGTGCCTGATCCCCGCCACGATCAAGGACGAGCGCGTATTACCCACATACAAACTGGAGCCGGCACCGATACCCCCGATTCAGGACGTGGTCGAGCGCGCCGTCGAATTGCGTGAGCATGCTCTATACGAAGAGCCGTAGCGCGGCCTTTACCCGCAACCAAAGGGGCATTGACGATTGACGATTGACGATTGGGGATTAGTGCCGGGCTGCGTCGTTGAGAGCACCCACTTTGCACTTTGCACTTAGAACTTTGAACTCTGGACGGGTGGCCCATGGCTTTAGCCGTGGGGAACACGAATCTACCGTCCATTCGCGTCCCCCGCCGCTGAAGCGACTGGCCACCCATGCAACGAAAATCTTCGCGAACCGCGAAGAAATCGGCCGTTAACAGTGTAGGAATCGGGTCTTTTCTTTATGCATCGATGATTCGCTCGCGAATTGCCAGGCGGGCCAGTTCCACGCGATCACGCACACCCAGCTTGCGCAGCAGCGAAGTGCGGTAGGAATCCGCCGTCTTGTAGCTGATCGTCATCGACGACGACGCCTCGCGCAACGTCATCCCCCGCGCCAGCAGCGGTAGCAACTCGGTCTCCCGCGGTGAGAGCGTGGCGAATCCACGGTTCGTTTTTCGACCTTTCTCGATGGCGCTGAACACGCCGGCACTGAAGTAAGTTCGCCCTGCCAGGACTGCTACGATCGCCGACCGCAACTCCTCGACACCGCCGTCTTTGACAACGTATCCCGCGAGGTTGCAAGTGCCCCACTCTTTCAACACGACTTCGTCAACCGACGCACTGACTGCCAGGATACACGTCTGCTTCCACAGCCGCGGAATCATCTGGAGCGCGTCCCGCACACCCGGCGTGGCACGGTCGGTCGTCACCAACGCCAAATCGGGCTTGGTGCGCATCGCCCCCCAGACGGCCACCGCCGAAAAACCCGAATCAACGCTCACCTCCAGATCAAGCTCTTGCCGCAACAGCAAAGAATATGCTTGCCGGTCAAGCGCTGACGGCCCCATCAAGTAAATAACCGCGCCATTTTCACCCATCGTCGGCCACTGATCTCGAAAAGAGGAAAATGCGTTCCGCTATCCGCGGGCGTTTGCCTCCCGGTCAATACCCGGAGGCGAGTTAATACCCACATCGCATCGTAGATTCCATCCAGCATTCGCCAATCAGGTGAATACCCTAATGTTCGGAAAATTTTTGCTATGCGCTCGGCAAGCCTCCCCCGGGCGTGACGACGATGTTCCTGAACCTTAACTCGATACCGGTATTGGTATCCCCAGTAGCTGCATAACCTGCTGTAAATCCTCCCAAACCTTCGCCTTTTCACCCGGGCTGCGCAGCAGATACGCCGGGTGAAACGTCGGCATCAGCTTCGTGCTCGGCAATCCGAGGTGCTGCAACCCCGGCGGGGGAAAATCGTGAAACTCACCCCGCAACCGCCCGATCGTCGTCTTCGTCTGCAACAACGTCTGACTCGCCGGCCGACCCAACGCTACAATCACCTGCGGCCTCAAGATCGCCAATTGGCGGCACAAGTAAGGCCAACAAATCTCGGTCTCCTCCTCGGTCGGCGTGCGATTGCCCGGTGGTCGACACTTCACAATGTTGCAAATGTAGACCTGGTCACGTGTTAGCGTCATTGCCGCAATCATTCGCGTCAGCAACTGCCCCGCGCGACCCACGAACGGACGACCCTGCTGATCCTCGTCCGCGCCCGGACCCTCGCCGACAAAAACGATCCCCGGCCGGGCACAGCCCTCCCCGAAAACTACCTGCTTGCGACCCGTGTGCAAACCGCACTTGGTGCATCCCTTGACGTGCCCCTCCTCCAACGCCCTTAAGGCTTGACGGGCCTCGCCTTCAGGCAAATCCCGGTCACATAAAGACGGCAGTTCAGCATCGTCGGGCAGAAGCGACAATGTGACCGATCGACTAATGGGCCGTGCGCGCTCACGAGGCTCCGGCGCCCGTGCTTCTGAAACTGCTGATTGACGCATGACAACTCGTGAGACAGACAAATGCCCCACACCCAGTCGGCGTTCGTTGCGCAACCACTCGCGCAACGTCGGAATCTCTGTATCGCTAACCTCTTCAAGCACGATGATAAAGATAAAGTGACTGCCGCCACGCGGCAAGGGTGTTCCAAATGTTGATTTATCCTAACACGCGTCAGCGCGCTTCACGATGCTCCGTATGTGTGCTCGCGGTTTTCGTCATCTTCTACGGCGTCTTCGATGTCCGGGCCGACTCAGACGCGATACCGAACCGGCAGGCCGAAACGACCGGACTCTTCGCCCCGACCCTCGGTCGTCCGGTCTTTGTCGAGCCCGGCGAAACCTTCCAGGTGGTCGCCTGCATCCCCAACGTCGGCGCGGCCGTCAACTTCGACCTCGTCTCTTCCGAACAACGCCAACTGCGATATCATCTCCAGTGCGAATCCGACGCAGTCGGCAAACTTGCCGCCGGTCAACCACTGCGACTCACCGTCCCGCGCACTGTTCCGCCGCGGACTTATGATCTCCTGCTCAGCTCCAACGGCACGCGACTGCTCGGGCAACACTGTGTCGCCGTCGGGCACGTCGGACGTTCGCTCCGCCTGATTCACCTGTCGAACATGAACGTCGGCGACGCCGGCGCTCCCCAATTCGACCAGCGCCTGATCGAAGAAGTAAACCTCCTCGCCCCCACGCTCATCGTAGCCACCGGCGATTTCCTCGACGCCACCCACCCCGACCCATCAACCGGCTGGCGGCAGCTCGTCGATTATCTCACCCGCTTCGACGCCCCGATCGTGATGGCCTGCGGCGACCACGACGATATGGAACTCTACAGCCGACACGTCGCACCCAGCCCGATCGGCATGGTCAACGTCGGCCGGCATCGCGGCTTGCTCTTGTTTGACAACCCACGCGCCCCGATCAACAACAATCCGGAACAAATCCGCTGGGTCGAACGTGCCCTCGGCACCCCCGGCTTCGACGGCCTGACCTTTGTCGTCACGCACGACGACTCGCCCAACCTGCCGCGCTATTGGCAGCAGCAAGGAACGCTCGCGCGAATGATTCAAGCCGGCCGTATCGGTCTCTGGTTCGCGGCCGGTCACCGCGACTGGGATGGGCGGACGTATCGCGAAATAATCGACGAAGCCGCGCCGATGGTCTATCTGCAAACGCATCAGTCATCGACGGCACCGCGCGGCGGCGCGACCGGCATCAGCCACTATCGCATCGTCGACATAGTCGACGACCGCGTCATCCTGCCGCGCGATACGTCCCAGACTTCCGGCACACCGCCGTCCACCCCGGTTGGCTACCTGAGTGCCACCCTCGACGGCCCGAACGACGGGACGCGCTCGCAATTGAACATCTCGGCGGTCAACAACCTGCCCTACCGACTCAATGGATTGGCGCTATCAGTTCGGCTGCGAAAAAACGCCGGGGATTCGCCTTGGTGCCATGGCGCCCGACTCGCACACGTCAGTGATCTCGGTACGTATTGGGAGTGCCGCCTGCGATTCGACCTGCCGGACAAAGCCTCGCTGCGAGCGGCGGTCGGTTCGGGACAGCGGCCGGCCGTGCCGCACGTACAAGTTCATTTCGAGACGGGCGGCACACTCCGCTTCCGCCGATACGTTACGCCGGACGGCCTCGCGTTCCTCAGCCTGACGCACGCCCCGCCGATCGTTCACTTGCGCAACGCCGCCGACAAGCTCGTGGTGGTTTCACCACTGGCGCGTCTGGATGGTGATCCGATTGCGTACCGCCCACTCGACGGTAATACCCACTTCGCCACTGCCTATCGCCTGCGCCTCAAGCCCGGCGAAACGGTCTGCTTGCAGCTTGATCTGTCGGCCGTTAGAGTCGCGCCCGGACAGCGCGAGCTACAAATCTACCTCGAAGGTACCGCCGTCGCGGCCCCGTTCTGCCAAGCGGTACACGTCGTGGTGGATGGTCGGTAGCGGCCGACGCGTAAAAAACCAGTCGGGTGGCCCACGTTTTCCGAACGTGGGTTCCCGATTCAACCGCCGGCTCGAGGAATATCAACGTGGAAAAACCGCCGCTCAAGCCGCTATCGTTGACGATCTTCTACCCGTGTTACAACGAGGAGGCCAACGTCGAGGCGCTCACGCGCAAGGCGGTCGAGGTCGGCCGACGCGTCGCCGACGACCTCGAAATCATCATCGTCAACGACGGCAGCAAGGACCGCACCGGCGAGATCGCCGACCGGCTCGCCGACGAAATCCCCGAGGTCCGCGCCGTCCATAACAACCCCAACCTCGGCTACGGCGGCGCCCTCCAGCGCGGCTTTCGCGAAGCCACCAAGAACTGGATCTTCTATACCGACGGCGACGGGCAGTTCGACCTGGAAGAGATCCCCCGCGTCCTCCCGCTGCTCGCTCAATACGACATCGTCTCGTGCTATCGGCTCGACCGTAAAGACTCGATTATGCGAAAGCTCAACGCCTTCGCCTGGACCACGCTCGTCAACCTGCTCTTCCGCATCGGCCTCAAAGACATCGACGGGGCCTTCAAGTTCTACCCCAAGCCGTTCATCGACAGCATCGAAATGCACAGCACGGGCGCCCTGATCGACACCGAAATGCTCGCCAAGGCCCGCAACCTGGGCCTCTCGATCGGCCAGACCGGCGTACACCACTACGCCCGCCTCGCCGGTGAGCAGAGCGGCGCCAACCTCAAAGTCATCCTCCGCGCCTTCAAAGAACTCTTCAAGCTCCGCCGCCATATCAAACACGAGCACCGTGCGCCGTAGCCGTAGGGCAGGCCGCGGTCTGTAGAGCCAACTTGATATTCAAATGGGGGCGTCGCCAACTAAGAGCGTCTCGCACGCAAGAATGCGAGGCCTGCCTTTCCGCGCGAGGACGTCTGTTGCTGTCGGGGGCTGGCAGGCCTCGCAAACCTCGCCGTCAGCGTCCTTCCCTCCAGCCTAAGCGATCTACGCCGCGCGACAACTCCGCCAGATACGGCCTGCCCTACCAAAGCTCGCACGCAAGAATGCGAGGCCTGCCTTTCCGCTACTCGTCCATGACTCGAAGATGATCGTCTTTATACATCACCCGATACCGCGCCGGCTCGTCGCCCAAACCGAAATACTCAACCTTCGACTCGTCGTCACGATAATCCGCCACGTAGAACCCGCAGACGATCTCGCCGTCCGGACCCGGCCGGTTCAACGTGACGCACGGCACGATCAGATACACCGTCGGCGTCATTTCCTGATGCTCCCGAACATCC
Organism: Phycisphaerae bacterium; assembly: GCA_030612705.1. Taxonomy (GTDB): domain Bacteria; phylum Planctomycetota; class Phycisphaerae; order UBA1845; family Fen-1342; genus JALSRY01. The sequence goes on along the minus strand of JAUWNI010000017.1, from coordinate 38,413 downwards.
GCCAACGCTCGATCCGCCTGGAGCCGGGCGCTGACGATCGCCGCCAGCAGGTAGCGATACGTCGGATCGACGCGATTAGAATCGAGCAGCGTCGCGATGCGATCGTTTCCGCCTGTTGTAAACGTCTCACGCAGCTCGGCGGTGAACGGCTCTCGCGCGCCGCCCAGCAACGCGTGCAACGCTCCGCAAGCACTCGACTCGGTTTGATAGCGATCCATCGGGCCGTAGCGTTTCCCGTCCGGCGTGTGCAACTCCGAAACGTGCCCGTTCACCTTAATGACCATGCACTTGGCCGACCGGCGCGACTGCGGCGTCGCGTAGTGGTGTTCCGCGATCCGGGCCGCGCCCCACTCGTAACGGGCACCGAGATTCGACGTGCGAAACGCCGACTTCTTCTCCGGCCCCAGGCTCGGCAACAGCGGCTCGACGAATACCCGCTGAAACGCGTCGACGCACTCGACTTCCGACTCGTCCGAACAAACCACGTGATGGGCCCCCACCACCGGCGTACCAAACGTCTTGGCGCAATCCCGCAACGCCGCGGCGACCCGCTCCAAATCCGCTTCCCGGCCAATCAGTTTATGCAGTGCTTCCACACCGGTCATACTTTAATTGATGGGTGCCATGCCCAAGCCAAAGGCGCGGGCATGTTTCTAAATAACCGTGCGTGAAAACGCGTCGCGCGATGGCCCGCATAGCGGAGCCAGCGTGTCCCCACGCCGGTTTCCGGGCCGGGGACGGCCCGGCTCTGTTGGGCCCGGCTCTGTTGCATGATCGCGCACGATCATATGGATACGGGACCAGCATGGCCGCGCTTCGCTTGGCCATGGCACCCAATCCACACGCAATCCGCTCGTACCCGTCAATTCAACTATGACAGAGAACTAGGGATTCTCCGGCGGCGGCTCCTGCTCGGCCTCTTTCGCCTTCTCGGCGGCCTCGAGTGCCTTACGAGCCTCCTCGACTTCCTTGGCCACTTGGGCCAATTGTTTTTCCATCGCCTGGATCTCCGCCGCCGCCTTGGCAGCCACGGTCATACTATCCGCGAGAACCTTCTTGTGCGCGGCCCTCAACTCCGTCAGCATCTTCTCCAAGTTGGTCGCATCCTTCCGGGCACTCGCCGACTTGGCCGCAAGCTGCTTCTTCATGTCGGCGGTCTCGTCGTTCGCCTTGGCCGCTGCCGCCTGGGAAGCCGTCAGTTCCACGTCCTTCGCCTCGAGCGTGGTCATGGTGGAGGTGAGTTCAACGGACAGGCGATCATTTTCCTGCTGGAGTTCGGTGACTTGTTCCTCCAGGCCCTGGACCTTCTCCTGGTTCTGGGTGCAACCCGCGGCGGCCAGCAAACCGACCACGACTAGCAGAGCCAACACATTCTTCGCGACGTTCATGGGCAATCTCCTTGTGAAAGCGAACACCGACTTGTTACGTTGCGAAACGCGTAATTTCATGTCGATGGAAACCATCCACACGCAAAACCACTCGATAGGCATACATCGCGCATATTCATACTGCCTTGCAGCCTCTCTCGCAATACGCCGACCCTGATTCCGAGTTGCCATTCAACCGTCGGATATTGTAACAGCACTTTCTAAGGAAGGAACACGGGAATAACAAACGATTCAGTCCCCATGGACGAATCCGCTCTAGATTCCTCCGCGTGTCCGCCGTCGGCGGACGCGGTCGGAATGACATTTAGCAGTCCGCCGTAAAAGTCATGTAGCGGCCGACCCCCGAGTCGACCGATCTCGCGAGCGGATGTTTTCCCGTACTCTACGGCCGACACGGGGGTCGGCCGCTACAGTCTATGGGCGCCGCCGACTTTTGCGGCGGACTGTTAGACGCCACCCACTTTCGTAACGTTTTCCCCGGCGCCGCATTTCATCCGTTCCGTGAGGTCGCCGGAGCGACCGTTTGCGGTAAACTGTTGTTTTCGAGCAGTCCGCGCGGCGGACCACGTTTTCATGCTACGGAAACAACCATGAGCACGACTCCAAGTGATAACTGCTTTCTTGGGATAGACGTCGGCACGGGCAGCGCCCGGGCCGGAATCTTCAACGCCGACGGTACTCTCCTGGCCGCCGCCAGTCGTGAAATCAAAACCTGGCAGCCTGAGCCGAACTTCGTGGAACAATCCTCCGGCGACATCTGGCGGGCGTGCCGCGACGCCGTCCGTACAGCTCTGGCTGAAGCCGGCCCGACCGTCCGTTGCATCCGCGGTATCGGCTTCGACGCCACCTGCTCGCTGGTCGCGCTCAACGCCAACGACCGACCGGTCACCATCAGCCCGACCGAAAACGACGATCAAAACGTCATCGTCTGGATGGACCACCGCGCCCTTGAGCAGAGCAACTGCATCAACGCCACCAACCACGCGGTGCTCCGATACGTCGGCGGCACGATCTCCGTCGAGATGCAGATTCCCAAACTGCTCTGGATCAAGGAAAACCTGCCGGACAGTTGGAAGCGCGCCGTCCGCTTTCTCGACCTGCCCGATTTCCTGACATACAAAGCCACCGGCCTCGACGTCCGCTCGCTTTGCTCAACCGTTTGCAAATGGAACTACCTGGGACACGAAAAGTCGAAAACCCCCGGCAACATCGGCCGCTGGGACCATACATTTTTCCACCAGGTCGGCCTCGGCGACCTCGCCCACGAACGCTACCGCCGAATCGGACAACACGTCCGCCCGATGGGTGAGCCGATCGGCGAGGGCCTCACCGACAGCGCCGCCCGCGAACTAGGACTCGACCCGGGCACGCCCGTCGGCGTATCCATCATCGACGCCCACGCCGGCGGACTCGGCGTTCTCGGCGCCATCGTCGAAGACCAGATACCCATACCCGAAGTGCTCGAAACCCGGCTCGCACTCATCGGCGGCACCTCTTCCTGCCACATGGCCGTCTCACGTGAACCGCATTTCGTCCCCGGCATCTGGGGACCCTACTACTCCGCCATGATCCCCGGCATGTGGCTCACCGAAGGCGGGCAGTCCGCCACCGGTGCTCTCATCGATCACATCATCGCCTCGCATCCGGGTGCCAGGAACGCTCGCAGGGAAGGTCGCCGCTCCGGGCGAACCGTCTACCAGGTCCTGAACGACCGCCTCGACCAACTCGCGGAAAAAACCGACTTCCCGGCCCAACTCACCAAAGACCTGCACGTGCTGCCCTACTTCCACGGCAACCGCTCACCCCGTGCCGACGCCACGCTCCGCGGCGTTATCTCCGGACTCAGCATCTCCGACACCATCGACGACCTGGCCCTGCTCTACCTCGCCACCGTCCAGGCCATCGCCCACGGAACTCGGCACATTATCGACACCATGAACGCCGAGGGATATCAGATCAACACAATCTTCATCTGCGGCGGCGGCTCGAAGAATCCGGTCTTCATTCGCGAGCACGCCGACATCACCGGCTGCGAGATCGTTCTCCCGCGCGAGCCCGAAGCCGTCCTGCTCGGCTCGGCCATCCTCGGCGCCGTCGCGGCCGGCGAATTCAAAACCGTCCTCGGCGCCATGGCCGCCATGAACAGCGCCGGCAAGACCATCCAGCCCACCACCGGCGCAACCTACCGCTACCACGACACCAAGCACCGCGTCTTCCGCTGTATGTACGACGACTTCATGTCGTACCGCAGACTGATGAAAAGCTGAGCGCCTGTCCACGCCGTGCATCAGAGCCGCCGATAGGGGGCCGTGACACTTGTGGCGGGCTTCGGCGCGGGCCCTGTAGCGTCCGCCAAAACTGTCACGGACTCCGCCGATAGTGCCTTTCCCCCGAATCATTCCCCAACGGCCTCGAAACCGCTATAACTCTTCTCATGCCCGAAAATGACAGCGAACGTTCGCACAGCCAACACATCCCCGGCGCAACTCCAGCCTACGCCGACGACCTCTACTGCCCCGAATGCGGCTACAGCCTGCGTGGGCTGACGAGCAAGCGCTGCCCGGAGTGTGGGCTGCTGCTTGACTTCATCGAGTCGGGCACGCCAATGATTCCGTGGGAACGGCGGCGTGATTTGGACTGGCTGCGGGCATACTGGCAAACGGTCCTGATGGTCATCTTTCGCAGCAGGAAATTCTGCCGCGCGTTCTACCAACCCGTCAGCTATTCCGACGCGCAGGCCTTCCGCTGGGTGTCAATACTGCACGTATATGTTCCGGCGCTGTTTACGCTGGGCGTTGTGCATTATCTGCACCCGGATTTGCTGCCGCGGGCGGCGGACGAGACCGGCTGGTGGTTCGTCGTTTTCGTGTGTCTCTGCGCCCTGCTCGCTCTCATCGTGCTCACCGGACTGCCCAGCTACTTCTTCCATCCCAAGTACCTCTCGGTCGAACGCCAGAACCGAGCTGTTGCACTGAGCTACTACGGCTGCGCGCCGCTCGCCCTGGCGGCCATCGTGCTGCTGGGGATGTGTGTAGGCGGCGTGCTGTTGCGATCGGCGTCGCCCATCGCGACAGTCTGGTTGCCCGGAGCACTGCTGCTCAAGCTCATTCTGGCGATTTGCTGGACGCGGTGGGGCGTGATCGGCAGCCGCACGTTGCGTCGTCTGGGACGCCGATTGCTGGTGTATTGCGTAATGCCGCTGCTAGTCGTCGGCGTCGGCTTCTTCGGCATCCTGATTGGTCTGCCGCTGGCCGCTTACTTCATCGCCCTCGCCCTTTACAGCCTGCGTGGTGGGCCGGGTGGATGACTGTGGCGATCCGCTCGGTCGGTCGCCATTCAGAAAGAACACGAGGTCCTTCACGTCCCAGTCGACGTCGCCGGAATCGCGGCGTACGTACTCACCGCCGTCGTCGATCCCATCGGTGTTGACACTGTACAGCACCGCCTTGCGAGCGTCAGGGTGATAGCCGATGTGACGATCGTCGGGCGCAAATGGGTCGGCCGGAATTGCCGGCAGATACTCGGGCACGAGCTCTGTAAGTTGGTTGGGCCGTTGGCCGTGCTCGACCTCATACATCCGCACTACCAGTGCGGTGGCCGCCATGCGCCGCATTGCGATTCCCCGGAAACGCAGTTCCAGCGCGCGGTCCATGCCTGGAAGCAGGGCTCGGCTCAACAGATGCGCGTTGCGCTCGATTCCCGAGGCGAACGACGGATACCTGCGCGAGTGATCCCGCGCGGCGGCGAAGCTCGATTCAGAACCCGTGTCGGCCAATGCCGAGTAGTAGTCCATCATCAGCAGGGCGTCCGTCTGGAACATCGGCTTGAACAAGACCCCCAGCGGACCAAGCGAAGGCGCGTTCCCGGCGCCGAGCACCGTGGCCGGGTTGGTTCCACGGCTAACGAGATCGACGAGATCAAGTGCCTCGCGACGCTCGGCGTACATGGCCCGGCACCAGCCCTCGTGAAGCCGTGTTTCGTCCAAGAGAGTTGTGACCAACCCCCGCACCTCTTGAGGTCTCGCGCCTCGAGACTCAGATGCCGCCTGATCTGACTCCGTTTCAATCCGAAGGGCCGGCGTGATCTCTTCCACGGTCGCGATGGCAAGCCCCTCAATCGCCTGCGCTGTCAACTCTGCGATCATAGGGCCGGGCATTCGACGGACAGTCATCGCGTGCGCGAGGGAATCGCGCAGCGTCTGAATCGCCGCGCAATCATCACCGACGTGATGATAATAGGTTGCAGTGGCGCTGAGCAGTCTCGCGAGTTGCCTCTGCGCGGACCGCTCTTGCATCACCGGCGTGGCGACTGGGCTCTGCGCGGGGAATTTCCACTCCACACCGGATTTCGAGCGCGCCTGGCGAGCCAGGTCCAGCGTCTTGTCGTTGGCTGCGACAAGCTTAGCCACATCGTTGGCGTATTCCGCGACGAACTCCAAATCGCCGCATACGTCAGCGAAATCGGTCATGATATCCGGAGGCACAAAGAGCGTTGCCGCCGCCTGCTTCAAAAAGTGCGCCGCGTTCTCCTCGTCCGGCACCGATGGGTATTGAAAATCCTCGATCGTCACCGGCTGACCGAGCGCGTGGTACTCGTCGATCTTCGCCTGGAGTCGCCGCTCGGCCTCAACGCCCCACCACCAGCGTAAAACCGCCAGGGCGAGGATCAGGACGCCAACCGCCAGCAGGATTCGTTTGAGCCACCAATACCGCGGCGGTATCGGTGTGGTGTCGTCGGTAGCGGGTGGTTTGTTCGCGCTGGTCATGTCTGGGCTCGAAGGTCCGTCGGCACCACGCGAGGCACGGTGCCATTTTCGTGACCGCATTCTACGCGAAACATGCGGAGGAGGGTGGCACGGTCTGACGAAGTCAGGCCGTGGTCTGTGGGATGGTTACACGGCCAAGCTGGCGCTTGACCGTGCCACCCAGCCGATCCCAAAGGGCCCGGCCGCTACATTATCACCTTATCACCTTGTCACTTTGTTACTTTGTCACTTTGTTACTTTGTTACTTTGTTACTTTGTGACGTTGTTACCGCCTCAAGCGCGCTTGAGCTCCTCCGGATTGAGCGGCTTGAGATCGTCCACGACGAAGAGGCCGTCCTTGCGGACCAGCTTGTCGTCGAAGTACATCTCGCCGCCGCCGCTGTCTTCACGCTGGATCAGCACCAGGTCCCAATGGACTTCGCTTTCGTTGCCGTTGGGGGCCTCGTCGTACGACGCGCCGGGCGTGAGGTGTATGCTGCCGCAGATTTTCTCGTCGAAGAGCGTGTCCTTCATCGCCTTGGTGATGTAGGGATTGACGCCGATGGCGAACTCGCCCGTGTAGCGCGCTCCCTCATCGGTGTCGAGCACCTCGTTGAGCTTTTCGGTGTTCGAGCTGGTTGCCTTGACGATCCTGCCTTCGGCGAACTCCAGCCGAATATCTTCGTGCGTCACGCCGCGGTAGAGCGTCGGCGTGTTGTACTGGATGACGCCGTTGACGCTTGTTTTGACGGGCGCGGTAAAGACCTCGCCGTCGGGGATGTTGTGGCTGCCGGCGCACGCGATCGCGGGGATGCCCTTGATCGAGAAGGTCAGGTCGGTCTCGCCGGGGCCTTTCAGGCGCACCTTGTCGGTTTTTTCCAGGCGGGCGGTCAGTGTCTTCATCGCCTCGGCCATGTTGGCGTAGTTCAGCGTGCAGACGTCGAAGTAGAAATTCTCGAACGCCTCGGTCGACATGTCGGCGAGCTGGGCCATGCTCGGGTTCGGCCAGCGTAGCACGCACCAGCGCGTATTCCTGACGCGCGTCTCGATGTGCACGTTCTTCCAGACGGTCGATTCGTAAATCTTCATTTTGTCGCCGGGCACGTCCGACAGTTCGGCGACGTTTAAGTTTCCGCGCGCCCCGATGTAGCATTGTACGTTCGACATTTGCAGATTTTCGACCTTGGCGATCAGCTCGAACTGCTCGCGGGTAGCGTGCTTGCGCAACACGCGGTCCACCTGGTTGCTCTTGAGCAGCACCAGCGGCAGAGCTCCCTTCTCGACCGCAACCCGCACGCACTCGGTCGTGAATTCGTGCGGCACGTCGATCGCCTCGATCAAAATTTTCTCACCAGCCTTAACGGCACAGGAATAGCCAACCAATGTCTCGGCCAGCCTGGTAATGCGTGGGTCAATCATCTAAAGCCTCCAATTCAAGGTTGAATGATGTAAGAGAAACTACTTCAACCATTCTGTCAACGCCGCGAATGGAGACTCTAACGGTCTGGCAGTCGGGGCCGTGACACTTTTAGCGGACGCTACAGTCTATGGGCGCCGCTGACTTTTTGCGGCGGACTGTAAAACAAGCACCCCCGGTCGGACACAGAGCCGGGGGTGCCAAGAGGTGAGATATTCGTCAACCGTCAAGCGTTACGGACAGGTCGTGCCGTACACGCCCAGCAGGGCGGCAAGATCGGACAGGTCGACATCTCCGTCCTCGTCCAGGTCGCCATTCTCGTAGACGGCGCCGCTGGTCATGCCGTAGCTAGCCAGCAACTGGGCCAGATCCGCGAGGTCGATGTCGTTATCGCCGTCGAGATCGCCGAAGCATTCGGTCTCGCAATACGAATAGCCGCTGTCCGAATCGCTGAAATCGCTGTCGGTGCAGGGCTCGTCGTTGTGCGCCTTTACCCAGTAGTAATAGGTCACACTGTCAACGGTGGTGCCGTCGATGAACGAAGTCGTGGGGCTGGTCCCCTTCTGGTCGGCGGTACCGGAACTATCCGTTTCGCTGCGCCAGATCGAGTATTCCGTCGCCGCCGACACGCTGTTCCACGAAACGTGCACTTCGTCGCAATACTCGCCATCGGACGCCTGCACGTTGGTTGGCGCCGGCAGCGGCGAGCCCACGTTCGTGACGTCGAAGCTCAGGCTGTACTCGTTCCGCGTATCGTCGTCGCCGGTACCCAAAAAGACCCGCAGGTAATACGACTGCGCCGAATCGCCCTCGTGCGTGTACTGGAACGTCTTGTTGCTGGCCCCGAGCAGCCTCTGGACCACAATGTTGCCGCCGCACGCGTCGTACAACTCGATGTCGATGTCGCCCCAATTGTTGTTGTGCGACATGGTCAGGTCCAGTTCGTCGCAGGGGTTCAGCACGATCTCGAACCAGTCCTCGGCGATATGCTTTACGACCAGGTTGTCGTAGCTGCCGGATCCGACCAATCGCGCCGTCGCGCAGGAATGGTTGCCCGCAAAAGTGTCCTCGCTGCCGGCCGCCAGATAACTCGATATCGACCCGTAGAAATTCCGGAACTTACTAGCCCCGGATGGTCCCTCCGGGTGATCGCAGTCCGTCGGGACGGCGGAGTGCGAGAGCGTACCGATATAATTGTAATTGCTCACGCGATAGACACCCGAGCCCGATGAGCCGCCCTCGACCGTGCCCGAGGTCCAGTAGATCCCGAAGTAATGAACGTTATCTCCCCACGGATGCCCCTGCTTGTCACCGAAGCTGATCTTCTTGCGGTAGCCCTGCGGATGACCGATGCAGGCCACGTCCTCGCCGGAGGCGATCATCTCGGTGTCCCAACCGGTCCAGGCCACGCCGGTCGGCAACGACCCCTTGAACATCAACAGCGAGACGTCGTATGATCCGCTCGTCCAGAGCACATCCGTATACGACGACTGCTGATAACTCGCGTTCGGGCCGTCGCAGTACTGCTTTTGGTAGAACCAATACGCCACCACGGTCGCCGCGACCGTGTCGTTTGAGACGCAGTGATTGGCGGTCATGAAGTACGGCGTCTCGTCGCTCGCCTCGGTGTTCAGCAGCGCGCCGCTGCAAAGCCACTGGGAGCCGTCGTCGGTATAGTAGATCCGCGCCGTCGCGTTGTGCAGCGGATGCCAATCGGGGTAGCACATCACGTCGTTGTGGCAACTGCCGCCGCGCAAATCATCGCCGTCGCCAGAGCCCGGAGCTTCGAGCCCGCGGTAAAGGTGCGAGAGTTCCTCGATCAGGAAGAAGCCGTCGTCAACACCTTCCGGAACAAAGTATTCCACGCGCACTTGCTCGCCCGGAATAATCTTCGTCCAGAACTCGCCCGTCCCCAACGGACCCGCCCCATTGTGCGGCCCTTCCGCTGCCGCGGGATACTTCGGCGAGTAAATCCACAATTCCACGCCGTTCGGCAGATCCACATTGCTCAACAGTAGTCGCAGACCCTGCGCGTCAGGCGATACCACGTCAACACACCAGATACTGCCAACGCCCGGCATCACGCGGCACGCCGCCCATCCATCGGTCGAATCTACTCCCAACGGCCGATTAACCCCCACGCGCATCGGACTCTGTGGAACAGTCGCGTCTTCGGCCAGCAGTTCATTCACATCCACCGGTTCGAGCACGATCGGCGTCAGTTCCGCCGTCAGATCGAGCCCAAAACGCAGGCTCGGCAACACGGGTCTCGGCTCGGTGGACGCTGTACGGTCCGAAACGTGGTACGGCACGCTGACAACCGATACATCAGCGCCCCGCGTGTCAACTTGCGCCAACGCCGTCGCGCCACAAAACACAACGATAGCTACGGCCGGCAGCAAACATGCCGGCAGCCGGCTCGACAATGCTGTACGATAAAAACTCACAATATCATCTCCCTCTTTGGTTTGATCGGCGTGGTAGACGGGCTACGACATGCGACCCCTTGCCGCACGCTCGCCACCATCGCCACTTGTAACGGTTTTGCGTGCTCCCCTTCACCGAGGACCGCACGCCCTTTACTGGATGGAACTGGTCGCTCCCATTGAGGCGTTCCGTTACCCACCAAGGCCGGAGACACCCGCTCAACTCTATGAAAGCATAGCGCTATGGCACATGGTATTCAATGGTTGAAATAACGACCGATATTATCGCGCCTTGCAATACCTGGAGCGCTCACGACGTGCCCCAACATAATGTGCTATATGTGACACCAAGTAACCCCCCGCGTAAGCATTCAGCGGTCAGCAATCAGCGATCAGCCGAAAGGCGAACGCCGGCGGCCACTGTACGCACATGACGCGTTATTGACAGCAGCGCGGGAACATGACCAAGGCAAGGCACCTGTCCGTCCTGCAACGCGAATAGCTGACCGCTGAAAGCTGATTGCTGAAAGCTTGTTGCAAATGGCTGAACTGTTACCCCCCTGCTACATCATCCGCCGCGATTCCCCCCGAGCCACAATCCGCCGAAGCACATCCCCCGGCTTCTCTAATCGCGTCAGCATCATCATCGCCGCGATTATGAACGGCTTGTGCGACGCCTCGCGATACGTCGCCAAGCGATAGCTATCGAATACATCCGCCGCCACTTCGCCCGCTTCGCAATTGATGCCGCTAATATCGGCCGGCAGACAGTGCATGTACAGCGCCTTGCCGCCGCGCGTTAGCGACATCAACTCCTTCGAGCACTCCCACTCTTTGAAGCGGGCGTTGTTCTCCAGCCCCGCCTGATCGATCTTCCCAAGCACCGACGCGTCGCCGTTCCGCAGCGCCGCCGTCCGGTTCTCCATCGTGTAATACGGTGCCCAGCTCTTGGGATAGACGATGTCCGCATCGCAAAACGCCTCACCCATGCTCTCGACGCACTCGAACGACCCGCCCGACTCGGCCGCGAACTGCCCGGCCCGCTCGATCGTCTCCGGCTGTAATTCATAGCCATCCGGATGTGCCAACGCCACGTGCATCCCGAACCGCGTCATCAAACAGATGATCCCCTGCGGCACCGACAGCGGCTTGCCGTACGACGGGCTGTATGCCCAAGTCATCGCGATCTTCTTGCCGCGCAGCACCTCGAGCGAGCCGAACGTTTTCTGTAAATGCAGGAGGTCGGACAGTGTCTGCGTCGGATGGTCCAGGTCGCATTGCAGATTGATCACCGCCGGCCGTTGCGGCAACACGCCTTCTTCATGCCCCTCCTCCAGCGCGGCGGCGACCGCGGCCATGTACCGGTGCCCCTCGCCGAGATAAAGATCGTCCCGAATCCCGACTATCTCGGTGAGAAATGAGATCATGTTTGCCGTTTCGCGCACGGTCTCGCCATGCGCGATCTGCGACTTGGCCTCGTCCAGCTCCTGCACCGTCAGCCCGAGCAGGCTTGCCGCGCTGGCAAACGAAAACCTCGTCCTCGTCGATTTGTCGCGAAAGTTGGCAACCGCCAGCCCGCTATCAAACACCCGTGTTGAAACATTCGCCCGGTGCAGCTCCTCCAACACTTCGGCGACAACCAGCACGGCCTTCAACTCGTCGGTCCACTGATTCCACGTCAGCAGGAAATCCTGCTCGTGCAGATTCGTCTTCAATGAATCGAGTTGTTCCAGCAGCGCGCGAACCTGATCCATCGCCATTCCGGTCTCCATACTCGATGCTCTATTGCTACTCGATTCATGGGTGGCCCATGGCTTTAGCCGTGGGCCACCCTTCGTATTATCCATCATTCCACGTGCGACAGAACAATAGTGCTGTGTCACGCATCGATTTGCGGGTAGCGTCGGCCCCCTGCGGCCGACGTCGAATAACTGACCGCCTACCTATGGCCGAAGTCGGCCGCGAGGGGCCGACGCTAGTGCGCCTGAGAGTGTACTCGATTCGAGGGGTGCAAGTCCCCTTCAGGCATGCGCTCGACGAAGGTCTCCAGGAAGTAGACCGGATGAGCGCGGCCATGTCCGGGGTCTCGATGCCCTTGAGGTGGATCCGCATCTTCGCCCCGCGCGGATGCTCCAGTTCGACGATGCATTCGGGCAAGCAGGCGCGCTGCGGAGGGACCAGCTCGACGAAATCCGTCGCCGGCTCCTGTCCGGACGAATTGTGCGGCTCCGCGGAGTTGATGCGTTTCTTCAGCGCGTTGTAGTCAAGGCGGAGCGTCCGGGCGGTTCTGCAAAGTCCGTACGCTCCGGCGAGCTTTACCGCCGACGTCCACAGTGATGCGGGGATACGCGAGTGGTGGCCCTTGCGTGCCCTGCGCCAGCGCTCGAAGCGTCGCCGAGTTGCCTCAAGGCGGGCAGGAATCGCCGGGGGCTTCCTGGATCTCATCAGCCGTCCTCCGTTGACAACTGACGATACCAGACGCCTCAAAATGGTTCATGCAGGCTTGCCGGAAGGACCCGATCTTCGGGATTCTATCGCGGGGCGCCGCTGGCGGGGCGGCAGCGGGCCAGCCAGTGGACGTTGATCTGGTTTACGTATTGTTCATTCAGCACGCCGTCGCGGAGGCAGCGGAGCAAGTGGTAGATTCGCATGTCGAGGCAGTGGTCGGCGGCCAGGGGTTTCAGAGGGCGGATGCTGACGATCGTGTGCCCCCAGCCGGTCAGTAATGCTTCGATCGTGCCGTCATCAAAAATGTATTGCTGGGTCTGCCTAACAAATGTGAGTTGATAGACGGCGCCGTCTATGCGGGCGCGGATCCAGCCGCCCTCCGGCTGTTCGTGAACGACGAACCCGTCGCGTGGGGCGGCCTGCTCCCATGACTCGACGCTGCCGAAGAAGTTCGGCTTTTCGATGTACGGGCCGCCGTACTCGGGGCAGAACGTGTCGCAGTTGCCGCACTCGTTGCAGAAGTCGGCGTAGCAGGCGATCTGCACATCCTTGGTGATCTCGAAACGGCGGCTCTCGCCGGCGCTCCACTTGCCGTCGGACGAGACGACGACGTCTTGGTGGTCGAACGAGAGTATCGGCGTGGGATAAGTAAAGTTCGCGGCGTTCGGGCAGACCTCGACGCACTTGCCGTTGGTCAGGCAATCAAACGTGTCCAGGTGCGAATCGATGCGTGCCGGCACGCGGCGATTTTGGTACGCGCGATAGCGCGGATCATCACGGGCCAGCTTCGCCACGAACGACGTATTCAATAATCCGGCCCAGGCGACGGCGGCGCGGTTGAGCTCGTTCGCGTCGACACCTTTACCTAACTCCGCCGATGCACGGCGACGTGCTTCCTCTTCCTGATCAAAACGACGCAGGATGAACTCGTTAATGTTGACCACGTCGAGCTTACGCATCTCGTCGGTCAGGGATTGTAAATACCAGCCGAGCCGGCCGTAGCCGCCGGGACGCAGCAGGTCGGTGACCGCGGTGACCGGCACGAAGCCGCAGGCGACGGCGAGCGGGAAATTATTCCGATCGATCCCGGCGCTGAACGAGATCGGCATGTGCGGGCCGACCTTTTGGCGAAACTCGTCGGCGAGCGTCATGGTGATGACGTGCAGCGGTTGGCCGGAGAGGTATGCGACCTCGTTGCCGGGTGGGAAGAAATCGCGCTGGTTACGCACCTCGAGTGTGTTGCTGAACTTGAAGCCGACGCGGCGGCCGCGCTTTTCGGCGAAGTCGGTCAATCGTCGGCAGAGTTCGACCGCCTCGTCGAACGCGAGCCCGGTGGTGTAGGCCTGCTCGTTGACGCGCAGCTCGGTGTAGCCCAGGACGTCGTGTAACAGATGTTCGAGGCGCTGCTTGCCGAGCATCGTCGGGTTCATCTTTACCATCAGGTTGAAATCGTGCTCGCCGATAAGCAGCTCGCAGATTTTCTCGATCTCGTCGGCCGGGCAGCCGTGGAACGTCGAGAGAGTGACGCTGTCGGAGAGCCGGGCGGGGTAGTTAAGATCGCGGGCGGCGGTCAGTTCTCGTGGGATTTCCGCCCGCAGACGCTCGACCAGCGACCAGGCGTTGCGCACGCCGTCGAGGAAGCCACGGACCTTGTCGCGCGAGATACTGGCGAGGTCGTAGCCGACGCTGATGTCGTAAATCACGGCGCCGGGCAGGCTGTCGAGCGTGTCGCCGGCGAGGTCACTGTCGTGGCGGAACATTTCGATCAGCATCGAGCCGGCGACGTATTCGTGGAGTGATTCGGCGATGCAGAGCTCCTGCGACCACTCGATGTTGTAACCGACGTTGGCCATGTCGATGCAGGGCCGCGGGATGGTTAGCTGGTCGTTGTCCTGGACGGTTTTAAGTTCGATGATGCGGCCGCCGGCGACGTAGCTGAGCAGGATGTTCTGGGCCATCTGGGTGTGTGGGCCGGCGGCGGGTCCGGCGGGGTTTCCGGCGCGGGCGCCGTGGAAGCTGACGCCGAGGTCGGGGTCGTCGGGGTCTGGTTGATACCACTTTCGGCGTGGCAACTCGAAGAGCGCCGCTCGCGCGCGCGGCTCGCGGTGCAGCCGGGTGACGAGGTCTCTAAATGGTGCTGGTCTGAGTTGTGCCATCGCACTGTCGCCTTTACATGGGGCGAATGTAAGGCGTTGGCCGGATCAAAACAAGCGTGCCTGTCGGCGAACGTTATATCTGGTGCGCGACACACCGGACGTTTTGCCAAATCAGAGCCCGAAGCGCGAGCGAGGGTCTTTTTCCACTGCGCCTTCACGGTTGAGACCCTCGCTCGCGCTTCGGGCTCTGATTTGCCGCTTGAAATGATATGCGGCTCGGCGGATTGCGGGTTGGTTGCGCGGGCTCGTAGAATGTGGGTGGTGAATAATGATGGGAAAGCCCGACGATACTGCTGCACATGGCCGCGTGAAGGAAACAATCTCGTTTACGCTGAATGGGCGTTCGGTTTCGCTTGACGTCGATCCGGAGCGTTCGCTGCTGGACGTGCTGCGCGACGACTTCGGCATTATTTCGCCGAAGAATGGCTGTGCGCCCCAGGGGGCGTGCGGGTGCTGCACGGTGCTGATCGACGGGCGACCGCGGCTGTCGTGCGTTACGAAGGCGACGCGCGTCGCCGGGCATAGCGTGACGACGTTGGAAGGTTTGTCGGAGCAGACGCGGCAACAGTTGGCGGATTCGTTCGTTCGGGCCGGCGGAGTGCAGTGCGGCTATTGCACTCCGGGGATCGCGATGCGGTCGGTGGCATTGCTAGAGAAAAACCCGGAGCCTACGCGCGACGAGATCAGGAAAGAATTGCGGCCGCACCTGTGCCGCTGCACGGGGTACAAGAAGATCGTTGACGCAATCGAGCTGCTGGCGCGTCTTCGCCGCGGCGGGGAATTGCCCGCGGCTGATACGAGCGGGCAGGTCGGGACGCGGCTCGACCGTTATCGCGGGCGGCAGTTGGTGTTGGGCGATTTTCGTTATATCAACGATATCCAGATCGAGGGGATGCTGTTTGCCGCTCCGTGCTTCAGCGATCATCCGCGCGCGTTGGTGAAGTCGATTGATCCCACGCCGGCGCTGGCTGTGCCGGGTGTGCGGCGAGTCGTCACCGCCGAGGATGTGCCTGGGGAGCGCTATATCGGGCTGCTCGAGCGGGATTGGCCGATTCTGGTGGCGGTTGGCGAGGAGACACGCTACGTGGGTGACATGCTTGCAATTGTTGTCGCCGATGACCAACGTGCCGCGCGCGAGGCGGTGCGGCGGATCGTTGTCGAGTACGAAGTGCGCGAGCCGATCACGTCGCCGGAAGATGCGCTCAAACCCGATGCACCGAAGATTCACCCGGGCGGGAATTTGCTGTCACGATCGACGATCAAGCACGGCGACGCCGAGCAGGCCTTACGTGAATCCGTTCACGTTGCCGAAGACACGTATAGCACGCAGCGCATCGAGCACATGTATCTTGAACCCGAGGCTTGTGTTGCGATTCCGGAGCGAAGGGGTCAAGGGGGGCAACGCCTGCGGGTTCTCAGTCAGGGGCAGGGGGTGTTTGACGATCGTCGGCAGATTGCCGCCGTGCTGGGTTGGGATGTTGAGCAGGTACTGGTTGAGCTTGTATCCAACGGCGGGGCGTTCGGGGGGAAGGAAGACAACAGCATTCAGGCGCAGACGGCGCTGGCATCGGTGCTTTGCAATGCGCCCGTGAAATGCACGCTGGCGCGTGAAGAGAGCTTTCGCCTGCATCCAAAACGCCATCCGATCAAGATTCATATCAAGGTCGGCTGCGACGGCGGCGGGCGGATCACCGGCGTATGGGCGCGGATGATCGGCGACAAGGGGGCGTATGCGTCGGTCGGTGCGAAGGTGCTCGAACGGGCCGCGGTGCACGCGACGGGGCCGTATAAAGTGCCGAACGTTGATGTCGAGTCGCTCGCGGTCTACACGAACAATCCGCCGGGCGGAGCGATGCGGGGCTTCGGGGTGAACCAGGCGACGTTCGCGGTCGAGCGGTGTCTCGATCGGCTCGCCGCGAAAGCCGGCATCGACGGCTGGGAAATGCGCTGGCGTAACGCGCTCGACGTCGGCGACCGCTTCTGCACCGGACAGAAGCTCGACAAGCCGTTCGGGCTGAAACTCACGTTGCTGGCGGTCAAAGACGCGTATCGCAACGCGGCGTGCGCCGGCATCGCTTGCGGCATCAAGAACGTCGGGATCGGTAGCGGGATGCCGGACGAGGGCAAGGCGGTGCTGGTGGTCGAGTCGGCCGATCGTGTTTCGATTCGCACCGGATTCACCGAGATGGGGCAGGGTTACTTCACGATCTGCATACAGACGGCGTGCCAGGAGACCGGGCTGCCGCCGGAGGTTTTCGCGCCGACCACCGATACGTCGGTGGAGGTGAACTGCGGGCCGACCACCGCGAGCCGGGCGACGGTGCTCGGCGGGTTGGCGATCATACAGGCCGCCCGGCGGCTCAAGGCGGAACTGGATACGGGGAAGACGATGGACGATCTCGTCGGTCGGCAGTTTCGCGGCGAATATGCGTGTACGTATACCACGCCGCTGGGAGCAGACGTGCCCGATCCGAAGACGCACCTGACGTACGGCTTCGCGACGCAGGTAGTCACGCTCAATGATGACGGGACACTCAAGAAGGTGATCGCGGCACACGACGTGGGCAAGGTGATGAACCCGACGATGCTCGAAGGGCAGATCGAAGGTGCGATTCACATGGGGCTCGGCTATGCGCTGACGGAGGAGTTCGTCGTCGAAGGCGGGCACATTCAGAGCAAGGACGTTCGGTCGCTGAACGTCTTGCGGGCGCACCACATGCCGGAGACCGAGGTTATCTTTATCGAAGAGCCCGATCCGGAAACGCCTTACGGCGCCCGAGGCGTGGGTGAAATCGGTCTGGTGCCGACGGCGCCGGCGGTTGCGGGTGCATTAGAAGCGTTTGACGGCGTGCACCGCACGAGTCTGCCGATGAAAGACTCACCCGCGGCGCGAGCGATCCTGAAGCAGTGAGGGCACACATGAGCGATCTAATCTCAATCCTCGAAACGATCGTCGCGGACGTTGAAAGCGGCCGAGCGGTCGCACTTTGCGTGGTGCTGCAAAAGCAAGGCTCCGTGCCGCAGGTGCCGGGGGCGGCGATGCTGGTGCGCAGTGATTCGAGCAGTATCGGCACGGTCGGCGGCGGCGTGGTGGAAACGGAGGTGCGACACGACGCGCTCGAGTTGATGGAGGAAGGCCGATCCGCGCTGCTCGAACTATCGCTCGACCACGACGACATCATGGGCGGCGTGGGAACCTGCGGGGGACGAATGTCCATCGGCATTATGTCTATCACGAGTGCCGCGAATCTCAAGCCGTTTGCCGAGGCGTTGGAGCTGATTCGCCGGCACAAGCCGGCACGGGTGCCGATCGTTGTTGAGCACGCCGGCAAGCTGCTGGAGTATCGCTTGCACGTGGATGTACCGCCGACGTTGGTGATTGCGGGTGCCGGTCATGTCGGGCAGGCGCTTGCGAATCTGGCGGCCGGTCTTAATTTCCACGTCGTGGTGATCGACGACCGGGCGGAGGTTGCGTCGCGTGAGCGTTTCGACGAGCGTGTTGAATTAGTTGTCGACGATATCGTTGACGCCCTGCGGCAATACCCGATCGACGCCGGCTGTTACATTGTCGTCGCGACCCGCGAGCATCGGCAGGACCGGGAGGCGCTGGAGGCGGTCGTCCAGCGACCGGCCGGGTATGTCGGCATGTTGGGCAGCAGGAAGAAATCGAAGGCCATCCTGAACGCCCTCGCGGAGGCCGGCGTGCCACGCGAGATGATCGAGCGCGTACACACGCCGATCGGCTTTTCGATCGGGGCGGTAACTGTAAACGAAATCGCGGTGAGCATCGCGGCGGAGTTGATCCAGGTTCGTCGTGAGCACGCGCCGAGGCTGATCGAGGGACCGTTTGAGGCGTCGAGTACGGATGTGCGGTAGCTGTCAAATGAGTCCCGTAGCGGTCCGCGCCTCGCGATGGCCCACACAGCGGAGCCGGCGTGTCCCCACGCCGGTATCCGGGCCGGGGACGGCCCGGCTCTGCTTTTCGGGCCGGGGACGGAGCTCCAGCCTTACCAACTCGGCGCCCAGAGATACATGAACCTCGGCGACGATCCCCTCAGCCAAGTCGGCAACTCGACATTCACCAGGTTTACCTGAACCGGCACGTCGGCGGCACGCGCGTAAATGTTCGGACGATGCGAGAGTGGACGGGCGTATTCCACTACGACGATCGGCTTTCCATCCAGCCCCGAGGCCTTTTTCGCCGCGGCCAGCGCGTCGTGCAGCGTGCCCAACTCGTCGATCAACCCCTCCTCCTTCGCCTCCGGCGCCAGGAATACCCGCCCGTCCGCCAGCCGCTTCAAGCGTGGTTCGTCGATCCCGCCGCGACCGTCGGCGACTACCCGCAGAAACCGTTCATACATCGCGTCGATCATCACCTGAAACAACGCCCGATCTTCTTCGTTCATCTCGCGAAACGGCGAGCCGGCGTCCTTCATCTCGGCGCTCTTGATGATGTTCGCCCGGATACCCAGCTTGTTCATCGTGCCGGAAAAATCCGGCGCCACCATGATCACGCCTATGCTGCCGGTTATCGTCGTCGGGTGGGCGTAGATCTTGTCCGCGGCACACGCGATGTAATAGGCACCCGAAGCCCCCACGTCGAGCATTGACGCGATCACCGGCTTGCCGGTCTCCCGCTTGAAACGCAGCAGTTCCATATACATCAGGTCGCTGGCGGTCACGTCCCCGCCGGGTGAATTGATCCGCAGCACGATCGCCTTGACGTTGCGATCGCCCGCCGCCTTGTCGAGCTTTTCCTTAAAGACCGAAACGGGGTTATCCCCCGGCGGACTCAACAACGACTTCTCGCGCGCGTTCCGCAGCACGCCGTCCACGTCGACCAGCGCGATCTTGTCGTTGTGCCAGATGCTGTCGCGCGAGAGTTCGTGCTCGACCAGATCGTACGCACGCGGCACCGGCGTGATTAGAAACGACATCGGCGTGCAGCCGGCGAGAGTCAAGAATAGCGAATAGCAAATTAAGAAGAGCGAATTGCGAATCGCCGAACGTTGCCGCGTATTACATTCGTTTGGTCTGCCGTATTTCACCGGCTATACTCCTGTTCTTGTGTGGTTTGTTACCAACTGTTGTTCCTGGATCGTTCCGGATGATACACGTCAGCGACGCCGATTTCGACCGCGCGGCACGGGCCGCCCTCGACGAGCTCCCCGACGAGTTCAAACCGTACATCGAAAACGTCCTGATCGAAGTGCGGCCGCGACCGGATGCGGCCTTGCTCAAAGAGTACGAAGAAACGGACGACCTGCTCGGCCTCTACGTCGGCGTGCCGCTCGAGGATAAGGGGCCTGAGCGGGCCGCCTCCCCCCTGCCGGACCGCATCCTGATCTTCCGCGACAACCTTTGCGCGATGTGCGGCACGCGCAACGAGCTGATCGACGAAATCCGGATCACGCTGCTGCACGAAATCGGCCACCACTTCGGCCTCGATGAAGACCACCTGACCGAACTCGGGTACGATTGAGAACTAACGAATAGATAATTGCTAATAGTGAATGCCCTACACTGTTATCCATTCGTTTCATCACTTCACGCAAAGATTTCTCACTGCGTGGGTGGCCCGTCGCTTTAGCGGCGGGGGACACGAATGGACGGTCGATTCGTGTCCCCCACGGCTAAAGCCATGGGCCACCCGACCCATACGAAGCAGGAAACTTATCAGAGAGAAAACAGCATGTTCAGACACCTTGATGATGTCAGCGGACTTAGCTACGAGAGCCTGCCCCATGTAGCGACCGGCGCCCCCGCCGGCCGTGGAGCCGTGAAACGTTTACATCACAGCATCGGCCCGCGAGGGCGCGGGAAGCTACTGCTCGCATCCGCGTGCATGTTGCTGATCACTGTCCCCGTTGTCGGTCAGGTCAACGACGAAAAACAGCCGCTCTCGTCCCAACTCCTGAAACAGAAAGCCCGTGACCTGACGAGGCGCGGCGCTCGGTATCTCCTGGCCGCTCAGGAAAAGGACGGCGGCTGGGCCTCACAAGCCGGCCCCGGCATTACCAGCCTGGTCCTCAAAGCATTGATCCAGGAACCCAGCGTCGGACCCGAGCACCCCGCCGTTAAACGCGGCATCCGCTTCGTACTCCGCTTCCAACGTGACGACGGCGGCATCTACTCGGCCGACGGATTGCTCAAAAATTACGAAACCAGCATCGCTCTGTCGATGTTCGCCTCCCTCAAAAACGATCAATACAAACCACAAATCGCCAAAGCCCAACAATTCCTCAAGGAACTCCAATGGGACGAGGGCGAGGGTAAATCGATCGACGACGCCTGGTATGGCGGCGCCGGATACGGTCGTCACAAACGCCCCGACCTCTCCAATACGCAAATCATGCTCGAAGCCCTGCACGACAGCGGCTTGCCCAAAGACGACCCGACCTACAAAAAAGCCCTCATTTTCATCCAACGCTGCCAGATGCTCGGCGAAACCAACGATCAGCCGTTCGCCCGGGGCTCGAACCAAGGCGGTTTTATCTACACGCCCGCCAATGGCGGCGAAAGCAAGGGTGAACTTATCGAGATCGACGGCCGCAAAGAGCTGCGCTCCTACGGCACGATGACCTACGCCGGTTTCAAGAGCATGCTCTATGCCGGCCTCGCCAAGGACGACCCGCGCGTCAAGGCCGCGATGGACTGGATCGGCCGCTACTGGACGCTCGAATTCAACCCCAACATGCCCGCCAGGCAATCGAAGCAGGGTCTCTTCTACTACTACCACGTGTTTGGCCGGGCGTTCCAAACCTGGGGCGAAGACGTCGTCGCCGACCACGTCGGCCGCAAGCACGATTGGCGTCGGGAACTCGTCGAGAAACTCACCGATATCCAACGCGACGACGGCAGTTGGATCAACGAAGCCGACCGCTGGATGGAAGGACACCCGGCCCTGACCACCGCCTACGCCATGCTCGCGCTCCAGGCGGCGTTTCCATAGAAATCCGCCGTTAACGGCCACAAACTGTAGCGGCCGACCCCCGGGTCGGCCGTGGAACGCCGTTTTCATCCCGCGTCGGGCACGGAGACCCGGCGCTACATGATTTTTGACGGCGGATTGATAGGATCCACCGCGCGGTCCGCTGATGCTATGATGACACCATGCCGACCAAGATTGACACGACGCCGAACGCTCGCACCGATTATCTCCCCACGGCGATCGCGGTCTGTCTGTTCGCTGTGGTTGTGCTCAGGAACGCCTGGCTTTCCGACGATGCTTACATCACGTTTCGCACGGTCGAAAATTTCGTGGACGGCTACGGCCTGCGCTGGAACGTGGCCGAGCGCGTCCAGGCCTACACGCACCCACTCTGGCTGCTGCTGCTCTCAGCGCTCCACTGGCTAACACACGAAATCTACTACACGAGCATTATGCTCTCCGTGGTCTTGTCGGTGGCGACGGTGCTGTTCTTCGCCGCGCGCGTCGCGGCCTCCGCCTTGCCCGCGTTGATCGGCGTGACAGTCTTCATCCTTTCCAAAGCGTTCGTCGATTACTCGACCTCGGGCCTCGAAAACCCGCTCACGCATTTCCTATTGATCCTGTTTCTGTTCGTATACCTGGAGCGGTCGCCCGGTATTACGACGCTGCTATGGCTGTCCTTGCTGGGAGGATTACTGACACTCAATCGCATGGACGCGATCCTGCTCGTACTGCCCGTTCTTTGCGTCGCGTTTTATCGTAATCGTGGTCTATGGGCGCTGGGCGTGGTCATGCTGGGCTTTGTGCCGTTTCTGGCATGGGAAGTGTTCGCCCTGTTTTACTACGGCTCGTTCTTCCCGAACACCGCGTATGCCAAACTCAACAGTGGGATTCCCGCCTGGGATTTAATTCGACAGGGCCTGCTTTACCTGCTCGTCACGCTGAAGATGGATCCGCTGACGCCGATCGTGATCGTCGCGGGGTTGGCGGCGCCGCTAATCACACGTCGGCACCGACTCCTGCCGATCGCCCTCGGTGCACTACTCTACTTGCTGTACATGATCTACATCGGCGGCGATTTCATGCTCGGCCGCTTTCTCACCGCCCCCCTGCTGATCGCCGTCGTCTTGCTCTCCCGCGCTCCGCTCTCCACGCGCACCGGCTTGATCATGCTCATCCTGATCGCGCTGATCGGCCTGGTGCCGTCGCGCTCTCCGTTTACCAGTGGGGAAGATTACGGGCACGTCATCAACTACATCGGCGACTACGGCATCTGCGACGAGCGCGCCTATTATTACCATGGTACCGGTCTGCTCGGTGCCACCAATAACGTCAAACTCCCCTGCCACTCGCTGGAAAAACGCGGACGCCGGGCTCACGAGGCCGGTGAGCCAGTCATCGTCATCAAATCAATCGGCATGCACGGCTTTTTTGCCGGCCGAGACATTCACGTTGTCGACGAAATGGCCCTGGCCGACCCCCTGCTGGCCCGCTTGAAACCCGAGATCGACGACGGGTGGCGTATCGGACACCTGCAACGCAAGGTCCCGCCGGGGTACGTCCAGACGCTGTTGACCGGCCGCAACTGCCTGACCGATCCCAACCTCGCCGCGTATTACGACAAGATCACGCTGATCACGCGAGGCCGCTTGTTTGACCAGCGGCGCATACGAGAAATCATCAAGCTCAACCTCGGTGCCTACAACGACCTGCTCGCGGCAGCGCAGCGGTGATTTTCACAAGTTATCAAGCCCCCCACTTCAAATCCCACGGGTTTGCAGCATGACAATCAGAGCCCGAAGCGCAAGCGAGGCGCCAAATCAGAACCCGAAGCGCAAGCGAGGGCCCCAACAATGTAGCGGCCGGCGCCTCGCCGGCCGAACCATCACAGCCGGGGGCGGCTGTGCTACACGGTTGCTGGAGCGAGAACCCTTTCTCGCCCCCCTATTACTCCACCCACTTCCAGTCGAGCACCTTTAACTCGACTTTCCGCCGACCGCTCCACTCGTTGATGATCGGCTCGAACGCCAGGCGCAGTCGCCGATGGTCGAGCAGTTCTTCGAGTTGCTTTCCGCGTCCGAATGCTATCGCCTGTCGATACGTGCGACCCTGTCTCACGGTGAACTGCAAATGCTGACCGCCCTGTCCGACGGCTCGCGGCTCGTCGACCAAATCCACCGGCCCGGCCGCCAAACGCGGCTTCGGGTTGCCGATGCCGAACGGCGCCATGCGCAGGATGGATTCGACCACTTCCGGCATTAATTGTCCGAGCTCGACCTCGTCATCGAGCCGGAGTTTCGGCACCAGGTCCGCCGGTGTCAGCCGCTGCGCCGCTTGGGCCAGGAATGCCTCGGTGAAGGCATCCACCTGATCCGCCGCCATTTTCACACCAGCCGCCATCGCGTGCCCCCCGTGGCTGATCAGGTGCTCCGCGCAGTCGGCCAACACCTCGTGCAACGGGAAATGCCTGATACTACGCCCCGACCCCTGCCCGTTGGCCCCGTCGAGCGAAATCAGCACCGTCGGACGGGCAAAGCGATCGACCAGCCGCGAGGCAACGATTCCGATCACGCCCGGGTGCCAATCGGCACTGGCGAGCACGATCCCCCGGCAACTGTCGCGGTCAAAACCCCGCTCCGTTACCATTTCCATGGCCTGCTTGAAGATTTCCCGCTCGACTTTCTGCCGTCGGCGATTCTGCTCGTCGAGGTTGGCCGCGATCTCGGCGGCCCGCTCTGCCGACGCCCGCGTGAAAAGCTCAACCGCCAGCCGAGCGTGTCCCAAACGCCCGACGGCGTTCAAGCGCGGGGCGAGGATGAAGCCCACGTCGTATTCGTCATAGCGTACCTTACCGGTCAGCCCCGAAACCTCGATCAACGCTTGCAGTCCGGGATTCTGTGTATGGCATAAATGCCGCAACCCGAACGACGCGATCACCCGGTTCTCACCCACCAGCGGAACCACGTCCGCCACCAGTCCCAACGCTGCAAATGCCATCGCCTCCAGCAGATAATCGCGGTACTCCGGGTTCACCCGGCTCGCTTGGCAAATTTCCCGCGCCAACGCCCAGGCAATTTTGAACGCCACGCCCGCGCCGGAGAGATGTGGATTCGCCGACTCCTCGCCGCCCACGGTCGGGTGCACGATCACACTCGCCTCGGGCAACTCGGCGCGCGGCTCGTGATGGTCGCTGATGATCAGCTCGAGGCCGAGCTCGCGTGCCAGCCGGGCTTCCGCGACGGCGGTGATCCCGCAATCGACCGTGACAACGACGTCCGCCCCGTCGGCGTGAATCTGCTTGATCGCCTCGACACTGACGCCGTAGCCCTCGTCAAGCCGGCTCGGGATGTAGAAATCGACATTCGCGCCGGCAAGCGTCAGCCCGTGCCACAGAATCGACGTCGCGGTCACGCCGTCAACATCGTAATCGCCGTAAATGACGATCTTCCGCCCGGCCCGCGCCGCGTCGGCCAAATGCCGACCCGCCTCGACCGCCCCCGGCAATCGCTCCGGCGGCAGTAACTCGGCCAGTTCCGGCGTCAGGAATCGGCGTGCCTCACTCGCCGTCCGCACATCGCGGTTGAGCAGCATCTGTGCCAGCAGCGGCGTGACCCGTACATCCCGCGCCAGCCGCTCACAATCCGAGTGCCGCGGCACGATGATCCATTCACGTTCGATTTGCGAAATAGCAGCCAGAGTCACGGCCTCCATGCGTTAAAAGTTTGCTTAAACAAGAGTCTAACGAAAGCCAACCTCCCCTGAATCCTGAATACTGAACCCTGAACCCTGAACCCTGAACCCTAAATACTATCCCCCCGCATACTTCTCCAACAACACCCCATACTTCTCAAACACCGCCGGCGTCAGCTTCGATCGATCCG
Organism: Phycisphaerae bacterium; assembly: GCA_030612705.1. Lineage (GTDB taxonomy): Bacteria > Planctomycetota > Phycisphaerae > UBA1845 > Fen-1342 > JALSRY01. The sequence continues at coordinate 13,022 of JAUWNI010000017.1, read as the reverse complement.
ACCAGATCGCCAACTCGAGCGCGTCGTGGATCGGCCACTTGCCCAGCGGCCCGGTCGCGAGCGCCTCGATCGCCGCCCGTATCAGCGTCATGGCGTTGTCGGTCGCCGCGTTGAGATGCCCGATGATCTCAGCCAGCAGTTTCTGCTTGTCCGCGCCCGGCTCGTGCGGCTTCCAACAATCGTAATCCGTCACCAGGGCCACCAACGCATAAGGAATCTCGGCTTCACGCGCCAGCTTCGCCTCCGGCATCACGGTCATGCCGATCAGGTCGCCGCCCCATGTTCGGTGGATCCGCGACTCGGCCACGGTGCTGAACGCCGGCCCTTCCATACAGATGTACGTGCCCGAGCGATGCACCGTCGTGTCCACGCGGCCCGTGACCGACAGCAGCACCTCGCGCAACTCGGGACAAAACGGCTGCGCAAACTCGACGTGCACCGCCAACCCCTCGTCAAAAAACGTCGGCACCCGGCGATACGTCCTGTCGATCACCTGATCCACAATCACCAGATCACGCGGCTTGATCTCCTCGCGCAACGAACCGACCGCCCCGCTGGCGATGATGTGCGTTACACCCAGCGACTTGAGAGCGTAGATATTCGCCCGGTACGGCACCCGCCCCGGGTTAAAAACGTGCCCGTCGCCGTGTCGCGCCAACATGGCAACCTTCAGCCCATGCCACTCGACCACACGCACCAAGCTGCTCGGCCGGCCGAACGGCGTCTCAACCTCATGCTCCACCGCCCGCGCCTCGCCGATCAACGCCTCGTCCAACCCAGTACCGCCGATCAATCCAATCATCCGCGCACTCCCACGATTCAAATAACAAGCATTACAGTCTGGTGCAAAAGTACCGGCCCGCGACGAAAGTATAAACGATCCCAAGGTGTAGGGCAGGCCGCGGGCCGTAGAGCCAACTTGCTATTCAAATGAGGCGTCGCCAACCGGAAGCGTCTCGCACACAAGAATGCGAGGCCTGCCTTCCCGTGCCACCCCAAATCGCGTGTGTGTCGGCACAGGGTGCGGCAGGCCTCATCATCACGGACACCACGTCTCTCTTGCTACCGGGCGCGGTCTTTATCACGAGGCGACTTCGCCTGTTGCGGCCTGCCCTACATTGGCTTCGCCACGAGTCACACCCCGCTGTCCGAACCGTCCGCTCCGTCTTTGACGACTCGCGCTCCGCCCCGCTAGGATTCATCGTTTGTCCGGCTCTGCTAAACCTTCAGGAGATACAAACGTGCCTTTGCCGTACAACCAACGAACGTGCTACTGCGGCGACGTCGGGTCGCATTTGATTGGGCAAGCCGTCTTGCTGACCGGCTGGGTCCACAACCGCCGCGACCACGGCGGTATCTTCTTCATCGATCTCCGCGACCGCGAAGGCCTGGTCCAACTCAAGTTCGACCCCGAGATCGACCCGAAGTGCCACGAGTTGGCGGCCACGCTCAAGGCTGAATACTGCATCGCCGTCCGGGGGGAGGTCGTTCCGCGGCCGGAGGGGCTTGTCAACCCGACAATGAAGACCGGTGAGGTCGAAATCAATGTCCGCGAGATCGACATTTTGAGCACGTCGGAGACGCCCAAGTTTGAAATCGCCGACGATATCGACACGAACGAAGAAATTCGTCTGCGTTATCGTTATCTTGATCTGCGTCGCCCGGTACTCCAGAAATCGCTGATCACCCGTCATCGGATCACCAAGGCGATCCGCGATTATTTCGAGCGGGAGGGTTTCATCGAGATTGAAACCCCCTTCCTGACCAAGAGCACGCCCGAGGGCGCCCGCGACTATCTGGTCCCGTCGCGGATTCAGCCGGGCACGTTCTACGCGTTGCCGCAATCGCCGCAGTTGTTCAAGCAATTGTTGATGATGAGCGGCTTTGATCGTTACATGCAGATTGTGCGTTGTTTCCGCGACGAAGACCTACGGGCCGATCGGCAGCCGGAGTTCACGCAGCTCGACGTCGAGATGTCGTTCGTCCAGCCCGAGGATGTACTGCGCACCATCGAGAGTTGTCTTGCGCGCGTCATGCGGGTGATCCACGAGGTGGACATCGCCACGCCCTTCCCGCGCATGACCTACCAACAGTCGATGGACGAATACGGGATCGACCGACCCGACACGCGTTACGACCTTCGTATCAAGGACGTCAACGACATCGTTACAAAACTGGATTTCAAGATATTCACCAGCGCGATCGCTGCCGGCGGCGTGGTACGCTGCATTCGCGTCCCCGGCGGCGCGGAGATGACCCGCAAGCAGACCGACACGCTCGCGGACGACCTGCGAGGAATCGGCGCCGGCGGGCTACCGCTGGTCAAGATCGTCGACGGCGACGGCGGAAAGCCGGCCTGCCAGACCGGCATCGCCAAATTCTTCACGCCCGAGACGACCGCCGAACTCGTCGCCGCCACGCGGGCCGAAGTCGGCGATATCATCTTCTTCGCGGCGGACAGCGTGGCGAACGTCTGCAAGTACCTCTCCTGGCTTCGCGAGGTCGTTGCCAAACGCCGCGGCCTGATTCCCGCGGGAAAGTGGAACTTCCTCTGGGTAACCGACTTCCCGATGTTCATGTACGACGAGCAGGAGCGGCGCCACTTCGCGATGCACCACCCGTTCACCGCTCCGCTCGACGAGGACATCCCCCTGCTCGAAACCGACCCCGCCAAGTGCCGCGCCAAAGCCTACGACGTGGTCCTGAACGGGATCGAGCTCGGCGGCGGGAGCATCCGTATCCATCGCCGCGAGGTCCAGGAAAAAGTCTTTAAGCTCCTTGAACTGACGCCCGAAGAGCAGCAGCTCAAGTTCGGGTTTTTACTTGAAGCGTTGAAGTACGGACCGCCGCCGCACGGCGGCATCGCGCTGGGTCTCGACCGGATCGCTATGCTGCTGACCGGGCTGGACAACATTCGCGACACGATCTCGTTCCCGAAAACGGCGCGGGCCGTGTGCCTGCTGACTCAAGCCCCGTCACCGGTGGCCCGGGAGCAGCTTGACGAACTAGGCCTCCGACACAAGTAATGTCGCGGGTAGCGTCGGGTCTCCGGGCCCGACGTAGGTGGTCGAAAGACGTTCGTTTGCTACGTCGGCCGCGGGGGGCCGACGCTACGACCCGCGGTACACTGTGTGACACAGCACCAGGCATTCGACTTGTGACATCGCCGAAATAGAGTAAGGAGACGACATGAAGACTACCCGTCCTTCCGACAGCTTCTGGCGCGGATTCCTGCTTGGCGGCGCGACCCTGCTGGTGACCGGTCTGCTCTGGCAGGGTGTAAGCCGGCCGCCGCCGGCTTATGGCCAGGTCCCCGACAGCGGCGCGCAGCGGCTACGTTTGATCCGCGAGATGGTGACGACCAACCAGAAGCTCACCGAAGCCGTCGATTTGCTCAAGCAGATTCGCGATAACACCGCCGACGATTCGTCCGCCAAGAAGCGCGGGAAGCCAAGTTCCGTTCGGCCTTAAGCGCGGGTTCGCGATTACCGCGAACCGTTGTCGACGAAGACCAGGCTTTCGCGTTCGACTTCGTACACGCCGACGTGGGTCTCCGCGATCGACTCTTCGTTGACGAACTCACGCACGAGCACGTTCGACTCGCCCATGCGTTCGGCGAATTGCATGACCGTTGCCATGGCCTCGTCGTGATCCCTGGCGATGATTTGATAGTTACGCAGGAAGCGCTTGTGGTTTTTGTTGACCGCACCGCCGGAATCGGATATCTCCTCCAGTCCCCGCCGGTAGTCAGCCTCCAGAATCAGGCTGTACCAGTTGGCCTTCTCAACCGCGTCCCCGGTCGCCTCGCGATAAGCCTCGCACAGCTCCACCGTACAGGCGTTGGCGATGTAAGCCTGTTCGAGCAGTTGTTCGCAGGGTCCGAGCATTTCCTGCCGCGCGAAGAAATCCATCGCCATCTCCAGCGCGTAGGCCAACTCGTTATATTCGTCACGTCGTACGTGGGCCAGGGCGTCGATGTATCCCTGCCGCGCCCCCTCCAGATCCCCCTGTTCCTCCCGGATGAACGCCTCCAGCAACAACGGCCGCGACGATTCCGACTCCAGGCGAGTCAGATATTTCAATTGCTGCCGCGCGACGTCCGTCCGATGCGCGCGGACCGCCGTCACCCCCCAGTTGAGCCGCAGCGCCGCCGAGTCCGGCGCGATCTGCTCGGCGGCACGGTAGCAGCGAAAGGCCTGATCGAATTCGAGGTCGTCGCTGTGCAGGATCGCCAGCGTGATCCACTGGTCGGTGTCTTCAGGGACTAGCGAGAGGTATCGTTTGAGTGTGCTTCGCGCCTCCGACAAATCGCCCAGCTCGGCCTGGACGGCGGCGGTGCGTTGCAGAAGCCAATCGATTTCGGCCCCCATCTCGATCGCCTTGTTGTAGAGCTTCAGCGCGTGCTCGTATTGGCGGAGCTTTTCGTAAATGAGCCCGAGGTTCGCCAGGGCGACCTCGTCGCCGGAATCGAGCGCGACGGCCTCTTCGAGCGCGTCGCAGGCTTCGTCCAGATCACCGTCGTTTGAGAGCACGACGCCGAGCGTGCCGTGCAGCCGAGCGGAGTCGGGGAATTCGTCGATCAGCGGTTCGAGCACGTCGAGCGCTTCGTTGCCCTGCCCGAGTTCCGACAGGGCCCACGCCTTGAGCGCCCCGTACTCGATGCGGTCGTCGACCTCGATCAAGTCATCGTCAAGCGCTTCGAGGCAGCGCAGCATCTCCTCCGGCCGATCCTCTTCGAGCAGGTCATTGGCCCGATCGAAAATTGACTGTACTTCGTCCGAATCCATCGACGTTCTACTCCACAACCGCGCCGGAGTGCCCAGCCGCGACCCAACAGTATACGCGAATCTCCGCCGGCCGCCCCATCGGAATTTGTCTGCGCCCGACGGTGGGAGGGTGCCCCATCCCGTTCCGAGTGCCTGTCTGGCAGGCACTCGGTCGGGGTGGGGGACCGATTCGAGGAAGCAAGGTCGGTGCAGGTTCGAATCAGTCCCCCATCCCGTTCGCCGGCCCTCCGGGCCGGCGAAACGGGATGGGGCACCCTCGCAGCACTTTCGTAACGCCCACCCCCCTCCGCCGAAGCATTACCAACGACTTGCCGGGCTTCCTCTGCCGGACTATGGTCGTTGCGAATTTGGGGCGACTACGATGCGTACTGCTCGCGGGGTCATTTCGATTGTAATCGGCGTCGCACCGTTGCTGGGTACGCTTACGGGCTGCACGCCGTCACGTTATCTGAACTCCGCCGCGTTTATCGAGCACGACATCCGTGCCAGCCGGGACGACATCGAGACGGTGATGTTCAAGGCGTCTATCCTTGTGCCGGCACGCGATATTCTGACACTCGATCCGCTCCGGCGAGCCCTGCGGCCCGGCGAAGCGTGGAATATCGACGGTCAAGGCGTGCCCGACTCGTCCTTCTATACCAACCGCGGCCTGGAAGAGCTCACGCCCGAACGCGTCGCGATCGGCCCCTGCACGATGCCACCCCCGCAACCCCCCTACCAGATCAAGAAAGTCAAGATCGGCGGCGGCGGAAACCTCGGCTTCATCGGCACAGACACGCTCGGCCGCACGTTCCTGGTCAAGCTCGACCACCCCGACTTTCCCGAACTCGGCTCGACCGCCTCGATCGTCGGCTCTCGCATCCTCTGGGCGCTCGGCTACAACGTCCCGCCGATCTTCCTGGTGACCGTCGAGGGCACCGGCGACGAACGTTTCGACGGCCGGCGCGCCACCGCCGCCCTGTTCCTCGACGACGTGCGCGGCCACTTCCACTTCGACTGGTTCCGCCACCGCCGCGAGCTGCGCGGCCTGCGCCTGGCGTCCGCCTGGATCAACGACACCGACCGCATCGGCAGCAACACACTCGTCACCGTCCGCGACGGCCGAGCGACGTATTACCAGATCGACTTCAACTCCTGCCTCGGCTCGTGGCAGGGCCGCCCGAAGGACCCCTGGCGCGGCCACCGCCACGCCTGGGACCTGTTGCCATTGCCACCCAACCCCCCGCCGCCAATACGCTCCGCGGCGTTGGGCCGCCTCGCCGCCGACTTCGACCCCCTCCGCTGGCATTCGCAGGCCCCGAACAACGCGTTCAACCACATAACCCCCGCCGACGCGGCGTGGATAATCGCCAAGATCCGTCAACTCGACCGGTCACATATCGAAGCGATCATCGCCGAAGCAAAACTGAGCAATCCTGATGACGCGCGAAAGCTGGTCGAAGTGCTTATCGAGCGTCGAGAGGCGTTTTTATCGCTGGCTGAAGACACTTACGGAACTGTGCCGCATGGCATGACAAATGCGCGCTACCGGCCGACGTGCGTAGAGTGACCACTACCTGCGTGGCTTAGAGCGCAGCGCGGCGGCGAGGCCGAATGTGAGAAGGCTGAGCGTGGCTGGCTCGGGGATGTGGGCGAGCCAGGCTTCGGTGTCGCCGATCGGATTGGTGCCGGATCCGACGATTGTCAGGCCGTCGTCGGAAACGCCGGTAGCCACAGTCAGGCTCCAACCGGACAAGTCTACGCCGTCAGCTACAAGTATGTCGTAGAGCGACCGCAAGCCGTGCTCGGCGTCCCAGACCGCCGCTTCCTGGCCGCGCTGACTCCCGCCAAATCCAACCAGAACGGAACTGTCGACTGACGCATCGTACGCAAAGCTGTCGAATACGCCGCCCGGCAAGTCGCCGAGGCCGAGCATGCCGTCCTGCTCTGTCCAGCGAAACATCTCCCACGCATCGGGCCCGGAGAGTTCGGACTGGCTTCCACCGACGATGACAGTGCCGTCCGCGGAAGCGGCTCTGGCTTGGCTGCGGTATTCGCCGCCGGGCAGACTGCCGAGACCGAAGACTCCCTTCGTCGTCCAGAAGCACGCCTCGATGCCGGCATCAGAGGTGCCTTGGCCGACGGCGACGCTGCCGTTGGCAGAGACGCCGAGCGCTTCGCTGAATTCGTCGCCTCCCGGAAGATCCGGCAGCGCAATCATGCCGCCTGCCTGTGTCCACCGGAACGCTTGCATGAACGCCGTGCTCGTATCGCTGGATCCCACGATAACCGAGCCGTCCCCTGACGCGCTCCATGCCATACCACCGTAATTGCCGCCGCCGGGCAGGAATCCAAGCCCGACCATCCCCTCCGACGCTGTCCATCGAAAAGGCTCGTGAGTGTTGCCCGTCGAGGAGTAACCCACGATCGTACTGCCATCGGCCGAAATACCCCTGGCGCCGCTACTGGAAGTGCTTCCCGGTAGATGCCCCAGGCCAGTCATACCTTCCACAGACGTCCAACGGAAGGCCTCGTAGACGGTGTCGGCTCTACCATACCCGACCACCGTCATGCCATCGCCGGAGACTCCCTGAGCACGACTGAGAAAACTCCCGTCTGGCAAATCACCGAGTCCGAGAAAAAAACTGTCCGCGTGGGCGGTGCTGGGGAGAAGAAGAGCACCGGTTACCAGGGTGATCAAAGGTGCAAATCGATACATCGCGTTTCCGCCCTCTCGTGAACTGGCACGGCTCCCCGACAGAAAAAACGGGACTACTATTGCTATTTTACGTCAGCATGGCCCGCGTATTCCACAGCTTTTTTTCGCAAACAGTCGTCGGCGGGGTCTGTGACACAATCTGCGGGTGTCTCTTGCCCGTGCTTTGGCCGAATCTGCCCCGGAGGGGCATCTGAACGTAGCCCAGCACGAAGTGCTGGGGTAGGTCGTTGAGAGCACTATTGAGTCCAGGAGGGACGATTGAAGCTTCAGTCGTCCCTACGGGACTCGCTTTCTCGGCGTCGCACGAGTCCCAGCACTGCGTGCTGGGCTACGCTCACTTCGTCCCTATGGGACGGCATAGCCGCGTCCCGCAGATTGTGCCACGGACCCCAGTCGTCGGCGGGAGGGTATTGCTGAGCTCCTGAAGGTCGTGGAAGTGTGCCGCTGCTCTTGAGCAGTATCTTGACTATGCGAACGGGTCATCCATTCGCGGCGGCACATTGGGCCGTGTGCATGATAGTTTTGGCGGACGCTGTGTAAGCCGGGAAACGTAGCGTTCGCCCCCTGTGGCGGACGTAGAATGTGGAAATCTTTCGCCACCCGACGTCCGCCACGTGGGGCGGACGCTACAGAGGCCGCGTCGAACGGGGTTCGCATGAATGTAGTCGGTGATCGCCGGTCAGAACCCTGAGCGTGAGCGATGGGTCAGCCGAAAATGGTCTGCCAAACGGGTACTACTCGTCTCCGCAGGTTCAGAAGACCGGGCGGGCTGAAGCCCGCGGCTCTTCATTGTGTTCGCTGCTCTGCGCTGAGGGCGCGGATTGGTCGGCGCCAGAGCAAGTTCGGAAGACCGGGCGGGCTGAAGCCCGCGGCTCTTCATTGCGCCCGCTGCTCGCAAACAAGTTCCGATACGCATTGCGATAAGACTCCGCGCGCTCACCAGCAGAGCCGGGCCGTCCTCGGCCCGGAAGGTCCGGCGTGGGGACACGCCGGCTCTGTTTCGCATGCGCATCAACCAGACTGCTGGTGCGTGAATCCCTTCTCGCACCCAGCCACCTATGGAAAGTGATCTCCGGTCGCAGACCCACACTGAACCCCGAATCCTGAACTCTGAACTCTGAACCCCAAACTCTGAATCCTCTGACGATCGTTATGAGGCCCTCGCTTGCGCTTCGGGTTCGGATGGGGCGGCCGCGCGGGGCGCTACGGCGCGCTGCTACTCGATTCCCTGCGCGGCTAGCCAGCGTTCGGCGTCGATGGCCGCCATGCATCCGGTGCCGGCGGCGGTGATGGCCTGGCGGTAGAGGTGGTCGGCGACGTCGCCGGCGGCGAAGACGCCCTCGATGCTGGCGTGGCTGCTACCTGGGTTGGGTAGCTTGATGTAACCCTTGTCGTCCAGGTCGAGTTTGCCTTTGACCAGCTCGGTGTTGGGCGTGTGGCCGATCGCGAGGAACAGGCCGCGACAGGGTAGCTCGCGGACATCGCCGGTCTTGACGTCCTTGAGTTGCACGCCGGTGATGAACTGGTCGCCCAGGACGTCGTCGACGACCGAGTTCCATTGGGGCTGCATTTTGCCTTCGTCGACGAGCTTGAAGAATCGCTCCTGCATCGCCTTGCCGGCGCGGAGTTGGTCGCGGCGATGGACGATGTGGACTTTGCCGGCGAATTTTGTCAGGTAGCTGGCCTCTTCGATCGCCGAGTCGCCGCCGCCGACAACGACCAGTTCCTGATCGCGGTAGATCGGCATGGCACCGTCGCAGACGGCACAGGCGGAGACGCCGCCGCCGCTTTGGGCCAGGCGCTGTTCGTTCTCGAGTCCGCGCCAGTTTGCCCGGGCGCCGGTGGCGATGATGAGCGCGTGGGTCTCGACGGTGTGTTCGTCGCTTTTTACGACGAAGGGACGTTTGCCGAGGTCGATTTCGTTGACGTCTTCGCGGATATAGCGGGTGCCAAATCGCTCGGCCTGATCACGGAAGGCCTTCATCAGCAGCGGTCCGGTGACGCCGTCGGGAAACCCGGGGTAGTTCTCGACCTCGGTCGTGTACATAAGTTGTCCGCCGGGGATCAACCCGCCGGCGTTAAAGCCCTCAAAAACCAGCGGGCTCAGGGCCGCCCGGGCGGCATAGATGGCGGCGGTCAGCCCGGCCGGCCCGGACCCGATGACGACAGCTTTCTCCACGCTCATTCAACGACTCCCGTAGAAACGCATACCGATTTACTCGAATGGTTCGGTGACAATGTTCTTTTCGCAACAGGCAGTGTGGCAGCCGCGGCCCCCCTCGCCTCCCCCTATTTCTTTTTCTTCTTGTCGTCCGGTTCGCTCTGCTTTTCCTGGTCCAGCTCCTTGGCCAACTGATCGGGCTTGGCCAACATGCCGGCTGGCCCGGCCTGCCCGCGGGCCTTTTCGTCCATCTTGCTCTGGAACTCAGCGGGGAAACGGGCCTTTTCGAGGCCCTCGTCGCCGGAAATTATGCCGCTGTCGTACAGCCGCCAGAGGTGCTCGTCGAGCAACTGCATGCCGTATTTCTTCCCGGTCTGGATGCTCGAGTCGATGCGGTAGGTCTTGTTTTCGCGAATGAGGTTACAGATCGCCGGCGTGGTCAGCAAAAACTCGTACGCCGCTATCCGCCCCGAGGTTCCCGTCTTCGGGCAAAGCACTTGCGACAGCACTGCGAGCAGCGTGACGCTGAGTTGCACGCGAATCTGCTCCTGCTGGGCAACCGGAAACGCGTCGATGATCCGGTTGATCGTACCCTGGGCACCGGTGGTGTGCAGCGTGGCGAACACCAGGTGGCCCGTCTCGGCCGCGCGAATCGCCGCCTCCATCGTCTCCAGGTCGCGCATCTCGCCGACCAGAATCACGTCCGGGTCCTGCCGCAATGAGCGGCGCAGCGCCTCGGAGAAGCTGGGCACGTCCACGCCGACCTCGCGTTGCGTGAAGATCGACATGCGGTGCGGGTGGTAATACTCGATCGGGTCCTCGACCGAGATGATGTGGCGATCGAAATTGCGGTTGATGTAGTCCAGCATGGTTGCCAGCGTGGTGGTTTTGCCCGACCCGGTCGGACCGGTGACCAGGAACAGGCCGCGCGGCCGGCGACAGAGGGGCTTAACGATCGGCGGCAAGCCGATCTCCTCGAATGACATGATTCGCGAAGGAATCAGACGCAGCGCGATCGAGACGTTGCCCTTGGCCCGGAAGACCGAGACTCGAAAACGCCCCTTCTCGCCGAACGCGAAGCCGAAGTCGGTACCCCCCTCCTCCTGGAACTCCTGCTGATTACGTTCCGGCGTGATCGATTTCATCAACGCCATCGTGTCGTCCGGTTCGAGCACTTTGGTTTCGAGGCTGCGCAGTCGCCCGGACATTCTCAGCACGGGCGGTCGCCCCACGTGCAGGTGAATATCCGACGCGTCGACGCGGATGCATGTTTCCAATAGACGATCGATGTGAACCGTTGCCACCGCTATCCCTCACGCTGGATTGTCGTGCAGTTAAACTTTTTCAAAACGCTTCCACTACTCTTCTTCCCCGGCCATGATCGCCCCCTCCTCCTGTGTGATGCGGAGGACCTCTTCCGGCGAGGTGACGCCGCGGAGAATCTTGAGCTTGCCGTCTTCCAGCAGGCTGCGCATTCCGCCGGCCCGCGCGGCTCGGCGGACTTGGTTGGTCGGCGCCCGGGCGAACGCCAACTCGCGGACCTCGTTGTTCATCTCGAGCATCTCGAAGATGCCCTGTCGACCGCGATAGCCCGTGTCACCGCAACGCTGACAGCCGCGCCCGCGATAGACGTGCTTGCCTTCCAGATCGGCGTCGGCAATCCCCAGCATACGGAGGACGAACTTGTCGGGAGCCGGGTCGATCTCCTTGCACTCCGGGCAAATTATACGGATCAGACGCTGGGCCATGATGGCCTGAATCGACGACGCGACCAGAAACGGCTTGATGCCAATGTCGATCAAACGCGTAATCGCGCTGGGTGCGTCGTTGGTGTGCAACGTGCTGAAGACCAGGTGCCCGGTTAGGGCCGCCTGGATGGCCACCTCACCCACCTCGCGGTCACGAATCTCACCCACCAGGATGATATTCGGTGCCTGCCGCAGCATGGACCGCAGGATCCGGGCGAACGTCAGCCCGATCTCCTCGCGCACCTGGCACTGGTTCATCCCGGTAAAGTTGTACTCGACCGGGTCCTCCGCCGTGATGATTTTCTTGTCCGGGCGGTTCAGCTCCTGCAAGGCGGCGTACAAAGTGGTCGTCTTGCCGGAACCGGTCGGGCCGGTCACCAGGAAGATGCCGCTGGGTTGGCGAATGATCTTCTTGAAGTGCTCGTAGTCGTCCTGCTCGAAGCCCAACCCGGTAACACCAACCTTGACCGAATCAGGCCGCAGAATACGCAATACAATGCTTTCTCCGTGGTAGGCCGGCAGCGAGCTGACTCGGAAATCGATATCCTGCTTGCCGATTCGCATCTTGATACGCCCGTCCTGCGGCAGGCGTCTTTCGGCGATGTCGATACCCGACATGATCTTCAAGCGGGCCAGCATCGCCGACTGCATACCCTTGGGGACGTTATCGCGTATGATACAGACGCCGTCGATGCGATAACGCACCCGCACGCGGTCCCCCATCGGCTCGATGTGAATGTCCGAAGACCGCATCCGTACCGCCTCGTTGATCAGCAGGTTGATCAGCTTGACCACCGGGGCGTCGGCGTCCTCGCCGGCGATCCTGGCTTTCTTCATCGCCGTCTGCTCATCCTTGAGCAGATCGCCGTCGCGATCGATCTCCTCGATCGCATCGTCCATGCTGGTATCGCCTTTGGTCAGGAAAGTGTCGATGAAGCGTTGGATCTTGCTCTTGGGCGCCAGAGCGGTGTCGATCTCCATATTCAGCCGGAACCGCAGCATGTCCAGCAGTTCCAGATCAAGCGGGTCGTGGATGATCACTTTCAGCCGATCGCCGTTTTTGCTCATTGGCAGGATGATGTGGCGGGTGATCAGCTCTTGCGGCACCAGGTCCAACGTTGCCGGCACGACCACGTTCTTGTCGAGGTCGACGTATTCCAGATCGAACTGGGTTGCCAGGGCCTTGCTCACGTCCTCGTCCGAGGCTAGTTCAAGCTCGATCAGCGCCTCCCCGATCCGTTTGCCGTGCTCCGACGCGTAGGCGATGGCGTCGGCCAGCGCGTTCGGCGTTACGATTTCCCAACTGCACAGGATTTCGCCGAGTTTCTTGCGACGTTGGGCCATCCGCGCGTTCCTCGTTTCGCGTGCAGGGTTGGCGTGTCCACTCTGTACGATTGCCCGGGGACTCCGGCTTCACGCCCCGAGCACACCTAACCCTGATATTCTTCCGTCTCAAGCCGCTAAAAGCAAGTTCGGCAACAGAAGCGGCGTTGGCTGGGTGCATGACAGTTTTAGCGGGCGTTGTGTAAGCCGGGAAACGTAGCGTCCCCCCCCCCGGGGGGCCCGGTGATGTTGAAAAATTTAGCCCCCCCGCCGGCCCCCCCGGGGGGGGGCCCGGAACGGGCCCC
>JAUWNI010000034.1 GCA_030612705.1 Phycisphaerae bacterium | reverse complement strand
TTCGCCGCTTCGCGATCAGCCTGCTCAAACGCCATCCCTCGAAGCACAGCATCAAAGGCAAAAGCGAAATCGCGGGATGGAGCAACGAGTTCCTAATGGAAGTCCTTGCTATACAAGACATTTAATGTGCGCTGGCCCTGGCCCACACCGCCAGTGACATGTTGTAGTCGGCCCAGTACATGAACCAGATCGCGCCGATCAGGCTGAACGGCGACGTCATCCATAGGCGCACTTCGAGCTACTGGCGGGAAATTGGTAATGGCCGCGGTCTCCCGGTATAAGATCCGGTGCCTGTATAGGAATCGTAGCGGCCGGGCTCTGTTCCGGCCGTAGAATGCCGCGAAAACGCGCTGGCGCGACGACGTCCGGGACGGAGCCCGGACGCCATATCACTTTGGCGGCAAACTGCCCTGGAGAAAAACGAAATGAAGAAGTACAAGTGCGAGATGTGTGGGTGGGAATATAATCCCCAGAAGGGTTTCCCTGTCTTTGGCGTAAAACCGGGCACGCCGTTCGAGGAGGTCCCGGACGATTTCTGCTGTCCGGTGTGTAGCGCGCCCAAGAAACGCTTCTCACCCATGGAATAGCGTGCTGACGCCGTGTCACCTTTTATCCGGGGCACGTCATCCACAGGTACATCATGGAAGAACGCCTGCTCAGCTTCTTTCAACAATATCATCCGGTCACGCTGGCGCTGCTGGCCACGCTCTTCACGTGGTTGCTCACCGCGGCCGGTGCGGCGCCGGTCCTATTCGTCAAGCGCTTCAACAAGAAGATCATGGACGGAATGCTAGGCATGGCGGCGGGAGTCATGATCGCCGCCAGCTTCTGGTCGCTGCTAGCGCCGGCGATCGAGATGTCAGGCGGCGATTGGAAACCCGCCACGATCGGCTTCCTGGCCGGTGGGCTGTTCCTATACCTCATAGATAAGCTTCTGCCGCACCTGCATCTCGGGCTCGAGACGACCGAGGCCGAGGGCATCAAGACCCCCTGGCAGCGCAGCACGCTGCTGGTTCTGGCGATTACGCTGCACAACTTCCCGGAGGGGCTGGCCGTGGGAGTGGCCTTCGGTGCGGTCGCGCACGCCACCGATGCCGCCATGGCGCAAGAGATGATGCTCGGCGGCGTTGCGCTGGCTATCGGTATTGGCCTGCAAAACTTGCCCGAGGGACTCGCCGTGGCCATGCCGCTGCGTCGGGAGGGGATGGGGCGCGTCAAGGCGTTCATGTGCGGCCAGGCATCGGGTATCGTGGAGCCGATCGCGGGTGTGCTGGGGGCGTGGCTCGTGTTTTCGATGGGAGCGATTCTGCCCTACGGTCTGGCATTTGCCGCCGGAGCGATGATCTTCGTCGTGGTGGAGGAGTTGATCCCCGAATCGCAGCGCGACGGGCACAGCGATTTCGCCACGGCGGGGGCCATGCTGGGCTTCGCGATCATGATGATGCTCGATGTGGGGTTGGGCTGAGGCTCGCCGACCTGGAGACTGAACCGTGAATTTGGATCCGTTGTTTCTATCTCGTCTTCAGTTCGCTCTGACGATCGGTTTTCACTTTCTGTTCCCGCCGTTGACCATCGGTTTGGCGTGGCTGCTGGTATTCATCGAATGGCGCGGATGGAGGCACGGCGATGAGGACTGCATCCGGGCGGGTAAGTTCTTCGGGAAGATCCTGGGGCTGACCTTCGCGGTCGGCGTGGCCACCGGAATCGTCATGGAGTTCCAGTTCGGCACGAACTGGGCGGAATACTCGAAGTACGTCGGCGACATCTTCGGCGCGCCGCTGGCGGCCGAGGCCATCTTCGCCTTCTTCCTCGAGTCGGCGTTCCTGGGGTTGTACCTCTTCGGGCGCGGCAAGGTCTCCAAGGGCATGCACTGGTTCTCGTCGCTGATGGTCGCGTTCGGCTCGATGCTGTCCGCGTTCTGGATCATCGTGGCCAACTCGTGGCAGCAGACGCCCGCCGGCTACGAGATTCGCAACGGACGCGCGGAACTCACCGATTTCTGGGCCGCCGTGTTCAACCCGTCCACCGCCGACCGCTTCCTGCACACCTTCGTCGGCTGCCTGATCGCCGGCGCGTTCCTCATGGCCGGCGTCTCGGCGTATCTCGTCCTGAAGAACAGAGGCGCGCAGGTCGGCCGCAAGACGCTGAAGATGTCGCTGATCTTCGGGCTGATCGTCTCGGTGCTGGCGCTCTTCCCCACCGGCGATCACCACGCCAAACAGGTGGCCCGCACCCAGCCCGAGAAGTTCGCGGCAATCGAAGGACTCGTTCACGGGCAGACGCGCGCCCCGCTGGCGATCTTCGGGATACCCTCGGGGGAGCCACCCCGGCTCAGTCTCAAGGTGGGGATCCCCGCCGTGCTGAGTTGGATGGCATTCGGCGACGCCGACGCGTATGTTCCGGGTATCGAAGACCTGCGCGAAGCCGGTCACCCCACGCCGCCCTTCGTCATCACGTTCGTTTCGTTCCATACCATGGTGGGGTTGGGCACGTTTTTCATTGTCTCGACGGCATTGGGCGTTTTTCTGCTCCCGCGGAACAAGCTCTATGAAACGCGCTGGTACCTGAAGCTGCTGTTATGGGTGATACCGTTGCCGCTCATCGCCTGCCAGCTCGGCTGGATCGTGGCCGAGGTCGGCCGGCAGCCATGGGTTGTCTATCGGCTGCTGAAAACCGAGGACGCGCATTCCACTAACGTGACCGGCGGCGAGGTTCTCTTCTCGATCATCATGTTCGGCCTGATTTACCTGATGCTGGGTGTACTGTACGTCTTCATCCTGGTGCGAAATGTGAAGCACGGTCCTGAACTACTCCCCGCGAAGGAGGCTCGGTAATGGACCTCAACATCGCATGGTTTGCTCTGATTTGGGTTCTCTTCGCCGGTTACGCCATCCTGGACGGCTTCGATCTCGGCGTAGGCGTGCTGCACCTGTTCGCGCGCGACAACCGCGAGCGGCGAATCCACATGAATGCCATCGGCCCCGTCTGGGACGGTAACGAGGTCTGGCTGCTGACCGCAGGCGGCGCGCTGTTCGCTGCATTTCCACCTGTGTATGCCACCGTTTTCAGCGGCCTCTACCTGGCACTGATGCTGGTGCTCTTCGCCTTGATCTTCCGCGCTGTGTCAATGGAGTTCCGCGGGCAGGTGGACCGGCCCGGCTGGCGGCGGGTTTGGGACTGGTCCTTTGGACTCGGCAGCCTGGTCCCCGCGATCATCTTTGGCGTGGCGGTGGGCAACATCCTGCGCGGCCTTCCGATCGAAGCCGACGGGACTCTGAACGTCCCCTTCCTCGCACTGCTCAATCCGTATGCGCTGCTGATCGGAATCCTCAGCCTGGTCATGTTCGTCATGCACGGGGCCGCCTACTTGGCGGTCAAGACTGAGGGTGACCTGCAACAGCGCATGGCCCGCTGGACCATCGGCGCCTGGATGGCCTTCGTGGTGTTGTATCTGGCCGCCACGCTCGCGACCTTTTTCGTTTCGCCCTTCCTTTTCGAAAGCGTGTTGAGCAATGTGCTCTTCTGGATCTTCTTCCTGCTGTTGCTCGCGTCGATCGTTTACATACCCATCGCCAATAGAGCCGGGAAGTTCCTGCGTACGTTCCTGGCTTCCTCAGCCACGATTGCCGCCATGATCGGCCTGACAGCGACCAGCCTCTTCCCTCGAATGGTTCCGTCCAGCCTGGACCTGGCCAGCAGCCTGACGATCTACAACGCCTCGTCCACCCCACGCACCTTGACGGTCATGCTGGTCATTGCGCTGATCGGCATGCCGCTCGTGATCGTTTACACGGCGTACATCTACAGAACCTTTGCCGGGAAGGTGGTCATCACAGAGGAGAGCTACTGAGCTGGAATCGCGAACAGGGCGTGCATCTGCCGGAAAGGATGAGCAAATGGAACAAAAACACCACCGGCCATCGCATATGCTCGAGGTGGGCGACACGGCGCCCGATTTCTCGCTCATGGACGAGAACGGCAAGCTGGTCCATCTGGGTGAACACCGCGGTAAGAACAACGTCGTGCTGATCTTTTATCCTGGGGACAAGACACCCGGATGCACGAAGCAGTTCTGCGCCGTTCGTGACCAGTTCGAGCTGTTCACCGCTGACGACACGGTCGTGTTCGGTGTCAATCCACAAGATGCTGAATCGCACAAGAGATTCATCAATAAGCACAACTTCCCTTTTCCGCTGCTGGTAGATCGTGAGAAGAGAGTCATCTCGGCATACGCATGCAAGGGGTTGCTGACGACCAAGCGAACCGTCTACGCCATCAATAAGGACGGCATCATCGTTTTCGCCAAGCGAGGCACGCCTACTAACGAAGAGATCCTCAAAGCGTTCAAGGGGTAGCAGGTGAGCGTAACGGTTGGATCTCACAGAGCAAGGCAGGCAGCCCGCAGCCAAGGAGACGGCAGTGATAACGAACGAGTTGAGCTTCATGGTTGGGGGGGCAGCCGGCCTCGGGATCAAAACCGGTGGATTGATCTTCGCCCGGTTGTGTTCGCGCGCGGGGTTGCACGTGTTCGGAAACGTGGAATACCCCTCGATCATTCGGGGTGATCACAACAGCTATCAGGTCATGGTGTCCGAGAAGCGCGTATTCGGCCACGTTCGTGCCCTGGACATCCTGCTGGCGCTTGACGATCTGTGCATCGAGCTACACAGGGACGAGATCCGTCCCGGTGGTGCCCTGATCTATGATGCGGCCAAGAGCAAGGCCGACGTAAAGGAGTTGGAGGGACGCGGGATTCTCCTGGTCAGCCTGCCCTTCCAGTCCATGATCCAGGAGGCCGGAGGCGGGCAGCGCCTGCTCAACACAGTGGGTATCGGCGCGACGATGGGGCTGCTCCGTTTCGACTTCGATGCGATTGCGGCGACCCTCAAGGACGCGTTCGCCCGACACGGGGAGGATGCCCTCAAGCAGAATCTCGATGTTGCCCGGCGCGCCTACGAAGCCGCGGCGGAAGGCTTCGCCGACCGCTTCGACGTCACCCTGGAAAAGCGCGCGGCGCCGAGACGAATGCTGCTGACGGGCAATGAAGCCCTGGCCATGGGCGCGGTCAAGGCCGGGGTCAAGTTCTATGCCGGTTATCCGATGACCCCCTCTTCCTCGATTCTCAGCTACATGGCCAAACACGAGCGCGAGTTCGGCGTCGTGGTCAAACACGCCGAGGACGAAATCTCGGCTGCCGGCATGGCCCTGGGAGCCGCCTTCGCCGGCGCCCGATCCATGACGGCGACGTCCGGCGGGGGATTCAGCCTCATGTGCGAGTTCGTCGGGGCGGCCGGCATGACTGAGACACCACTAGTGGTTGTAGAATCCCAGCGTCCGGGGCCATCGACCGGCCTGCCCACGCGGACCGAACAGAGTGACCTGAAGTTCGTCTTGTCGGCCTCGCAGGGTGAATTCCCGCGGATCGTCATCGCGCCGGGTGACCCCGAGGAGAGCTTCCGGCTGGCCTTCGAATCCTTCAACCTAGCCGAGCGATACCAGACACCCGTGATTCTCCTCATGGACAAACACCTCTCGGAGTCCACGTGGACCTACGAGCCGTTTGACTGCCAGGGCATGAGGATCGACCGTGGTCAACGGCTCGACGAAGCCGCCCTGGGCTCGATGGACGAGTACAAGCGGTACGTGTTCACGCCATCGGGTATTTCGCCGATGGCGCGTCCGGGAACGCCTGGGGGAGTCTTCGTTGCCACCGGCGACGAGCACGACGAACACGGACACATATGCGAGGACGAGTCCACCCGCTCGAGGATGATGGAGAAGCGGTTGCGCAAGATCGATTCGCTGGATGTTTCGGAGTGTGGTTGGAGACTCTACGGGGATCGTGAGGCGGCTCTCACGGTGGTCGGCTGGGGATCAACGACAGCGCCTATCCGGGGAGTCGTGGATCTCCTCGAGAGGGAAGGGGCCAGCGTCAGTTTTCTTCAGATCATCTATATGAATCCATTCCCCGAGAAACCGGTGGCCGACGTGCTCGGCCAGGCACGAAGGATCGTGGTTGTGGAAAACAACGCGACAGGCCAACTGGCTGATGTCATCCGGGAACGAACGGGGGTGAGAATCGAGGACACGCTGCTCAAGTACAGCGGCCGGCAATGGCTTCTAGACGAATTGGCCGACCTGATTCGCGAGCGACTGCAAGAAGCGCCGCGAAAGCCGCATTCCGCATGAAAGGAACGGACATGGACAACCCGGCAAGATTCAACACGGAAGCCAAGCCGACGTGGTGTCCAGGCTGTGGCAACTTTGGCATACAGAACGCGCTGAAGAAGGCCTTGCGCTCGCTGGACCTGCAACCGCACGAAGTCGTGATCTCTTCAGGCATCGGCTGCTCGGGGAAGATTCCGCACTGGATCAACGCGTACGGTTTCCATGGATTGCACGGTCGGGCGCTGCCGGTTGCTGCCGGCGCGAAGCTGGCCAACCACAAACTGGTGACGATCGCCGAAGGTGGCGACGGTGACGGTTACAGCGAGGGAATGGGTCATTTCGTTCACGCCTGCCGGCGGAACGTGGATATAACATACCTCGTTCACAACAACGGCGTTTATGGGTTGACGACCGGCCAGGTGTCCCCGACCGGCGATAGAGGGTTCGTCTCAAGCACAACTCCACACGGTGCCCTTGAGTCGCCGTTCCACCCGCTGGCCTTGGCTATTGCGGCCGGAGCGACCTTCGTTGCCCGCGGATTCTCGGGCGACCTCGAAGGCTTGGGGGAACTCATCGCTGCAGGCGTTCGACACCCGGGATTCTCTTTCATTGACGTCTTACAGGTTTGCGTGTCGTTCAACCCCTCCAAGAGCTTCAAGTGGTATCAAGAGCGCGTATACAACCTCGAAGACGAAGGGCACGATCCGACCGACCGGATGAAGGCGTTGGAGATGGTGTTTCGGAATGACGGTCGTCTCCCGACGGGCTTGTTCTATCGCGGCTCAGCGCCAACGCACGAGGAGGGTCTGCCCCAGCTCAGCGCAGAGCCGCTGGCGGTGCAGGACGTTACGAACATCGATGTCACTCAACTGATGGAAGAGCTGGTTTGAGATGGAATACCGAACCGAACACGACACACTGGGCGAGGTCAAGGTTCCACGCGACGCATACTACGGAGCCCAGACGCAGCGCGCGGTGCAGAACTTCCCGGTCAGCGACTTGCGGCTACCGGCCGCATTCGTGCGCGCCCAGGCAGTCATCAAACAGGCGGCCGCCAAGGCCAACATAGCGGCCGGGTGTCTTGCACAGGATGCCGGTGACGCCCTGGTAGCTGCCGCCGGAGAAATCATGGCGGGCATGTTCACCGACCAGTTCGTCGTGGACGTCTTTCAGGCCGGCGCCGGCACCTCGCAGAACATGAACATCAACGAGGTCCTCGCCAATCGTGCCAGCGAGCTGCTGGGTGGCGAGCGCGGCGTTTATGATCGAGTCCATCCGAACGACCACGCCAACATGGCCCAGTCCACCAACGACACCATCCACGCGGCGATCCACATCGCGGCCGTCTGCGAGATCCACGACCGCCTTCTGCCCACTGTGGCGAACTTGGCCGAGGCGCTGGAGCACAAATCGGTCGAGTTCGACCACATCATCAAAGCCGGGCGAACACATCTTCGAGACGCCGCTCCCGTCCGTCTCGGGCAGGAATTCGGTGCATACGCGAGCATGGTCCGACTGGGCCAAAGGCGGATCGAGGGCGCCTGCGATGGGCTCAAACCGCTGTGCATCGGCGGGACCGCCGTCGGCACCGGGCTCAATACCGATTCGAACTACCGGAAGCGCGTCCTTGGGCACATCAATGAAGCGACGGGACACGCATTCACCAGCGCCGAGAATCTCTTCGAAGCGATGCAGGGAATGGACGCGGTCGTCGAGATGGCCGGGGCCCTACGCGTGCTGGTGACGAGCCTGCGCAAGATCGCCGACGACCTGCGGCTGCTGGGCTCCGGACCGCGCACCGGC
Source organism: Phycisphaerae bacterium (assembly GCA_030612705.1). Taxonomy (GTDB): domain Bacteria; phylum Planctomycetota; class Phycisphaerae; order UBA1845; family Fen-1342; genus JALSRY01. The sequence goes on along the minus strand of JAUWNI010000034.1, from coordinate 26,272 downwards.
CTGGCCGAGATTCGGCTGCCGGCCGTGCAGCCGGGCTCCTCGATCATGCCCGGCAAGGTCAACCCGGTCATGGCTGAGATGCTGAACATGGTCTGCTTTCACTGCCTGGGATGCGATACCGCTATCGTGTCCGCCGCGCAGGCCGGGCAGCTTGAGCTGAACGTCATGATGCCAGTGATCGCCTACAACCTGCTTCAGGAGATCGCCATTCTGGCCGGGGGCATCGAGGCCTTCACGCGCCATTGTGTGAAGGGAGTTGAAGCTGATGAAGAAGCATGCCGGGCGAGCGCCGAACGTAGTCTGGCACTGGCGACCGCGCTGAGTCCAGCTATCGGCTACGAGAAGGCTGCGGCACTGGCGAGAGAAGCCCTCGAAAAGGGCGTGCCGATCCGCGAGCTGGCGCGGGTGAAGAAGGTTCTTGACGAGAACCAGTTGGACAAGCTGCTTGACTTGAGGACGATGACCGAAGACCCCGCAACGACAGAATGACGTCGCAGGAGCTCAGGCCATGAACAGTTGGATTCGTTGGATGCGTACCGGTGCGGTCATAGTGCTGTCGGTCGGCGTAATCGTGGTTCTGCTGATCTGGCTGGCCGGCGGGTACCACGAAAAGATTCAGCCCGGGCCTGCTCAAGTCGGCATGCAACCGCTCGGCGGGGCGCCAACGGTCACGGTGGAACTCGTATCCGTGCCGTTGTGGGAGGACGCGGTCGGCACGGTGCGGGCGGCGCACGAGACCGAGGTGGGCGCCAAGATCATGGCGCGCGTGCTGGCGGTGCACTTTCAAGCCGGTCAGCACGTGGAGAAGGACCAAGTCTTGCTCGAACTGGGGCGCAGCGACCTCGAAGCCCGGCTCAGCCAGGCGCAAGCCGGCGTGGATGCCGCCCGGGCGGTGCTCGACCAGGCCCAGACCAACTATGACCGTATTGTCCGGCTGCGAGGGGAGAACGCCGCCAGCGAGCTGGAGTTCACCACCGCCACAAACGAGCTCAACGCCGCCAAGGCCAATTCGGAGCAAGCCCGAGGTGCCTTGCGCGAGGCGGAGACCATGCTGGGGTACGCAACGATTCGCTCGCCGCTGACCGGCGTAGTGATCGACAAGACCGTCGATGTCGGCGACATGGTGAAGCCGGGGCAGACCGTGCTGCGTCTGTACGACCGGCTGCAACTGGTCGCGACTGTACGCGAGTCGCTGGCCACCAGCCTGCAAGCCGGACAGCAGCTTCCGGTGACGCTCGAGGCGCTGGACCTGCACTGCGAGGGCACGATCAGCGAAATCGTGCCTGAGGCCGACGTGCTCAGCCGGGCCTTTTTCGTCAAGGTCACCGGTCCGTGCCCGCCGGGCGTGATTCCCGGCATGTTCGGTCGGCTGCACATCCCGCTCGGGCAGCGCCAGGAGCTGCGGATTCCCCGGTCGGCGGTTCGATTCGCGGGACAGATTTCCTATGTTTACCGCGTCGTGGGCAAGAACCGTGTCGAACGGGCGTTCATTCAGATTGCGAGTGAGCACGACGATCAGCTTGCGATCGCCTCCGGCCTGTCCGCCGGCGATCGAATCGTCGTCGATCCGGGCCGGCTGTAGGGGCCTGCGCCTCGCAGGCCGTCGGCGCGGCACCGGAGGTGCGGCGCTGACCCGGTGAGCCGAACGGTACACACTACAAGCTACGGCCGGCGAGGCGCCGGCCGCTACATCGGGCACGGAAGGAGCGGACAACACCATGGATTCCATGCCGAACGCACCTCGGCCGTTGACCAGCCGAATCGTGGAGGTGTTCCTCAAGGGCAACCTGTCAGCGATGCTGGTCGTTCTCTCGCTGATCGCGGGCGCTGTCGCGCTGTTGGTCACGCCGCGCGAGGAAGAGCCGCAGATCATCGTCCCGCTCGCTGATGTCTATGTCTCCGTGCCCGGCGCCTCGGCCCAGGAGGTGGAGCGGCAGGTTGCACTGCGGCTGGAGAAGCTGCTTTATCAGATCGACGGCGTGGAATACGTGTATTCCATGAGCCGTCCGCACGAGGCCGTCGTCACCGTCCGCTTCTACGTCGGCGAGGATCGCGAAGACAGCCTGGTCAAGATCTATAACAAGCTGCACAGCAACATAGACGCGGTCCCGCCCCAGGTCGCCGGCTGGGTCGTCAAGCCGATCGAAATCGACGACGTGCCGATCGTGACGGTCACGCTGTGGAGCGACCGCTATGACGACTTTACGCTGCGGCGAGTAGCCGAGGAACTAGAAGCCAAGCTACAGTCCGTACCGAACACCGGACGGACCCGCATCGTCGGTGGTCGGCCGCGGCAGATTCGCATCGAGTTTGATTCTCAACTCCTGGCCAGCCGGCGGGTTAGCCCCCAGCAGTTGGCGACCGCGCTGCGCGGCATGAACATAGAGCTACCCGCCGGTCAGATCGACGCGAACAACGAGTCCGTTCTCGTCGAGGCGGGCAACGTCTTCACCAGCGTGGACGAGATTCGCCGACTCGTCATCGCCGCGCCGGGCGGCAAGCCCGTGTATCTCAGCGACGTGGCGAAGGTGGTCGACGGGCCCGCGGAGCCACAGACCTATACCCGCATCGGCTTCGGACCCGCCGCCGCGGATGACGAGACCATTCCTGCGGGGCTTACCGACCATAGGCAGGACTATCCGGCCGTACACATCGCGGTGGCCAAGAAGAAGGGCACCAATGCGGTCACCGTGGCGCGCGACATCGAGCGTGAATGCAGAGAGTTGCGGGAGACGATTCTTCCGACCGGCGTCTACACCCGCATCACCCGGGACTACGGCCAGACCGCGAACCAGAAGGTGAACGAATTGGTGGAAGGGCTGGCGGTCGCCATCGTGATCGTCATCGCCCTGATTGCCCTGACGTTGGGCTGGCGGGAAGGGCTCATCATCGCCACGGCGGTGCCGATCACCTTCGCGCTCGTGCTGCTGGTCAACTACCTGACCGGTTACACCATTAACCGCGTCACGCTCTTTGCCCTGATCCTGGCGCTAGGCCTGGTGGTCGACGACACGCTCGTCGACGTGGAGAACATCTACCGCCACCTGCGCATGGGCCGGCAGAAGCCGCTTCAGGCCGTCCTCACAGCGGTCAACGAGGTGCGCCCGCCGATCATCCTGGCTACGCTGGCGGTGATCATCAGCTTTGTCCCGATGTTCTTCATCACCGGCATGATGGGGCCGTACATGCGGCCGATGGCGCTGAACGTTCCGCTGGCCATGCTGATGAGCCTGGTGGTTGCTTTTACGATTACGCCCTGGATGACCTATCACGTCATGAAGGGCCGGTACAAGCCGCAACCACAAGCGACCAGTGACGACGCGTCCACGGCCGGTACCGACGTCACCGGCGAAACGTCGCGAATCTACCGTTTCTACCGAGCTGTGCTGAGACCGTTTCTGGACAAGCGTGGCGCCCGCTGGGGGTTGCTGGCGGTCATGGTGCTGCTGTTCTGCTTCAGCGGTTGGTTGGCGATGAGCCGCCGCGTACCGCTGAAGATGTTGCCCTTCGACAATAAGAACGAGTTCCAGGTGGTCGTCGATCTGCCGGAGGGAACCACGCTGGAAACGACCGAATCCGCCACGGCGGAACTGGCCTCGTATCTTCGCGGCGTGCCGGAGGTCACCGACGTCACCACTTACGTTGGAACGTCCAGCCCGATGGACTTCAACGGTATGGTCCGTCATTACTACCTGCGGCGTGGCCCAAACGTCGCCGACATTCGCGTCAACCTGGTCCCCAAGCACGACCGGGTGCAGCAAAGCCACGCCCTGACACTCCGCCTGCGCAACGACCTGCACGAGATCGGCGACCGCTGGGGCGCCAACATCAAGCTGGTGGAGATGCCGCCCGGTCCGCCGGTCATTGCCACGATCACCGCCGAGGTCTACGGGCAGCCGTACCACACGTATGATGAGATCATCCAGGCAGCCAAGCTGGTCCGGGCCCGGCTGGAAGTCGAGCCCGCGGTGGTGGACGTGGATGATACCGCCGAAGCCGACCAGACCCGGCTGCGCTTCGTCCTCGACGAGGAGAAGGCGGCCCTCTCCGGCATCACCGCCGAGCAGGTGGCCGGGCTGGTCCGAACCGCCATCGAGGGCAGCGCCGTCTCGATCCTTAAGGACCCGCGCGAAGTGAATCCGCTGCCCATTGTCCTCCAATTGCCCAAGGGCAGCCGGTCTCACGCGGAAGACATCGAGAGGCTCTACGCCGTGGGCACCGGCGGGCGTCCGGTTCCGCTGGCGGAGATCGGCCACGTGGAGCGACGTGTGCAGGACAAGACCATCTACCACAAGAACCTGCGCCGCGTGGTCTACGTCTTCGCGGAGACGGCCGGCCGGGCCCCAGCCGAAGCAGTCCTGGACATTCAAGCCGATCGGACCGAATGGACCGGCGATGGGGCACCCGCTCCGGTTGCCCGCTCGATTGATGCACGAAGCTATCTGAACAACGGCGGCGGCGTGGCCTGGTCGATACCGGACGGTTTCGAGATCGATTGGGCCGGCGAAGGCGAGTGGAACATCACCATTGACGTGATGCGTGACCTGGGGTTGGCGTTTGCCGCGGCCTGCCTGGGCATCTACGTGCTGCTGGTCTACGAAACGAAGAGCTACCTCATGCCGCTGATCCTGATGATCTCGATCCCGCTGACGATCATCGGCATCATGCCCGGCTTCTGGCTGCTGAACCTGTTGACGGCCGATCCGGTCGGGCCGTGGCAGAACCCGGTTTTCTTCACCGCCACGGCGATGATCGGCATGATCGCGCTGTCGGGGATCGCGGTGCGCAACGCGATCCTGTTGATCGAGTTCGTCCACCACGCGGCGGACGCGGGCAAATCACTTAAGGACGCCCTGATCACCAGCGGCGCGGTGCGGCTGCGTCCGATCTTCCTGACCGCCGGCACCGCCATGCTGGCGGCCTGGCCGATCACGCTCGACCCGATCTTCAGCGGCCTGGCTTGGGCGCTGATCTTCGGCCTGTTCGTCTCGACCGTCTTCACGCTGGTCGTGATCCCGGTGGTGTATTACATGGTCTACGGGCGACGTGCGACATCTTAAGGCGTAGAAAGTAGTAGAAAGTAGGGTGGGCATGGCCCACCACGAGAAGGATGGTGGGCAATGTCCACCCTATGCGCTACAATGGCGCCCTGCGAAAAGTCAGGGTCTGCACAGCAGGCGCTACCCGGCTGGAGAGCCCTGCAGAGGATCGTTCCCAGAGGGCGATGGATGACAGATAACAAATTGGATCCGGCCCTAATCGAGCTTATCAACCGAGTGGAGTGGATGTCGCCAGAGGAATTCTATTCGCGCGTGATTTCCGCCGTGTATCACCACGTGCCACAGGTGGGGACGCCTCTCATGCTGTACAACAGGGACGTCGACGGGGCTCTGATATCGTTCCGTATTTACAAGCAGTCCCGAGAGGCCGGTTTTACGGAACACATTGGCGCCCGGATTCCCGAAGCCATCTACCACGCGGCGTGCTTCGTGTGTGCGGCCTATCGCGCGCTGCGGACGTTAGAGCGGATTCAGGCAAAAGCCCTTAGCGGTCCGAAGGGGCGAGGTATCGCCGAGTTATTGCGTATGGTTCGTCGCAGAGAAGCGTGTTTTCGAGAAGAGCTGAAACCTCTGCGACATGCGATTGAGCACATCGACGAGGAATCAGTCAAGCCGGAGAACATGGCGTTTTTCAATATGGCGAATGATCGGTTGTTTGTGGCAACGGAAAAGGTCTACAAAGGACCATCCGTCGATGTGAACGAGGCAGCCCAGCGGCTGGGCAACACGCGGGACGAGGTGATGCGCGCGCTGGAGAATGCGTACCTGGATCCAAGAAGCAGAAAGTAGAGTGGGCATGGCCAACCACGAGAAGGATGGTGGGCAATGCCCACTGTACGCGCTACTCGCTTGAGCAAGCGGCGTAACTCGGATTCCGCAACGGCCTTCCTTGGCCACCCGGCACCCCCACTGCTGGCCCTGAGCCCCAGATTGCCGTATAATGGGTTGCTGTGGTCCGGGGTAGCCCACTTACCGGGGCAGCGAACGCATGTCGAACGGCGAAGCTGACGAACGCGAATGGCAGACCCGCAAGCGGCGGATCGACCCGCAACTGGAGGTCAGCGGTTGTACGAACTCCGGCAGAAGCTGGCGTCCACGCGGGAACGTTTCACGGTGGAGAATGTGCAGAAGGCCCACGCCGCCCAGTACAAGAAGGCCCTCGTGGGCATCATCTCGATGGAGATGCACACGGCGGACGAATGGCAGCCGCTCCTGACGGCCGAGGAACGTGTGGACCGGGCTATCGAACAGACCACCGCCGGCCAGGAGTTCACGACGGAGCAGCAGGTCTGGCTGGATCGCATTCGGTCGCACTTGATTGAGAATTTGTCTATCGGCCAGGAGGACTTCGACGAGCTGCCGGTGTTCACCCGTGAAGGAGGGTGAGGGAGAGCGAACGGAGTATTCGACGGTGGGTTAGATAACTTGTTGAGGAAATTCAACGCTGCCCTTGCGGCGTAACTCAGCCGAGTGTTGAGGCAAAGCAAGATGTGGATGTTAGTCCTGTTGTTACTGATTGTTGCAGTCGTTGTCTTTGGCGTAGTTTGTCATGGACTGGCTGACCGCCTGTGCCAAGTGGAGAATCGCAAAGAGCCAGATCTAAATGATGTAGTGGAGTTGCTACTCAAGAAGATTGACCCAAACGGAAAGTGCCCACGTTGCGGCGGAGTGATTACGCCACGAGCCCGCTATTGCCGGTTCTGCGGGGAGGAGTTCTTCGGTCAATACAAAGGTGCTCGAATCCTTCGCTGCAGCTACAAAAACAGGATTACGTGCTTGGAATGGCAATGTCTAGAGTGCGGTGAGATTCAGGAAGACGAGTTTGACCCAGACCAGTACAAAAAATCAAGCGTCTTCATTCACATTCTCGAATGTGAGAAGTGCGGTGACCATATAGCCGACGTACTGATTGATCCAACACACTGGAAGCAAAGCAAGAACTGGGCAACCAAGACTGGCAAACCGGGCACACTTAGCATCGCCGATACGCCACCGTAGTTGCAGACGAGGCATGGCATGTCTGACGTAGTCCATAAACTCTGGGGCTTCTGCCATACGCTTCGCCACGATGGCATCGACTACCCGATCAGCCTGAGCCACGTAGGGTGCGTACCTTGACGCACCATTCAAATGTCTGCCTGGGATTGGTGCGTCGGGGACGTACCCTATAGTTGGAGCACTGCTGACGCTTCGGCTGCGCTCGGGGCAGGCACAGCAGTGGCACGCACCAACTCCTGAACCCTGGCCACAGCCGAGGGCGGCTGTGCTACCCTGAACCCTGGCCACAGCCGGGGGCGGCTGTGCTACGCTGAACCCTACGTCCGACACGGGGGGCGGACGCTATGCTTCGGCCGATACGGGCCCTGGCCGGTACTCCGTGTGTCCAACGGGATCCGTCGTGAAGAGCCGCGGGCCTGAAGCCTGCGCGGCGCCGCGCGGACTGAAGTCCGCGGCTCTTCGCGGTTTCCCATAGTCGACGTATTTGTGAAACAGAGCACTAGTGCTCCGGCACACGTAAACGTGCGGGTAGCGTCGGGTCTCCGTGCCCGACGCAGGCTGTCGTGAGGCGTCCGCGCGCCGACGTCGGCCACGGGGGACGGACGCTACAACCCGCAATTTCAGGCGTGGCGATGCACTAGAATTCGGTACCCATATCGGTTGCCACTGCCGAGGGCCGATAAGACCATCAACTCCAAGCTGCCACGATGTAGATCACGCGCGAACGCCACTTCATCACCTTTAATTCAACGATATCCCAATTGCAATCAATCGTTTTTTTGCCCCTACCTACCTGCAATTAGCACACTTCATACAGCCGATCGCCCGGCCAGGTCCGGGTCGGCAACTTAGCTTCCAGTGAAGCCGCACACGCAGCGCGGAGGACATGGCAATGGCTAAGCCGAGCAAACCTGACTGTGCACAGAAGGACAGCATTCTGCTCGCACACATCTCGTGCCTATTCCTGGGGGTCGGGATGATCTTCTGGGGGATGGCCCCTGAACTGGTCCAACGACTCGTGACCGGACACGCGCCCACCCTCGATACGCTACTGTTCAACAGCGCCACGTTCTCCCTCGGCATGGCTTTCATTGGAATGCACGTGCTCCTGCGACGAGGCGTGCTCTGGGCGGCCTGGGCAGCCTTCCTGGCCTCCGCCGTGCTGGCCGCGGGGGGGCTCGCGCTGATCACCGTGATCGGCATTCAATTTGTCAGCTTGTTCCTGCTGCTTCTCTCGGGCTGCACCTGCTTTTCATCGTGGCTGGCGATCGCCACGCTCACGCACCACAGCAGGCAACCGATGTCGGAGACGACTCCGGTGCGCCGAAATCCCAAGCGGTCTTTGTTCAAATAGTCCCGACACTCAAGGCGAAGATAACGTTACATTACCGGCTAGTACTCCGCCAACGTTGATCCGATGGATCATCGTTGATTGGGTGGCCCACCTCTTTAGAGGTGGGGGACACGAATAGAGCTTCGATTCGTGTCCCCCACGGCTAAAGCCATGGGCCACCCAGCCATCAGTTGAGCGTTGGCCGAGATTGTCGCGCCGGCTGTCGCACGCGCCGGCGCGTACACTCCACGAACAAACCGGACGAGGTTGATCGTCATGCTCAGGATTGCCGTTGTCCAAACGCCGGGAGTTCGGCTCGATCAGTGGCGACAGACGCGCGAACTAATCGGCGAGCTGGTCGCGCGGGCCGCCGACGAAAACGCGGATGTGGCTCTGCTGCCAGAGTGCGTCTGGCCGGCGTATTTCATCGGTTCCGTCGAGGAATACTTCCGCGCGCGCGAGGCGGGCCTACCCGGCGACGGCGCGTTTCTCGAACAGCTCACGCGCTTGGCACGCAGGCACGACATCGCGATCTGTGCCGGTTATGTCGCCGAGCGCGAACGACGTCTGTCAAACACCGTCGCTCTGGTGAGCGCGCGGGGCGAGATTCTGGGTACGTACCGCAAGTGTTTTATGTGGGATTTCGACCATGCATTTTTCGAGCCCGGGCGTGAGGTTAACCCAATCAATACGCCCTGGGGTCCGGTGGGACTGATGATCTGCGCCGACGCCCGACTGCCGGAGATCCCCGCGACGCTGGCGACTCGCGGAGCGCGGCTGATGCTGCAACCAACCGCCTGGGTGAACGTCGGCACGCCGGGCGAGCTCTGGAACCCGCAGCCGGCGTTGCTGATTCCCGAGCGGGCGCGTGAGTTCGGATTGCCGATCGCGTCGGCCAGCAAATGGGGTGTCGAAGGCGGGACGACGTTTGTCGGGTCGAGCCTGATCTGCGATGCTTCCGGCAACGTTTTGGCCCAATGCGGCACGAGCGAAACGAAGGTGATCGTCGCGGATGTTTCCTTGGAAACCCCACGCCGGCCACGAATGACGCCGAGCCAGCGGGCACGCCTGTTATCAACGCAGCCGGTCGTTCCGGCGACAGCACGGGTGCCGCCGTTGCGCGTTGCATTGCTGAAGGATCGTTCCCTCCACGATGCGGCACTCAATGCCTTGCCGGGTGTTGATGCTCCCGTCGGCGTTACGCCCACACTTATTTTGACGAATTCTCCCGGCACAACCGTGGAGTCCGGCGACCATTGGCTATGCCTAGCCGGTCCGACGAACAAGATTCACATACTGGATGCTGTGCGTCTCGCCGCCATACGCGATGGGGATGCGCGCGGTTTCGCGCCGATTCGAGCCCTTGCTCTGGGCGGCGTACACTTGGTCGTGGTATTCGGCGAGAACGTTTCCGCCGACACGCTGCGAAGCCGCGCGACCGAGAACCGTATCTTCCTCGTCCACGCTACATCGGCCGGGATCAGCGCCTATGACCCGCGTGGCGGCGTGATACAGCCCGCAAAACCCGACAATGGAGTGCCGCTCGGAACATCCCCGGTAATAGATATGCTCACTCTGGACGTCGCCCAGTCCGCCGACAAGGAGTTCGCGCCGCGTACCAATCCGTTTACGGCACGCCGGCCGGAATGCTACGAGTTATGAAGCGTCGTGGAAACGCCCGTTGCCGGCCTATTCCGTGTCACGAAACGGCTGTTGCTTTTCGAAAAGCGTCAGTCGCTGCTGATACTCCTCCACGGTCTCATTGTCTCCCGCATCCTGGGCCAGCTTGATGGCATCGCGAACGGTCTTGACTGCTTCGTCAAAGCGACCGAGCTCGGCATAGGCCGCCGCGAGCGTATCCACACACGCGTGTCGCTTGTTTTGCGTAAGCTTGCAGGCCTTTTGGGCCAGCCGCAGGGCTTCTTCGCCGTTGCGCTGATCGTCGTCGGGCGAGGTCGCCAGGATCCAGGCCAGGCCGTTAGTCAGGCCGGCGAGGTCCGGGTCCTGTTTCAACCCGTTTCGCAGATATCGCTCGGCCGTCGTGAAGTCGTGCTCCTGGATCGCGGTTTGAGCCAGCGCTACATGGGCATCCAGAAAGCCCGGGGTCTTCTCGACCACCTGCTCCCACTGCTTGATGGCCTCCGCCTTATCGCCCCCACGGTCTGCGACCAGGCCGAGGAAATAACGCGCGCGGATGTGCTCGGGCAAGATTTCGAGGCACTTGAGCAATTGCGCCCGCGCCTCGTCATCCTTGTTGACGTTGTAGAACATGCTGCCTAGTTGGAAACGAATCCACGCCGCTTCAGGTCGGCGCTGTGCCGCCTCACGCAAGAGCGTCTCCGCCTCGTCGCTACGTTCGAGCACCATCAGCAGACGGCTGAAACGCTCCAGCGCTAACGCATTATCCGGATCCTTCTCCAACACCCGGCGGAACTCGGCTTCGGCCTCCGGGTACTTCTCGTGACGGGCGAGCACGTCGGCAAGCTCGCCCCGGACAGCAACCATATCCGGTTTGTCGTCAAGCACTCGGCGGAATTCCGCCTCGGCCTCATCGAACCGACCCTCCATGGCTCGTACCAGGGCCGTCGCTCGATGCGTCCTGTTGCCGGCGCGATCCACCTCGCGCGCCTTGGCAAGCGCCTTATCCGCCTCTTCAAACAACCCCCGCTCGGCCAGAATCAGCGAATCGCGCAGCAGGGTTTCCAGATGAAAGCCGTTTCGCAGCAACAGACCGAAGAGATGATCGTCGACCAGCGGCCTGGTGCCCTTCAAAGCCGCGGCACGATGCGTCTCGGCTTGATCGGCACGGCCGGAGGCGGCCAAGATGCGAGCCGTCGCCTCGTGTGCCTCCTTGTAACCCGGGGCGAGTTGCAGCGCCTCCTCAAACCGCTTGAGCGCCGCGTCTTGATCACCGGCCGCCTCATCACAGAGCCCGAGCGTAAAGATCGCCGTCGGGTCTTTCGGGTTCAACTCCAGCGCCCGCCGGCAGAGCCGCGAAGCACGATCGCGGTCCGACTCCACCAAAAGCCCGGCCAATCTGACGTATAGCGGGCCATAGTTGGCGTCTAGCTCAAGCGCCCGCTCGTAAGTCTCGGTTGCTTTCTCACGCAAACCGGCATGCTCGCGGGCCAGCCCGGTGTAGTACCACCAGTGCATCGTCCGCGGGGCAAGCTCCTTGGCACGCGCGAAACACGCGGCAGCCGCCTCCGGAAAATCGTGGACGAAGTAAATCGTGCCGAGCGCGCCGAGCTTATCCGCCGACTCGGACGATCGCTCGATCTCCTCGCGCAGTGTCCGCAGACGGTTCTGCAAACCCTCCGGCAAGCCGCTGACGTCGACTTCGGGCAGCGTGAACGAAACGCTCGTCGGCGTATCGCCCGCCGGGCCGGTATCCTCACCTTGTTTTTCACAAGCGCCGGAGATACAAACCAAAGGCGTCATTAGCAAAAGCGTCACTACGCGCCACGCTGAAACACTCCGCAGAATATTCATAAAACAAAGCTCCGCTGTGACTTCGGGTATCATGCTTACCGGCCTTCGTCCGACATGTTAATCCATAGCAGTCCACCGCAAAAGTCTTGTAGCGGCCCGCGCCTCGCGGGCCGTACGCCCAAAGCGGCGTTTCCGGCATATTACGGCCGGCGAGGCGCCGACCGCTACAGCCTATAGACAACGCCGGTGAAATGCTCGGAATGAAATCCCCGGCTTGACGCTCCCCCGCGAAACCCATGAACTAGAAACGGCACTAAAACACTCACTTTTCCTCCATACGCCTGTAGTCGAGTCGGCCATCGGCCTGGATCACCCGCTCGATTTCATCCGCGGACATGCCGCGCTCGATCATCAGTTGTTTCAGCCGGGCGTTGTACGCTGCCACGCGCACTTTTCGCCACTGGTGTGCCAGTGTCCACACAATCAGGAAACATACACCCAACCCGATCGCGAGCATAGCAACATCGTCTGTGCCCGTCGCAAGCATCATCATTACCATACTCCCGGCTGAAATTCCGGCCGCCTGGATTCAGAACGTAAACAACCTCGGCGACCGCTCACAATTGAATTCGATCGCAAACAGCGATTATTTACATGTTACTCTAACAGTCCGCCGTAAAAAGTCATGTAGCGGCCCGCGCCTCGCGGGTCGTACGCCCAAAGCGGCGTTTCCGGCCTATTACGGCCGGCGAGGCGCCGGCCGCTACTTCATTCCCGCCCCGTAATGACTTTCACGGTGGACTGCAATGGCCGACGCCGGCCACGGTGCACTCTCAGGCTTGTGTCAGCTTCTTCCTGTTCTCCGCCTCGGCCAGGAAACGGTCGGTGTAACGCCGATCAACGCGCTGGCAGCATCGCGTCGCAAGTTCGCCGATCCCCTCGTAATCCGGATCCTCGGTCAGCTCCAGGAACTCGCCGGTGAGAATGACCAGGCGCAGCAGGTGGCGCAGGATGATCCCCTCCTGTTTGATCAGGTTGGCCGCGCGGGTGAATTTGTGGAACTCGCAGTTCATCTGAAACGCCCCGCCGGCGATCCACTTGGGCTGCACCGAGACCGGTTCGGGCGCGGCCAGCTTCGCTTCGAAGGCCAACTTCAGCATTTCAGGGAACGTGGGCGGAAGCTCCTCTTCTTCATCATCGTAGCGGTTGTCGAAGCGATCGGTGTATTCAGGCTCGACCGCCGGCTGGGCGAGAACCACGCCCATCTGGATCATCAACGGCTCGAGCACCTGGGTCTGGAGCGGTCCCTTCGGCAACTCGGGCAGCGGCACCCGCCGCACGATTACCGGCGGGACGTCGAGAACCGATTCGAGCACCTGGACCTTCTCGTCGAAGTTGCCGTGAACAAGCTGCTCGGCGAGGAACACGCCGTAGAGCGGGTCGACGCTGCGGAAGGCCGGTAGCTTTTCGATACTCGCGTCGAGCGTGACGTGGTCGCCGTCTTCGGAGCGCGTCAGGTAACCCAGGCCGGCGAGGTTGTCGAGCATGTAATCGAGTTGGTCCTGGAACTTGCTGATCCGCGGCGGCGAGTTGAAACGCTTCGAGATGAACTCGCGCACCTCGTGCAGCGTGCCGGTCTTCGTCAGTAGAAAAACCAGCACCTGATAGGGAATCATCGAGCGGCTGAACAGCTTGGCCGGTCCCGCCCCGATGAGCTGCTTGAACTGCCCTTCGCTCCAGTATTGTTCGGTCCTTCGTCGGCTGGGTTTTTTCCGTTCGAGCGCCTTGCGGGCCCGCATGATGCCGGGGTCCTTCGAGCGCGGGTCGATCTGATCGTACCTCTTCCGCCATTTGTTGATTTTTATATCGTCGTCGTGTGCGAGGGCGTAGACGTAACCGTTGGTATCAAACTGCGGCCTTCCGGCGCGGCCGAACATCTGGTGGGCACCGCTGGCGGGTATCAGCTTCTTCTCGCCGCGCTTGCCCTTGAGTAGTGTCACCAGGACGACCGAGCGGGCGGGGAGGTTGATTCCGGCCGCGAGAGTCTCGGTGCAGACGACGAGCGGGACGAGCTTTTTCGCGAAGAGGTCCTCGACGACCTCCTTGTGTTTGGGCAAGACGCCGGCGTGGTGAACACCGACGCCGCGCAGGAGCATCTGCCGCAGCTTGGGCCCGGCACCCTCGGCGAGGTCATCTTTGCGCTCGTTCAGGCGGGTTTCGATTTGCTTCTTGTTCTCGGTGGAAACGATCGGCAGGCCCTTCAGCCGCTCGGCAACCTCCCAGCATTCGTCGCGGTTGAATGCGAAGACCAGCGCCGGCGAGCGGTTTTCATCGTCGTCGGCGGAGACCATCGCGGTCAGATGTTCAGTCAGCAGCTTGTCTTCGACCCAGGCGAATTCGAGCGGGACGCGGCGTTCGTTGGAGGTGACCACCTCAACCTTGCGGGTGTGCTCTTTTCGAAGCCAGCCGGCGAATTCGAGCGGGTTGCCGACGGTGGCCGACAGCAGCATGACGCGGACGTGCGCGGGCAGCATCACCAGCGAAAGCTCCCAGACGATGCCGCGGTCGAAGTCGTTGAAGTTGTGGAACTCGTCCATCACGACGGCGCCGACCTGATCTAGATCCACGAGCGTAGCGTCTTTGGCGAGCAGGTGGTTGAGCAGGATTTCGGCGACGACCACTCGAATGAGCGCTTCGGGATTTTCGCGGCGGTTGCCGGTGATCAGGCCGACGTCCTCGCGGGCAAAGCCCCAGCTTTCCACCAGGTCCTGCAATTCACGGTATTTCTGGTCGGTCAGCGCGATCAACGGAGTCGTGTAGTAGAGCCGCCGCCGGGTGTGCAGGGCCTCGAAGACGGCGGCCTCGGCAATGAGCGTCTTACCCATGCCGGTCGGCGCGCAGATCAAAACGCCGGCGTCCGACTCGAACCAGGCCAGCAGCGCCTCCTCTTGAACGGGGTAAAGCTCGAAGGAAACGGTTTCCAGGAATTTAGACCAGATTTCGTCGCGTTCCATGAAGAAGAGGATAGCGGGTCGGCGGCGCAAAGTCGCCCGCGACGAATAGAACACAGGCATGAACCGGTAATCGATCAAGAAAAATGGGGATCGGTTCGCGTGTCAGCGCATAAAAACCGCCGCGACGTTACACCATCGCGGCGGAACCTTTGAAGGAGGGAGGGGAAAACCTTTACCTATTAGATACTTCCAAAGCTGCGACTTCAATTAGGGATACTGGGTATTTCGCGTACGACACCGCGCACTTCAATCATGGTCACGCTCGGCGGGGGATGACCACCGCGTCTCAGTTCGATTGCCGCCACTCTTTGAACATCAGCACCGTGCGAACGAGCTCGACTGCCGAACCGACCTGCATTTTCTTCATGACGCGTTTGCGATGGACCTCGATCGTCTTTTCACTCACGCACAACTGGTTGGCGACTTGTTTGTTGGCTTTGCCGGCGACCACCAGCCCCATCACCTCTCGCTCGCGCGGCGTAAGGCTGGCCGTACGCGCGGCAATCACAGCCATCTCGATGCGTTTCCGCCGATTCTCCGCGTCTATTCGCATGGCTTTGTGGATGCAATCCAGGAGCGCCTGGTCGTTGACCGGTTTTTGCAGGAACTCCAAGGCACCGACCTTGAGAGCACGTACCGCCATCGGCACGTCGGCGTGCCCGGTAAGGATGATGATGGGGATCTCGAATCCGCGATCGTGCAGGTACTCCTGGAGTTCGAGTCCGTCCATGCCGCGCATCCGCACGTCGAGCACGAGGACACCGGGGCGGTCCGGACTGTACGCATCCAGAAAACCCTGAGCAGAGGTGTACGTTTCGACGGCAAGACCATCCGACTCGAGTAACCAACTCAGCGCCTCGCAGAGGTCTGCATCGTCGTCCACCACAAAGACCACCGGATCATTCGTATCATTCTCCATGACAGATAAGGCCACCAGATCATTTTTCATGACGTTGTCCTATTCTGGATACGGGGAGAGTAAACCTAAACGCCGTTCCCCCGCCCGGATTCGGCGCGGCCCACAGGCGGCCGCCGTGGGCCTCGATAATCGAGCGGCTGATTGCCAGTCCCATGCCCATTCCGTCGGGTTTGGTGGTGAAGAAGGCGTCGAACAACTGCTCGGCCACCTCCTCGGAACAGCCGCAGCCCGTGTCAACCACTGCGCAGGCAACGGTTTCGCTGCCGGCGTAGGATGTCTGGATCGTCAGCCAGCGCCGACCGAGCTCGCTTTCCCGCATCGCTTCGATCCCGTTGCGCACCACGTTTAGGACGACTTGTTCGATCTGTATTATATCCGCCAATACCGGGGGTAGTGGTGCGCCGAGTTGAAAATCGACGATCACGCCGTTTTCTCTGGCTTCATACTCGGCAAACCCGACGGCTTCGCGCACGATCAGGTTCAGGTCGACCGGCGCCAGTCGCAGGCTGCCCTTCCGAACGAAAGATCGGAGTCGCTCGATAAAGGCGGCGGCCCGTTCGGCCTGCACCGCCACCTTTTCAATTACTTCAACGACTTCCTCGAAATTATAATCCCCGGTTTGCATACGCCGACCGCAACCGCGCGCGTAGTAAAGAATGGCCGCCAGCGGTTGGTTTAGTGCGTGCGCCAACCCGGTGGCCATTTCACCCATCGTTGCCAGGCGTGAGATATGCGCGAGTTCTCCGCGTCGGCGTTGCAGCTCCTCTTCCGCGCGCAGGCGATCGGTGATATCGCGGTTAACCGAGACCCGGCCCAGCACCCGGCTATCCTCGTCATAAAACGGTACGCACACTACTTCACAGACACCTTCGGTACGATCCGCGCGAATAAAATTGACTTCGCCGGACCATCGGCCGTCTCGAGCGAGCCCCTCCTGTATGCCGCGCGTCAGATCCGCCGCCTCACTGGGCCGGTTCAGCAATTCCGGGGATTTGCCCAGGATTTGCTCCTTGGTGTAGCCGAAGATTCGCTCGGCACCGGGATTCCAGTCAGTAATCCGACCCTCCGGGTCGACGACCAGCACGCCGTCGTACAAGTTGCCGAAGACCAGCGCCTGCCGGCGGAGTGTCTCTTCGGCCCGCTTACGTTCGGTGATGTCCGCGTAGATTCCCAGAACTCCGATGATCTGTCCGTTGAGATCCCGCAGCGGGGTCTTGCTGGTCATCAGGGTCGCTTGCGAGCTGTCGGCCCGCCGCTGAGGCTCCTCAATGTTGATCAGCGGTCGGCCCGCAGTGATGACTTCCCGGTCACACCGGATGTAAAACTCAGTCTGCTCCCGGCTCCAGGGCAGGTCGTAGTCCGTTTTACCGATGATCTGCTCGGGCGTTGCCAGACCGGCCTCGCGCGCGAAGTTCTCATTGCAGCCGAGATAGACCGATTTCATGTCCTTCCAAAACACCGAGTGCGGAATGTGGGCCAGGACGTTCTCGAGAATCTCGGTCTGCTTCCGCAACGTCTCCTCCGCCCATCTGCGTTCGGTGATGTCACGGATGACGGCCAGAACCAGCGGCTCGCCGCCGGGTTTTCCCGCGGAGAGCGAAAGTTCAACTGGAAAAACCGTCCCGTCGCTGCGCAAGGCGGGCAGCTCGACCGTTTTGCCGATCACGCCGCGTGAGGCGCCGGTAGTGAAATAGTCTTTCACATATTGTTGATGTTGCGAACGATGCTCCTCGGGTATCAAGCGGTCCAACGGCTGATCGATCATTTCTTCTATCTTGTACCCGAACATCTTTTCCGCCGCCGGATTGAAGATGGTTATTAAACCCGTGCGATTGACGGCTACCATTGCATCTTTGCTCGCGTCCACGACTGTCCGGAACAATTCCTCGCTTTCGCGCAGTGCTTCCAGCATCCGTCCGCGGGCGATCACGCTGCCCACCCGGGCGGCGATGGCCTCCATCGCGTTGCGCGCGACGGTCGGAATCGCGTCTTGCGTGTGTGAAGACAGGTTGAGCGTGGCCACGGCCCGGCCCTCGTGCAGCACCGGGATGATCGCCACGCCGCGCACACCCTCCCGCAAAAGAACCTCGTCGGTCGTGGGAAAGACTTCGGAATAAACACCATAGATAGGTTTCCCAGCCCTGACCAACCGAGCCTGGTCCGAGTCGGCACTGAGATACGAAACCTTCGCTACAAACTGAGGAGACAATCCTCCGTGAACCACCAGTTTGTGTGCCCCGGTAACCTCGTCAACGAAACAAACACCGCCCGCATCAATCCCCTCAATCTGGAAGGCAGCTTCCAGCATCTGCTCCAACGCCTCCATCAGATCGCCGGTCGAAACCAGGGCGATTCCCAGATCGCGCTGGATCTGCAACAAACGCTCCACCTGCTTGCGCTCGGTAATGTCGGTCATCGCGCCGATCATGCGAATCGGATGGCCGTCCGCGTCACGGATGATGAATCCGCGATCTATGATGTCGGCGTAGCCGCCATCGGTGCGGCGGAAACGGTACTCGGCGCTCCAGTGATCGCTTGTATCCTCGAACGTCCGCCGAAGATCGGCCTCGACGCGGTCGCGATCATCCGCGTGGATGCATTCACACCACCAGTCGTAGGACGCGGGCCCGGGGGGTTCAAATAGCTTGCAATAACGCTCGTTACGCCACGACCGGTCGGCGATGATGTCCCAATCATAAACGGCGTCTCGGGTAGCCTGCGTGACAAGTCGGAACAGCTCCTCGCGCTCCCGCAGCGTCTCTTCCGACCGCTTGCGCTCGGTGATGTCCGTATGACTCGCCATGTACGCAATAATATTCCCTTCACCATCCATTATTCGTGATGAGGATATCGCCATCGGAAAGAGCGTCCCGTCTTTTCTCTTGCCGACCAACTCTCCAGTCCAGCCGTCTTTCAGAGTTGCCTTAAGCGCCTCCTCTAATTGCGGCATCTCCTCCTCGGAGTAGATCGAGGCGATCCTCCTTCCTAATAGCTCTTCTCTTGTATAACCAAACATTCTCGCAAACGCTTCATTAGCATAAGTAATCTCGTACTCAATATTACCCATGGCCACTCCCTCGATTGAGCCGTCAACCGCTTGCGAGAACAGTCTCAGTTCTTTCTCCGCGCGCTTGCGCTCTGTAATGTCGTGGGCCAGGCCCAGTACGCCGATGAATTCGCCGTCTTCGTCAAAGCGGGGGGTCACGGTCTGTTGGACAGGGAAAGCCTCGCCGTTTTTATTGATGAAAGTGAGTTCTTCCACAAGCGGCTTGCCGGATGCGATCATGTTATTGATATTCGCATCCATTCTTCCCGACCCCAGGTACTCGTCTGTATGAAAGATGCGTACGGTCTCCTTGCCCACTACCTCTTCAGGCTCATAGCCTAAAAGCCTCCTGGCACCCTCGTTCCAAGTGAGAATTGTCCCCGGGGGATCGGTTGCCAAGATGATATCCCCGGTAGAACTGTCCATGATACTCTGAAGCAAATCGGTAGTATCCTTCAGAGCCTTTTCCGCCCGCTTTCGCTCAGTGATATCGCGGGCGGCGGCAAAGACACCGGCAACATTACCTTTTGTGTCGTGGTAAACAGAGGCGTTATAGAACACGGGAGTCACGCTTCCGTCACGGTGTTTGATATCCAATGGATAGTCATGGACGTGTTTCTCCCTGAACGCCTGTTGATAACCCTGACGCGCTTTCCGAGGATCGGTGAAATAGTCTGAGAAATCCGTTCCAATCAGCGTCTCGCGCGGATATCCGGTAATCAACTCCGAGGCCTGGTTCACGTCCATAATCTTGCCCTCGGCGGATATTGTCACCAAGGGATCAAGATGGGCTTCAATCAGCTCCCTTGTGTATTGTTGTGAGGCCCTCAGTGCTTCTTCAGCCCGCTTGCGCTCGGCCAGCTCCTTCCTCTCTGCCGCAACGGACTTTTCAAGCCTGCGATTGAGCCGTAGCACGTATACCGTGATGGCGGCCGCCGTGGCCAGGAATACAACAACCGCAACGAGCCCAGGCCAGTACTGCCTGACAAGTTCGCCGAGTGTTATCTTTCCTAGATCTTTGTAGGGGCCAACGCGAAGCTCTTTGAGGCATTCGTGCACCGGTTGATAATTGAGGGGAACCGTCCAGCCGGCACATCTCGCGGCCCTGGCCGCCGGACTATCCGCCGACATGCCTAGCAAAGCAACGGCCACGGTTTCCGCCAGTTCATCGGCAGTGTGCCTGACCTTGGCAAACGGCCATTCGGGATACAGACGCGTGGAACGGCTACAGGGCAATTCACGCTGGTCGATGTCGCGTTCACAAATGACGCGGAAGTTCTCCAGGCGAATCTTTCCCTCGGCCTCCATTCTCTCCAACGTATCGGTCCTGACGGTCCCCGCGTCTACCAAGCCGTCTCTAATCGCGTACACAACGGCGTCGTGAGTACCACCGAACCGAAGCTCGGCGAAGTCGCGATGGGGATCGATACGCGCCTCTTTCAATTCCCGCCAGGCCATCTGCCACCCGCCGAAAGATGTTTCCTTCACGGCCATGAAGGTCTTGCCTTTGAAATCGGTCAGGCATTCGATGTCGTCGCGGTCGACTCTGCAAAAGATCACTCCGCCGAACCTGGTATACCCCGTCCCCAGAGAAAAGTTTTTCAGCGTCGCCAGGCGGTTCGCGCCGTAGCGGGCTTCGAGTTCCACATAGAAAGAGGAATTGGCAAGCACGAAATCCACTTCGCCGCGCTCAACAACCGGGCAGATTTCATCAAAATCGAGCGGAACGATAATGAATGATTGATCGGGAATCTGAGTGGTCAGGTACTCGGCCGTGGGGCCCCACTTTTCCAAGCACCTGTCGACGCCCCGCTTGGCCAATACGCCGATTTTCACCGGCGGATCCTGGCTCCCCGCAAACGCGGACGCGCAGGCCACGGTTGTAAGCGTGAGCAGGGTTAGAGAGCAAACTCTCGCGCGTTCTTTGTTCATAAATCCAGATCCGTCCATCCCCTGTGTTCGCAAGACGTGTTCGTAATAGCGCCTTCCATCTCGGTCATTCGCGGCTCAGCCAACGGGATTCGTACACGCGGTTACCTGTTAAAAACCGCTCGATCTCGCGCGCGTCGGCGACCATGACGACACTGCCGTCGGCAATGGCAATACGACCGTTTGACACCGCGATCTCGGGTTGCATATAGCGGCTCTCGTAAAGTACGCACACCTCTTCCCGCTGATCCACATCCCAGACCCGTACCGTGTTGTCGCGCGAGGCCGTCACCAGCACGTTGCCGTCCAGGCTCCGGCAATGAAAGACGGCGTCCCGGTGACCGGCGAGACTGCCCACCTGCCGCCCGGTCAACGGATCCCAAAGACTGACCCGGCGGCTCGATCCGCTGGTTGCGATCGTCAGTTTCCGATCACCATCAGTCAGCAATGCCACGTTCCAAGTGTACGCATGTGTCGCGAACTCGGTTTCGAACTCGAACGCGTCGGCGAAAGAGCCTTCCCCCAACTTCCGGCCCGTTGCTCGCCACAACGCTACGCGACCGTGGCCGTCAGGGCCCTCGGATGAGGCCGCCAACCATTGCCGGCGCTGATCGGTTGCGAAACAGGTACAGCCGCTGTCGAAGCGATGAATGACTTCCAAGTCTGAGAGTAAAACCACCGGCGAGACGCCGGTGCCACCCTGAGCCGGAGGCGCGCCGGCCGGCCATAGCCGCAGCGTGCTATCGGAACATGCCAGTAGCAACGTGCGCGACTCGCTATCCAACCAGAACATTTCAGGCCAGCCGTCGAGCTCGACCGTCACCGAAGCGATTACGTTATTCGGCGTGGACGCCTCCACGATTACCAATTGCCGCCGGCCTTCTTCCATCCTGGTCAGCGCCAACCAACGTCCATCTTCACTGAATTTTGGAGGGGCTCCCGCATTCAGCAACTCCGTACGCTTAAGCAACGACTCCTCCGCCGATCGCTGCCAAATAAAGACAGGCTGCGTCTCGCTACCCCCTGCACGCGAAATCGCCACACGCTCTCCACTGCCCGAAATCGTCAGGTGCAGACCGCCTGAGTCCGCGATGCCCGGGATGCGCGCCGCAAATGCCGGCGGGAATCGCCACACTCTAAGCCCGTCGGAGCTGACCGAGGCGAGCCGGCTGCCGTCCGGCGAAAAGCACACGTCGATCAGATCCGCGACGACGGCATGGAAACCCTCTTCGGGCAGCAGGCTGCCGCGCAGCTCGTCATAGAAACGAATGCGTCCGTCGCCGGTCGCAAATGCGAGGTATGGACCCGCCGGCGCATTCGTCGCGGCAATCGAGCGAATTCCCCATTTGCAGTCGTTCACCAAAAGCGTTTCGGTTTCCGAGGGCAGTTCGACACACTGCAAACAGTTCCCGCCGGTAAAGACGCGCCGACCGTCCGCCGAAAAAACCACGGCGCGATTCACCGGCACACCGCCGCCGACCCGGCGCGGCCCCTCTTCTGATCGAACGTCCCAGATGAAGACACTGTCGCCGCGCGGGGCCCGCGAACTTGCGAGCGGTCGCCACCCGGCCCCGGCCAAGGTCCTTTCGTCGTTTGCGAACGCCAGCGCGTGAACGCGTTCACCGGGTAGCGGCCAGGTTTGTGTGGCGGCAAATTCGTTGCACACATCCCACAAACAGATAGTTGAATCGACTGAATCGGGGTCCGCTCCCGTTAAGGGTTCTTCGCCACATGCCACCATCCAATTGCCGCCGGGCGAGACCGCCAGGGCGGTGACCTCTCCCCGCGTAATGCGCAATGTCTGAGTCGGGTAGTCACCCGCTCGGCCGGACTCCTCGGAAAACGACCAGATGTGCAGTCTGCCGTCGCTGCCGCCGACATAAAGCTCAGCCCGCGTGGGTGAGAACTTGACGCAACGGGCGCGGGCGGCATCCGCATAGAGCACCTGTACACAATCGCCGGTCTCCGCGTCGAACAAGGACAGGCGCTGATCCTCGCCGACGCAGGCCAGCCACCTGCCGCCGGGCGAATACTCCACGTCGCGCTGTGAACCGGCATCCACACTAAGCACACACGGATAACGCCGATAAAGCTCCCACAGCGCAAAACGCGTCCGCGTCGTGTCGTATTGCAGATATTCGCTCCACAACTGTGCCGCGGCGTTGACCGGGTCGTCTCGCACCGTCTGAAGCCGACCCATCAACACCGCCTTTATGTGTCGCTCGGTTTCGCGCCGCTGGCCACTGTAGTAGTTCATGACGGCAAACACGTGTAATACGACCACCGCGATCGCGACAACTACTCCGAGCACTACTGACGACTTATTCCGCCGCAGCCACTTGCCGAATACGTATCTTCCGGTGTGCCGCAACGCATCGACCGGCCGAACGTTCAAGTGGTTGTCGATATCCTGAACCAGTTCGCGGGCGCTCTGGTAACGATCGTCCGGCTTCTTGGCGAGCGTTTTCAGGACAATCGCGTTCAATTCACGCGACAAGCGCGGATTCCGTCGCCGGGGCGGGACCGGCGCGTCCTCATAAATGCGGCGGCGCGTCTCGTCGAGGTCCGAAGCCGGATCGATCGGCAAGCGCTCCGTCAACAGTTCGTAGAGAATGACGCCGAGCGCATAGACATCCGTGCGCGTATCAACCGGCAGACATTGTGCCTGCTCCGGAGCCATGTAACCCGGTGAGCCCAGCAGGCGATCGCCCGTCGCCACGCTCGGCACCCCGTCCGCCTCGAGCAAGCGCCCCAGCCCGAAGTCGAGCAACTGCGGCTCACCCTCCTCGGAAACCAAGATGTTATTCGGCTTCAAATCCCGGTGAATCACGCCCTGCTGATGCGCATGCGTGACGGCGTCGCAGACCTTGTGGAACAACGCCAAACGCTGCTCGATCGAGAGCCGACGCTCATTGCAATACACATCGAGGTGTCGCCCCTCGATAAACGGCATCGTGTAGAACCACGGCGGCTCGGCAAGGTGCGTATCCAGAATCGGGACGATATTGGGGTGCATCAAACGCGAAGCGAGTTGCACCTCCCGCCGAAAACGCTCCTCCGCGTTGGGATCGATCAGCAAGTCCGCGCGCGGTTCCTTGATCACTACGTTGGCCTTGCGCTCGCGGTTCCAGGCTTTCCACGTCCTCGACAGACGCGTCTCCGCGATCGGACCGACGATCTCATAGTTCGGCGAAAACCGCCCAAATCCGGATTCGTCGCCGCCCGCATCCGAGTTCGGCACCGCCGGTGCGGTCTCATCCGACTGGGGTGGCGAAACGTCGGCAGCCAACTCCGGATGGGCCTGTACGGCCTTGCGATAGCGGTCTAATGACGCGTCGGGGTCCATCGTTCAGAACAGTTCCTCGATTGCCGGCCGAATCTGACGTAAAAAGCCGCGCACGCGACTAACGGCGATGTCGACCGCGTTTACCGTCTTGCCCAGCTTCCGTGCGACCTCCGCCGACGGCAAATCCTCAATCGCTTTTAAATAAAAAGCGAGATAGGTTTCAGGTTTGAATTTTTCTTGAGCCTCTTTCAAGCACTGGGCCGCAACCGCCACTTGCCACTCCGATTCCCACGCTTCCAGCCACCCGTCGTTGTCGGGAACCTGCACGAGGGAATTTGCCTTTTCCGACTCGCCTTCGAGCAGCGCGTCTTGTTTGCCCCTTCGCTTGTGGTTTTCAACGATCTTATTCTTCGCGATCGAGAACAGCAGATCACGGAGCCGGCCACGCGACCGATCAAAGCGCCCGGCGCGAATCGTCTTCACGAACGCCAGCATCGTCTCCTGACGCGCATCGCGGCATTGATCCGGCGGGAGCCCCATCCGCGCCGCAAACGCAATCAGCAGTACTCCGTAGCGCTGATCTACCTGCCGCCACGCGTCCTGGTCGTCCGGCGCGCGCAGCCGCTCGATCAACGTGTCGCTGTCGATCGTCGTCTGTGACCATTTCTCACCCGAGTGCATCGTACACTCTCTTTATCCCTGACGGTCATTGAACTGTTCGAGCAGACGCGTGTCATCGCTATTCTACCGTAATGCGACCAGTTTCGTGGTGAAACCGCACGTCCACGTATGGTGAGACGAGTTGGTGGATGATCGTCTGCACACTTCCCTGGAACGCTCCCTAACAGTCACTATTCATCAATTTGGGGCGAATCCCCTATTGCATAACATTCCACGAACTCGAAGAATGGGAACTGCGGGGCAGCATCGTAGGGCTACGGCAACACATTGCGCCCTAACCATTTTCAGAAGCGATAGTTACGTGCATTCCAACTCGAATTCCAGCCTGGACCAGAGCCGTAGCCCCATAGCCGGATCAACACCACGGCGAGAACCAGGCAGCGATTACCCCGCCGATACGCACAGCCCAAATGGGCCGACACAAGCCGAATCTCAACCGCCGATCATACTGGTTTTCCATTATTCACAGTCAAGATTACGCGATTATCGGACGATTACTTCCCTAAAAACTAGGGAAAAACGGTACTTCATCTGAAAGGTTCCGCCTGTGACGGCGGAAGTTCACATAGGAGAGTGTGATATTGGTCTGACGAAGGGGAAAGCGGTGTACACCATGAGCACGTTCGAAACCAACAACGCCGCCGATAGTTGGCGTCGATTTCGAAGACGTTTCGCGAATCGGAATCACGTCTTCCTGCCCGTGATCTACGCATCCGACGAAAAGCAAGCTCTCCAAAACGTCGAGATCGCTCGCGAGGCGGATGCCGACGGCGTGTTCCTGCTCAACCACGGCATCGGCCATCAACGCCTGATGCGGATCACCAAACAGGTCATCGCGATTCACCCCGATTTATTCGTCGGGGTCAACTGCCTTGACCTGCGCCCCCAGGATGTGATCTGCCGTCTGCCCGACGGCGTCGAGGGCGTCTGGGCCAACAACCCTCCCACCCCCGACGGTCTGAACGATTCCGCCACCGCAATCAGGCAAGCCCGGCAAACGACCGGATGGGATGGGTTGCTCTTTGCGCCGATCACCGCCGCGGTAGCCGGAGGCGGCACGCCTGCGTCGTCCACCCTCATCGCCGCCATGCATTATGTTGACGTCCCTACGATTGTTGGAAACGGCTCGGGATTGCAAAAGGCTCCTCAAGTCTGCTGGGATGTACGCCGGGTGTTGGGCGATAGGCCGCTCGGAATTGCTTCGAGCATCGACTCGGATTCGATCGACACGCTGCTACCCTGTGCCAACTGCGTCATGACCGCCGCCTGCGTCAATAACCTCCTGGAGCAGATGGATTCGTGTCAAGCCCGGCAACTAGCGACGAAAACGCATGCGTGCCGGGAAACGCGATCAGGGTGACATTTCAGAGTGACCGCCTGAAAAAGCGGAGAATCCTCCTAACAATCCGCCGCAAAAGGCGACACCGCCCACGGGCTGTAGCGGCCGCCCCCCGTGTCGGCCGTCGAGTGCGGGAAAACAGCCGCTCACGGGATAGGCCGCCTCGTGGGTGGGGCGGGACATGGCGTTTTCGCCGGCCGGCGAAAAAAGTAGCCCCCCCGCTCACCCCCCCGCC
>JAUWNI010000172.1 GCA_030612705.1 Phycisphaerae bacterium | reverse complement strand
GGGGGTTTCGGGGGGCCCCCCCGGGCCAATGGTGGCCCTTGGGGTGCCTTCCGCCGGCCTTGGGGGGCGGGGGGGGGCCGACGTTACCCTCAGAGGCGAGACAGAGCCTAGAGGTGGTTGCCATGATACATCAGGGTGGGCAAATAGTCGTGTAAATCCTTGAAACGGCGGTGTGCGGTGGCTAGAGTGATATTAAGGAGGTTTGCCTTGCCGACGTTTTCGTGAAGATGGTTAGTAAGCGCACACTAACCTGCCAGGGGCACGGCAAGGAAGCTTATTTGGAAGAGGCGGAGTGCATATTGCAAATGGGCTGAGCGTTATTGGGAGCTACGGCCCACACCCTCACTCGTCGATCGCCTCGCGTTGTGAATCGGTTCTTATGATGTAAGTCGCGGGGAAAGTCGGCGAAGCACCTCCGGGCCGCGGCAGGCGCGTCCGTACCGGGAGCAGCGTTGTAGGAATGCTCGGAGGCTATACATGAAAAGCGGTTTTAATTGCTCATATCTCAGGCAGGTGTGGTTCGTGGCCTGTTGCGCCGCATTGGCGGCGTTGATCGGGTTGACGAGTGCGTCGGCGGGGGGAGATGAGATTCGGTGGCGATCGGGATCGACCGTTCAGACGGTGCCGGCGGGGGCTCAGCAAACGGTCCTGGAGAAACTAACGGAGTTGGCGACACAACCGGCCGCGCGGCGAGTGGTGCTGCAATTTAGCGCGCCGGTTGATGCCGAGCAGCGCGCGGCGTTGGAAGATGCCGGCGTGACCCTCTTGAGCTATCTCGGCAGCAACGCCTTTTTCGCGACGCAGCACGTTGATCTGTTGGATATCTTAGCGATCGGACGTGCGGTCGAGATCGTTTCGGCGGATGCGATCGATCCGATGGCGAAGTTGGCACCGCTGCTGGTTGCGGGTGAGACGCCTGAGTGGGCGGTTGTGAACCGGGGTTTGGGAGAACCGCCTGTTATTGGGGCGTATGTTGTTTTTCATCGTGATGTTGAGCTTGAGTCGGAAGCGGTCCCGGTGATGGGGCTATATGACGCGAATGTTCGCGACAGGCTTGAGACGGTGAACGCGCTGGTGGTGGAGTTGCCGCTGGAGGTGGTGTACGACCTGGCCGCCGAGGATGCGGTACAGTGGATCGAGCCGGCGTTGCCGCGGTTTTGTACGAACAACAATAGCAACCGCATTATTACTCAGGCCAACGACGTGCAAGACTCGCCGTACGATCTGGACGGTACGGGCGTGTCGGTATTGGTATATGACGGAGGGACGGCGCGGGCGTCGCATGATGATTTCGGCGGTCGGCTATCGGTGCATGACGGGTCGGGGGTTGCAAACCATGCGACGCACGTGTCGGGAACGATCGGCGGCGATGGGTCGGCCGGCGGCGGAGTGTACCGGGGAATGGCGCCAGGCGTGACGCTGCTGTCGTATGGTTTCGAGTACGACGGGAGCGGGACGTTTCTGTATACGAACCCGGGAGACATTGAGGATGACTACGGTGCCGCGATCGCGATGGGGGCGGTAATCGCGAATAACTCGATCGGGACCAATATCGAGACCAACCAATTCCCATGCGAGTATCAGGGTGATTACGGGCTTTGTTCGAGCGTGATTGACGCGATTGTGCGCGGGTCGCTCAGCGGGGGGCAACCGTTCCGGATCGTGTGGGCGGCCGGCAACGAGCGCCAGGGCAGCCGCTGCGACGTGGAAGGGTATGGCGATTATTACAGCACGGCTCCGCCGGCCGGCGCGAAGAACCATTTGGCGATTGGTGCGATCAACTCGGACAACGGGAGCATGACCTCGTTCAGCAGTTGGGGGCCGGTGGATGACGGGCGGATCAAGCCGGACTTCTGCGCGCCGGGTTGCGAGAGCGGCGGCGACGGCGGGGTGACGTCGTGCTCGTCGAGCGGCGACGACGCTTACACGACGATGTGCGGGACATCGATGGCTTCGCCGACGATATGTGGATTGGCGGCGTTGCTGATCGAGGATTTCCGGGTGCAGTTTCCGGACGAGCCCGATCCGCGGAATTCGACGTTGAAGGTGCTGTTCGCGCAGACCGCTTCCGAGGTGGGCAATACCGGTCCTGATTATCAATTCGGGTACGGAGTGGTGCGGATCAAATACGCGATCGACTTCATGCGAACGGGCAACTTTCTAGAAGACGATGTCTCGCAGGGCGGTTCGGTCGACTACGTCATTACGGTGGGGACGTTCGATGAGTGGCTGAAGGTCACGCTGGCGTGGGATGACTATCCCGGCACGCCGAACGTCGAGCCGGCGTTGGTGAACGATCTTGACCTGCGGATATATGATCCGTCGGGCATTCGTTATTACCCCTGGACGCTGGATCCGGAGAGTCCGGGTGTGGCGGCGGTTCAGGATCGGGAGGACCACGTTAACAACATCGAGCAGGTGCGCGTGAGGAACCCCGTGGCCGGGGACTGGCGGGTGGAGGTGGTCGGGCATGTGGTGCCGGAGGGTCCGCAGCCGTTCTCGGTTTGCGGGACGCCGGGGTTGACGCCGCTGGGGATTCGCATCGAGTTTCCGACTGGGGTGCCGGCGTTGATGTTGCCGGGGGTAGGCGAAGTGTTTGATGTCGAGATAACGGCGATGGCTGAGTCGCTGGTATCCGGATCGGCGGTGCTGCACTTCCGTTATGACGGCGGTGATTGGCTTGAAGAGGCGTTGACGCCGCTGGGTGGTGATTTGTACCGGGCGGAGCTTCCGCCGGGGGTTTGCGGGGCGACGCCTGAGTTTTATATCAGCGTCGAGGGGACGGCAAGCGGCGTGGTGACGCAGCCGCCGAATGCACCATCCGCGGTCTTCGCAGCCGACGTCGGTGAATTCGTGCTTTCGTTTGCGGATGACTTCGAGACGGATCAGGGCTGGACGGTCGAGAACAGTGTTGACCTTACCGACGGTTCGTGGGAGCGCGGCGTGCCAGCCGGCGGCGGCGACCGCGGGGATCCGCCGACCGATTACGATGGTTCCGGCCGGTGTTACCTGACCGACAACGAGGACGATAACTCCGACGTGGATGACGGTTACACCTGGTTGATTTCGCCCACGCTCGATTTGAGTGCCGGCGACGCCGAAATTCACTACGCTCTGTGGTATACTAACAACGCTGGGAACGATCCCGACAACGATCTCTTCAAGACCTTTGTCTCGAACGATAACGGAGCGAACTGGATCCCGGTTGAAACGGTCGGGCCGGTCACCTCCGGCGGGTGGGTCGAGCACAACTTCATGGTTGGCGACTTCGTTCTGCCGAACGAGCAGGTGAAGGTTCGTTTTGAGGCGTCGGATCTCGACGTGGGGTCGGTAGTCGAGGCCGGCGTTGACGACTTTCGGGTTGGCGGATTCGCGTGCTCTGGGACGTTTGATGACTGCAATGGGAATGGGATCGTTGACGGGGACGATATCGCGTCCGGGCGGTCGCAGGATGTTAACGGCAACGAGATTCCCGATGAGTGCGAGTCGGTCGGTTGTCTTGGTGATGTGACTTTTGACGGGGTGATTGATCTGGCGGATTTGGGCGAGTTGTTGGGTCATTACGGCATGATTGAGGGGGCGACGTTTGCGGACGGCGATCTGGACGACGACGGCGACGTTGATCTGTCGGACCTGGCGATTTTGTTGGGAGTTTATGGCGAGTCGTGCGGCTAGTGCTATGTCACACATCGTACCGCGGGTCGTAGCGTCGGCCCCCCGCGGCCGACGTAGGTCGTCGAAAGCCGTTCGTTTGCTACGTCGGGCACGGAGACCCGACGCTACCCGCAAATTTACGTGTGTCGGAGCACTAGTAGATCACGAGGTGTATTCTCACCTCGACGGCCGACACGGTGGTCGGCCGCTACGTAGGTGAGCACTCTGAAGGAGGTATGAGATGTTACGGCGAATCGTGATAGGGACATTGGCGGCAGTGCTGGTACTGGTGGTCGTCCCGGCGCAGGCGGACGAATACCGCAGTTATGAGGGGTACTCGGTCGTTCGCGCGGACGTCAACAGCGAGGAGCAGTTGGTACAGATCGAACGGATTGTCGAGTCGATCTGGTCGGATTACCGCGGCCTCGGGACGCTGGACGTGCTGGTTTGCCCGGAGCAGTTGGCGGAGCTGGAGCGCGCGGAGTTCGAGTACACAATGTGGATTCCGGACGTGCAGGCGTTGATCGAGCGCGAGCGGGCGACGCACGGGCTGCGCGGCCGAGGGCCGTGGGACGCGTACATGACGTTGAATGAGATTGAGACGTTCATCAACGATCTGGCAGCCGCGCGTCCGGATTTGTGCGAAGTTTTCAGCATTGGCACGTCGATTGAGGGGCGTGACCTGTGGGTATTGCACATCACCGGCACCGAAGGCGACAACAAGCCGGCGGTGTTCTATCAATCACTGATACACGTGCGCGAGTGGATCACCGGACCGGTCGTGCTCTATCTGGCCGATCATCTGGTGAATAATTACGACGTGAGCCCGAGCGTACGTGAGCTGGTCGACGGGTTGGATATTTACCTGTTGCCGTGCGTCAATCCGGACGGGTATGTCTATGCCTGGGATACGGACCGGATGTGGCGGAAGAATCGGCGCAACAACGGCGACGGCACTTATGGTGTTGATCTGAACCGCAACTGGTCGTACGGCTGGGGCGGACCCGGGTCGAGCGGCGACACATGGTCTGAAACCTACCGTGGGCCGTCGCCGTTCAGTGAACCGGAGAGCACCGTGATAAGCGACTATATTCTTGCGCATCCGAATACTGTGGCTTTCATGGATTATCACAGCTACTCGCAGCTCATCCTGTGGCCGTACGGCTGCGAGTGTGTGGGCGGGCCGCCGGAGCCGGACGGATCGGAGTACTGGTCGCTTGGCAACACGATGCAGGCTTTGATCCAGTCGGTTCACGGGATGTACTACGAGCCGGGGCCGGTTTGCGAAACGATCTATCCGGCCAGCGGCGTTACGGTGGATTGGGCGTACGCCGAGGCGGGTGCGTTCGGTTTCACAATCGAGCTGCGTGACACCGGTTACTACGGGTTTTTATTGCCGCCGGAGCAGATTCTGCCGACGTGCGAGGAGAATCTGCCGGCGATTATGCACTTGACGGAGTGGGCGCTGGATCAGGTTGGGACGAGTATCAGCTTGCCTAGCGGCTTGCCGGAGATCGTGGCACCGGCAACGCCCGAGGTGATCGACGTGGAAATCACGTCGGTTGCCGAGGAAGTGGTGCCCGGCAGTCCGACGCTGCACTACCGCTATGACGGCGGTGATTTCCAGACCGCTCCGTTGACGTATGTGAGCGGCAATCTCTATGAGGCAACGTTGCCGGGGGCACATTGCGAGGATACGCCCGAGTTTTACTTCAGCGCCGAGGGTGATACGTCGGGTGTGGTTTACCTGCCCGCTGATGCGCCGGCCGAGACGTATAGCGTGCTGGTCGGCGAATACGAGATCGTTTTTGCGGATGATTTTGAGACGGATCAGGGCTGGACGGTGCAGAACAGTACCGGACTGACCGACGGGGCCTGGGACCGCGGCGTTCCGATCGGCGGCGGCGACCGCGGCGATCCACCCAGCGACCACGACGGCTCCGGCCAGTGTTACCTGACAGACAACGAGGACGATAACTCGGATGTGGATGGTGGGTACACGTGGCTGTATTCGCCGACGCTTGATCTGAGCGAGGGTGACGCGTGGATTCATTACGCGTTGTGGTACACGAACAACTTTGGGGCCGACCCGAACAATGATCTGTTCAAGGTTCACGTCTCGAACGACAACGGGGCGCAATGGACGCTGGTATCGACCTTTGGGCCCGGGTCGTCGGCCGGCTGGACGGAACACACGTTCATGGTGGGCGACTACGTAACGCCGACGAGCGAAGTGATGGTTCGGTTTGAGGCGTCGGATCTCAATAGTGGGTCGGTTGTCGAAGCGGGTATTGACGACTTTTCACTGCTACGGATCAGTTGCGAAGATATACCTTGTCCGGGTGATCTCGATGGTGACGGGGATATCGACCTGGCCGATTTGTCGGCGCTGCTGGCTAATTACGGGATGACCAGCGGGGCGGTGTACGAGGACGGCGACTTGGACGGCGATGGTGATGTTGATCTGAGCGACCTATCGGCATTGCTGGCGGTGTACGGGACGACGTGTCCGTAAGGCTTTGCGGGACAAGGATTAAACCGCTTTTTCGGCGGATATCGCCGTCTGATAATGTTGTGACGAGGGAGATTATTTAGCGAAATCTAAGGTTTTTTCGGGCGGTCAGTTGAAAAACCGAGGGTTGTATGCCTAGTATCTTGCGCTGATTACCTTCCTTTTGAGGGGAGTCGAGAGGGAGGAAGCAGCAGGGACTTGTCTATCCTTTCCAGGGGAGCCGAGAGGAAGGGCAGAGGCAAGGCATTTGCAGGGTCGGCCAAGCGGGTCGGCCCTGCGTTTTTTTTGGTGCTTCCGTGTTTTCCCGAGGGTACTGCGGGACGGGTTGAACCGCCAAGTCGCCAAGACACCTAGGACGTTAAGAGTACCAATTGGCGTAGCACATTCGTACGTCCAGTGCTCCGTTACACATTGCTTGATGGGTAGCCGAGTTATTGTCAAATTTCGTTGATGACATTCTGATCAAGCGGCGTCCTTCTTGGGTTTTTCTCCATTCTTGAACACGATCCCCGCGATCACGTCCGGTAGCAGTTTGGCACCGTTTAGGGTCCGCCAGTGCCGCTCGGCGGACTTGCACAGCTTGAAAACCATCGCCAGGCACGCCGCCCGGCTGCCGTTGCCTTTCGTTCGGCGGTGTCGCAGTCGCACCGTCGCGAACGTGCTTTCGATCGGATTCGATGTCCGCACGTGCACCCAGTGCTCGGCCGGGAAATCGTAAAACATCAGCAATTCATCCCGGTCCTTTTTCAGGCACTCGACCGCCGCCGGATATTTCGGCTCGTACAACGCGATGAAGTGGTCGAAGGCCCGTTCGGCGTCGGTTCGCGTCGGGGCCATCCAGATCTCACGCAGCTTCGCCTTTGCGCCCGACTGTACTTTCTTGGCCAGCTTGTCCAGCACGTTGACGGTCTTGTGAACCCAGCAGCGCTGCGGCCGCGTCGTCGGCCACACTTGCGGCAAAGCCTTCCAGAAACCCAACGCACCGTCCGCCGTCGCCAGCTTCGGGTCGACCGTCAGCCCGCGCTGTTTACAGTCCAGCAGGAGCGTGTACCACGATTGCTCGCTTTCGCGGTGCCCGTCGACCACGGCGATCAGCTCCTTCTGGCCGTCCGCCGTCGCGCCCATCAGTACCAGGATGCACTGGCGGTCTTCCTCCAGCCGGATGTTGAAGTGAATGCCGTCGGCCCACAAATACACGTATTGTTTGTCTTCCAGCGAGCGGCGGCTCCAGGTCTGGTGCTCGTCCCGCCAGGCCGTCATCAGTCGCGTGATCGTCGTGGCGCTGAGCCCCGCCGTCAGGACCAGCGCGCATAAATAGGTACTCTGGGTAATATAGGTAATCTAGCATTCGCCGCCGTTTTCGGTTATATCTTGCTCAACCTTGACGGATGGAACCGCAAGGAATGACAAAAGGAGGATAGAACCGATGGCCAATGGCACTGCAACGTTGAAGTCTATTGTCGAACACTTCGAGTCACTCCCCGATCCGACACACACGCAACCGGCGACACTTGCTGGGCGACGTGCTCGTCATATCCGTGTGCGGCGTGATCGTCGGCTGCTCGGGACCCACGTCGATTGAGCGCGGGGCCAAAGCAAGAGAAGATTGGCTGCGGCGAGTGCTGGCGCTGACCAATGGCATTCCATCGCGGGATTGCATTCGCCGCATTCTTTCCACGCTCCGGCCTGAAGCGTTTCAAACGTGTTTCCAATCCTGGATTGCCGCTTGTCTGGCGGATGAAGATCCGGACGCGCGACCGACGATC
>JAUWNI010000016.1 GCA_030612705.1 Phycisphaerae bacterium | reverse complement strand
GCGCGTGTCGGGAACTCTCTGTCGCCCCTCCGGGGCTCTCATCACCGAGCGTCACGTTTTCCGGGGGCTCACGCCCCCGGCTACTGACTGTCGCCCCTCACGGGGCTGCAACGTTAAACATGTACCTTCGTAGTTTCTTAGGAGCGCAGCGAGGAATCTGCTTGAGAACGCGGCAAGATGCTTCGCTTCGCTCAGCATGACGTTCAGCCGTTTCCGCTCCCATTAGTATTAGCGCGCGAACTCGTGTGGGCATGGTACACTGTTCCAGATAAGATGTGCGCGGAGGCGTAAGCCTGCCACGCAGGTGGGGGATGTGGGTGGCACCGGCGTCTCGCCGGTGGGGGTAGTAGCCGACGCGACCGGGGCACTGGCAAGCAGACGGAGGTGCAACAACATGACGAAGGCCCAAGCGGCCACGGCGGACGTGTTCCTAACGGCGCTGAAGGCCTTGCCCAAGGCCGAGCGAGACGCCGTGCTGGTCAGGATCGCCCGCGACAAGGCGTTGGCGCGGGACATCCTTGATCTCGCGCTGATCGCCAGACGGCGGAGCGAGCCGTCGCGCCCGTTCCGCGATTATCTCTCCGAGCGAAAAGCCCGATGAGCAAAGGCGGCGGTTACACGATCCGCATCAAGCGCTCGGCCGAGAAGGAGATGGACCGCCTGTCCGAGAAGATGTTTCGGCGGATATCGGAGACCATTCTGAGGCTGGAGTCCGATCCCAGGCCGGCGGGCTCAAAGAAGCTGCGTGGCGTACAGGACTTTCGTTTGCGCGTGGGGCAATACCGCATCCTCTACTCGGTGGATGACGGCCGGCGAGTCATCGTCATTTCGGCCTTGGGCCATCGCCGGGAAGTGTATCGCGGCATTTGAGGCGCGGCCCCTTCGGTGCCATAGAGATCGGCGAAGGCAGCACGCTCCCCGTCCTCGGCGCCGTCGCCCACGCCATCGCCAACGCCACCGGCGTCTTGATCAAGGATCTGCCGATCACGCCGGAGAAGATTCTGGAGGCGCTCCTCGAAAAGCGAACGGCTAACGAACCAGCAGTTGTGTAAAACGCTGTGTGGGAGGAGAATACTGGCACAGGCGAGGTTGGCACAATGTTAGCCGTAGGGGTCCGTCACGAGACCGCTCACATTTGAAAGGCGTGCCATGCTTACGAAGCGCTATCTACCGAGCTCTAAGAACCTCGCGGCGATACTGCGAAAGATTGTCGAGGGAACCGCGCCGCCCAAGTTTACGATTGCGCATCTCAGAAGCATTGGGTTCAAGAGCAGCAATGACCAAGCGGTCATCCCGCTGTTGAAAGATCTTGGCTTTCTGGCGCCCGATGGCGCCCCAACGAATCGGTATCACAACTACAGAGATCCCTCAAGGTCGAAACGGATCTTGGGCGACGCGTTGCGCGAGGCGTACGAAGAGATTTTCCATATCAACGAGAACCCGACTGAGAAAGATCGGAAGGCGATCACAGGGAAGTTCAAGTCCGTTCACAACGTGTCGCACAGCCTGGCTCAGTTTATGACGACGACGTTCTATGCCCTCCTGAAACTAGCTGATTTGAGTACTGCAAAGGCGCCGTCCGTTGAAAAGAAAAAGGAAAAGGAAAAGGAAAAGCAGCGCCTAAGGAAGCAGACCGGAGAGAAGATGGGCGTCTTTCGCAACGGGGGGGCATTGGCAGTCTGAATTACAGTATTCAGATCCATCTCCCAGCCACCAAGGACGTCGAAGTTTTCAACGCCATTTTCAAGTCACTGAAGGAGCACCTCCTTGAGTGATACACTGAAGGATATCAGAGACTATCTCTTTCGAGGCCTGTCTTTTGAGGCTGAGGCTGAGCGTTTCCGCAGCGCCGGCATTCGAATCGGGGCGGACCAGCGCGCGACTGAGAGTCGACTTCTTGAAGAGACACTCAGCCCTTTCGACGTGGGAATGCGCAACGAAGCGCTGCAGATGTCCCGTCTCTACGCGCTTGTGTATTGTTTTGAGAGCTCCGTTCGGGAGCTCATCAAGGAACGCCTCATTGACAAACATGGTGCCGACTGGTGGGAGAAAGGCGTCCCGCAGGCAGTCCGGCGCTTTGCTGAGTCTCGTCGGGAAAGTGCGCAGAAAGACTCGTGGCTGGAAGGCTCAAAGAAAGAGCTGCTGGGCTTTGTGGAATTCGGACACCTCGCCGATGTAGTTATCAACTCGTGGGAGGATTTTGCTGATCTTGTCCCATCTCAACACTGGCTCAAACAGCGAATGGAAGAACTTGAGAAAGCGCGCAATTTCATCGCCCACAACCGGCTCTTGCTGCCGAGCGAATTCCAGAGAATCGAGATGTACGTGGCCGACTGGAACCGGATGGTCGGATTCTGATATTCCCGGAGGCGCGCGGATAGCACGATCCAGCGTGGCTGGAACTTAGGGGTTGACGCACTCACTCTCGTGGCCCTGCGTGGCGCGCGGCCCGGCGGGTGGCACGGTCTGGCGTCGCCCAGATATGCGTGATCTTCGTGCAAACGCACATGCGACGGCAGGCCGTGGTGCGGGACGGAGATGGTCGCTTGGTCTTGGAGGAGACCACGGCCTAGCGTCGCGACGACCTTGCTGGCAAGCCGTGTACCCCTCCGGCGACGCTAGACCGTGCCACCCCGGCGCGCGATCAAACTCTGCCCACTTGACACAGCGCCTCCCCATGCTATAATATCTAGAAATACCGGAAATCGCCGTGGCCCGCCATTCAAGGACTAATCCGCCCGCCGCCGTTCCCTCGCCCGGTCCGTGCGTCCAACGTCCTGATAACGAAGGTGCTCAATTAGGGGGCGCGCGAAACACACACTTGATCACCTTCGGCTCACGTCCCGCTATCGCGGGCGGGTGGCACGATCCAGTGAAGCTGGGTCGTGGTCTTGAGACGCTCAAGCCCTTCCTTCCAAGAGCACTGCCAAGCTGGCGCTTGACAGTGCCACCCGGCTGCTATGATGCTTCGATTTCGCCGCGGAGGTCAACTCCATGCTCTACGACATCTCAGCACCGATCAGCGCCGAGGTGTGCGTCTGGCCGGGCGATCGGGCGTTTCGGCGCGAGACCACGTTCGACCGCAGCGCCGGCGATCCGGTGACGGCTTCGGCGATACACACGACCGTGCACGTTGGAACGCATGCCGATGCGTTTTCTCACGTTGCGCCCGACGGTGCCACGATCGACCAGATGCCGCTCGATGCCTACGTCGGCCGCTGCCAGGTGGTCCGGGTCGACGTCACGCGCGCGACGGCGATACGGCCCGACGACCTGACCGAGACGATTCGTACGACACGCGTTCTGCTCGCGACCGGTACGTTTCCTGATCCGACCCGGTTTAATGAGGACTTCGCCGCGCTGTCGGTCGAGCTGGCGGACGCTTTGCACGCCGCTGGAGTGCGGCTGGTCGGTATCGACACTCCCGGGGTCGACCTGTTCACGGCGGCGGGGCTGCCGGTTCACCGCCGGCTGGCGGAACACGGGATCGCCAGCATCGAGGGGCTGCGTTTGGATCATGTGCCTCCCGGCGAGTACGAGCTTATCGCGCTGCCGCTACGGCTCGTGGGTTGCGACGCCAGCCCGCTGCGCGCCGTCCTGCGCCCGGTTCCCTCATAGAGGTTGTGGAATCGGCATGCCAGCAGAAGGATTTGGTGCGGTGAACCGCACCCTACAAACTGGGCTTGACAGTACTACTGCGGTTGACGGGAATAATGTGATGCGTAAAGCCAGCGACTGCTACCGTGGGTTTGAGCAAGGCCCTATCCGGCCGCCGAGTGAGGCGTGCAGCCTGTTGATACGTGTCACGCGGAATTGTCCGTGGAATCGGTGTACTTTCTGTCCGGTCTACAAGGGTACGAAGTTCTCCTTGCGTTCGGCTGAGCACGTCAAAAGGGATATCGATTCGGTTTATCGCCAGGTGGAAGCATTGCGAGAACTGGCCGGCGACTCCGGCTCCATACCGCGGCCCGAGATCAACGGGCTCGTCGGGAACATGGAGCCGGGCGAGGCAGAGACCTTTGCCGCCGCGTTTAACTGGCTTTTTGCGGGCGGCATGAAATCGGTGTTCCTCCAGGACGCGAACAGCCTGGTTGCCAAGCCGGACGATCTGGTCGAAATCCTGACGCACCTCCGGAAGCGATTCCCGTCGATCGAGCGGATCACGTCGTACGCCCGCTCGCAGACCGTCGCGTTTCGTAAAGTCGAGGACCTCAAGGCAATCAGGGAAGCTGGTCTGGATCGGATCCACATCGGCCTTGAATCGGGCTCTGACGAGGTGCTCAAAGCGGTCGACAAGGGTTGCACAAAGCAGATGCACATCGAGGCCGGGCTCAAAGCCAAAGGCGCGGGGTTCGAGGTCTCCGAGTATTTCATGCCGGGCCTGGGCGGCAGAAGACTATCCGAGGCTCATGCCATGGAGTCGGCCGACGCTCTGAACAGAATCGACCCCGACTTTATCCGGATTAGAACGCTGGCCATCCCGGAAGGTACCCCGCTTTTCGAGACTCACCGTGACGGCCGCTTTGATAAGTGTACGGATCTTATAGTGGCGGATGAGCTTCTGACGTTTATTGAAAATCTCAACAGGATCAACAGCATGGTCAAGAGCGACCACATTCTGAATCTCTTTTCAGATTTGGAGGGCACGCTGCCTCGGGACAAGGATGCCATGCTCGGGGTTCCGCGGGCGTTCCTGGAAATGGCCCCGGAACATCAACAACGGTATCAGGTGGGAAGAAGGCTGGGAATATACTCCTGTATTCGCGAGATGGACGACCCGGACAGGATGGAATTGGTCGAAGCGCACTATCGGAGAATGGGGATTACCGCGGAAAACGTGGACGAAATCACCGCTGAACTGGCGAGAAGATACATCTAATGCTCTGTCACGCCTCAATCCGCGAGTAGCGTCGGCCCCCCGTGGCCGACGTCGGTGCGCGGAAGCCTCACGACAGCCGACGTCGAGAACCGGCAACCGTTCGTCGTTTTACGGCCGAAACAGGGGACATCCGCTACAATCCCTGACATGCGCGTTTGAAGTGGAATGCGCCTGAAACGACTCGGAGAAGCATTACGTGCGAGGCGCCAAATACTTCCTCGAAACCTTCGGCTGCCAGATGAACATCCTCGACAGCCAACTCATCGAGGCCCGGCTCCGCGCCCGTGGGATGACACCGGCCGAAAACCACCGTGACGCCGACGTGATCCTCTTCAACACGTGCAGCGTCCGCCAACACGCCGAGGACAAAGTCCTCTCACGCCTCGGCCAAGTCAAAAGCCTCAAGCAAACCCGGCCCGAAACCATCATCGGCGTCATCGGCTGTATGGCCGAGCGTGTCGGGAAAGACCTGTTCAAGCAGGCCCCGCACGTCGACCTGATCTGCGGACCGGGCGAGCTCCACCAACTGCCCGATCTGCTCGAAGAGGTCCGCCGGCGCCGCACACACGTCGCCGCCCTCGCCGACAGCCGATCCCGCCGCACGAAGGTTCTCCAGCGCTCCCTCGAACCCGACGACCTCGAAGCCCTCGACCTGGCCCGCACGCCGAATCTCGAAGGCTCCGTGCTACAGTCCTACATCCGCGTGCAGCGCGGCTGCGACAAGTTCTGCTCCTATTGTGTTGTGCCGTTCGTCCGCGGCCCCGAACGCAGCCGACCACCCGGCCACATCATCACCGAGGCCAAGTTGCTCGCCGACTTCGGCTGCCGCGAGATCACGCTGCTGGGCCAAACGGTCAACAGCTACGTCTATCAGGAAAACGACCAGGCGGTCCCGTTCGCCCGGCTGCTCGAACGCACGCACGAGGTGGAGGGCATCGACCGCATCCGTTTCGTCACCAGCTTCCCCGCCGACTGGGACGAGGACATCTTCCGCGTCATGCGCGACTATCCGCGCGTCATGCCCTACCTGCACATCCCCGCCCAGTCCGGCTCCGACCGCATCCTGAAGGCCATGCGCCGTAACTACACCGCCGACAGCTACCTCAAGCTGATCGACACCGCCCGCAAATACGTGCCCAACATTACTCTGGCCGGCGACTTCATCGTCGGCTTCAGCGGCGAAACCGAGCAGGACTTCCAACAAACGGTCGACCTCGTTCGCCGGATCGATTACGACAGCCTCTTCATCTTCAAGTACTCCCCCCGCCCCGGCACGAAGGCCGACCGCACCGCCGACGATGTTCCCCACGAAACCAAGGTCCAACGCAACAACGAGCTGCTCGCGATCCAAAGCGAAATCAGCCGCCGCCGTAAACA
Source organism: Phycisphaerae bacterium (assembly GCA_030612705.1). Lineage (GTDB taxonomy): Bacteria > Planctomycetota > Phycisphaerae > UBA1845 > Fen-1342 > JALSRY01. The sequence goes on along the minus strand of JAUWNI010000016.1, from coordinate 41,556 downwards.
AGCCCTGATCGGACAGGAAGTCGAAATCCTCGTCGAAGGCCCGAGCAAAGCCGCCCGCAAAGCCCAAGGCGAGCACAACTCCCAGCTCCGCACCCGCGGCAAACACAGCCCTACCCTCTCCAGAAACAGAGCCCGAAGCGCAAGCGAGGGATACGGCAACGCCGACCCCGACACCAAGCCAACGCATCGCGAATCGCCAACAACTCAACTTGTCGGCCGAACCCCCGGCGACCTGATGGCAGTCTTCGACGCCCCCCCCGACCACATCGGCGCAATCATCAACGTCCACATCGAGTCCGCCTCCCCGCACACCCTCTTCGGCCGCTTTTGTAGAGTTCTTTTACCACCACGACCCCCCTCGCGCTAGCACTCCGCCACACCTCAATTGATGGGTGCCATGCCCAAGCCGAAGGCGCGGGCATGTTTCTCGATACGGAACCAGCATGGCCGCGCTTCGCTTGGCCATGGCACCCAACCCCCTCACCCGCGCTCAGGAATCGGATCGTAAACCAACAACACAGCACTCCCTGATAGGTATAATCGATCCATGCCCGTCTCCGGACCCGACAAATGCCCCGAATGCGGCCACGCCCCCCTCCTCCCGGACGTATTCCGCCAATGCCCCGAGTGCGGCTTCGAATACGACCGGCACACGCTGATCTGGCGGCCGCGACGACCGTGGCGAATTTATCTCCCCTTCGTCAACACGCTGATCTTCTCCCCCTGGCTGTTTCGCTTCCTGGCCGTCGTGCTGCTCGACGGACATTGGCCGAACAAGTCGGTGACGCTCGGCGCGGTGATCTCGGCCGGCTCGCTGGCCTGGGCCTTGCCGCGACTCCGCGTGCTGCTCTCCGAGGGCCACCGCTACGCCGCCGTCACACCCCGGGGCGTCCAGGCCCGCACGCCCCGCAACGCCTACTCCATCCCCTGGGACGATCTGGGCAAGGTCACGGTGCTGCTCGGCATCCCGCACCTCACCCGCCGAAGCACCTCCGCCGTCTGCGAGCTCGACTGGATCTTCGACACCGACCAGGAGGTCAAAGGCTTCCTCGCCAACATCGACCAGGCCCGACGATCGAAGGGGAACATCGACGACCCACCGGTTTGATTGCTACCGGTTCACGTTCCGCCGATTCCTCATAATCTCCCGAAACCGATCACCCCCAATCAGCCGATAATGGACAAGCAGCGGCACCTCCGCCGTGCAGAACCCGCACTCTCGCCGAGCGCAGGAGACGAAACCCGATGAAAAGCGTAATTCAACATAATCTCAGACGTGCCGGGATGTTACCAACCGTGCTGGCCGTCACCGCCGGTTTATTGCTCGTACAGACCTCGCCGATCTGCATGCCCGAAAACCTCCTGGACTCGCAGTCGGCGACCACGGAGGCCGACCCGGAGCTCTACACCGCCGAGCTCGAATCCGGTCGCACACTCACCACCGAAGAGCTAGAACAACTTGTCGCCAACGCCAACGAGCAGGACATCGTGGTGGTCTTCATGAACCCGATCCCCGGCCCGGCCGGCGCCGCCGGCCTCATCGGCGAAGTGCGCATGTGGGCGGGCAACCATCACGCCATCCCGCCCGGCTGGCTACCCTGCAACGGCCAACTCGTCTCACGTACCACCTATTTTGACCTGTTTCATACCATCGGAACTTATTATGGCGCCGGCGACGGAGCCACCACATTCCGCCTGCCCAACTTCCGCAACCGCTCACCCATGGGGGCGAGCGACTCAACCGCGGCCGGTGCCCCGCTCACCTCCGTCTCCGGCATGTTCACCTCGCACGGCGGCGCGGCGACGCACACCCTCACCGCCGACGAGTTGCCCGCCCACAGGCACAACTTCGACCACCACCACCAGATCGAAGGCGCCGACTCCGGTACCGTCGGAACCCAACTCGTCCAGTTGATTGCCCCCACAACAACGCCGACAGTGGTCGACTGCCTCTCGCCCAGCCCTTCGATAACCGAGGCGACCGGCGGCAACTTGCCGCACAACAACCTGCACCCGTACTTCGCGATAACCTACATCATCTACGCCAAAGAAGGCGACAATTGAGTACGCGCCCGATCCGCCAGCGTCTGACCATACGAGTACTCCGTCAATCATCAATTGACAGACTTGTGCGCCACTCGATACGCAACCCGTCAAATCAGCGTTGACCGTACACTAAAATATATCAGCGCCTAAATAATCCTATCGCCCGGAACGCCTATAATGCTCGTCATGACCACACCCGCTACCGACTTGCCCGCGCAGCAGCCGACAGACGGCGCCATCCTACGCGTCGAAAACCTCCGCACGCATTTCCCCGTCCGCGGCGGCGGTGCCGTCAAAGCCGTCGACGGTGTGATGTTTCACGTGAAACGCCGTTGCTCGCTCGGCCTGGTCGGCGAGAGCGGATGCGGTAAAAGCACGCTCGCCCGTACCATTCTGCGCCTGATCCCCGCAACCAGCGGCAAAGTCATCTTCGACGGCCGCGACGTCCTTGCTCTGCCGCCGAAGCAAATGCGCCGCCTCCGCCGCGAAATGCAAATCATCTTCCAGGACCCGATCGGCAGCCTCAACCCGCGTATGAACGTCGAGTCCCTCGTCGGCGAAGCGCTCGGCGTCCACGGCCTGGTCAACACCCGAGGCGAACGCCGAAAGCGCGTCGCCGATCTGCTGACGCACGTCGGCCTATCGCCGAACGACCTGCGCCGCTACCCGCACGAGTTCTCCGGGGGGCAGCGTCAGCGCATCGGCATCGCTCGCGCCCTGGCGCTGAAGCCCAAGCTGATCATCTGCGACGAGCCGGTCTCGGCACTCGACGTCTCGATCCAATCACAGATACTCAACTTGCTGGCGGACCTCCAGGACGAATTCGGCCTGAGCTATCTCTTCATCGCCCACAATCTGGCCGTCGTCCGCCATTTCTGCGACGAGATCGCGGTGATGTACCTGGGCAAGATCGTCGAGCAGGCCTCGGCGGAAGAGCTGTTCTCAAACCCACGGCACCCATATACACAGGCGTTGCTGGCCGCCGCCCCGGTGCCCGACCCGCGTGCCCGCCGCGACCACCTCGCGCTGCCGGGCGAACCGCCTAACCCGGCCAACCCGCCGACCGGCTGTGCGTTCCACCCGCGCTGCCCAATTGCAATCGATTGTTGTCGGCAGGAAACGCCAAACCTGAAACGACACGCAGCATATCCGACCGATCACATCATCGCGTGCCATCGGGCAATCGAAGCAGACAAGTCTCAGGTATAAAAATTATGTATGCGTCCGGTGTGCGTGCGGCAAATAGATGAGCCACGGGCTTCAGCCCGCGCGGCCACTCCGCGCGGACGAGAGTTCGCGGTTATTCAGTCGATTTAATAAACGCCTCGGCAATTCGGAAAAAACGAACTCAGACTTCCATGATGTCCTTCGTTTTCTCTTCGAGCAGCTTGTCGATTTGCTTGCAGTAGTTATCGGTCAGTTCCTGGACCTGCTTTTCGCCGCTCTTGACGTCGTCTTCGGTCAGTTCCTTGGCCTTTTCGGCGGCGCCCAAAGACTTGTTTGCGTCGCGACGGGTGTTGCGGACGGCGACCTTCTGATGCTCGGCGAGCTGCTTGACCTGCGCGACGATCTGGTTTCGCCGCTCGGTTGACAAAGGCGGCACGGGCAGGCGGATTATTTTGCCGTCGTTCTGCGGGTTGATGCCGATCTCGCTCTTTTCGATCGCCCGCTCGATGTCCTTCAAGGTCGAGGGGTCGAAGGCCTTGATGACAATCGTGTTACCCTCGGCGACGCCGATGTTGGCCAACTCCTTGAGTCCCATGGGCGCCCCGTACGACTCGACCTCGACCCTGAGCTGGTCGACCAGGCCGGCGGAGGCCTGCCCGGTGCGAATCCCCCGCAACTCGTGCTTGAGGAACTCGGCGGATTTCTCCATCTGCTCTTCGGCTTCCAGCAGGATTTCATCCAGGTCCATCGGTACCACTCCGAAACGGTCACACAAACACAACAGCGGGTTAGGATACACGTCGAAGCGTCGCCGCTCAAGACGATGATTATGGGGCATTCGAGTGGGGATCGGAATAACAGGTTCGGCTGCAGTGACACGTTCATCGACGGGTGCCACGGACAAGCGGCAGTTTGCTTGTCCGTGCTTCCAGCGATCGAGTGGGGCGTGGCCGCCGGGCGTGCAGGTATTGCGCTGGGCAAACCGAGAATTCGATAGTTCCCATCGATGGTTCCGGACGCCGCCTCTGTTTCCGGTCGGGATAAAATGGACCCAATTACACCCCCGCCGCACCGCTTACGAAACCAGCCCCCTCCGCTAACCGATATGACTCCCGCAGAGACTGCTTAAGCGCTTCGAAGCCCGGTCGCTGCTAGACACGTTGGAGCTGTGTCCCCAGTGGAGGATGACTGTGAAAACCCTGTTCATCACCGGTGCGGAGGGCTTTACCGGGAAGCATCTCGTCGAGTACCTGCGGAGGCGGGGCTACGAGGTAGTCGGTGGGGTTCGAAACCGGGCCAGAAAGCTGGCCTTCGAACGCCAATACGGCAAAGCCCTGGTCTGCGACGTCAGTGACGCGATCACGGTCGCCCGCGCGGTCGCCGGCGTCAAACCAGACGGCATCGTCCACCTGGCGGGCACGTCGCAGCCGCACGCCGCCAACGCCGAGCCGTTAATCGCTTATCAGTCGATCGTGACCGGCTGGGCAAACATTCTGGACGCGGCTAGGCGGATCGTCCCGCGCGCCCGCGTTCTGCTGACGAGCGCCTGCGACGTCTACGGGAAAGTCGAAGGAAACGAGCGACCGGTCGGCGAAGACACGCCGTTCAATCCGGTTAATACGTTCGGCTCGTTGAAAGCCTCCGCCGAGTCGATCGCCCGCACGTTTTTCTTGAATTACCACACGCACATTACGATCGTTCGGCCTTTCCACTACACCGGGGCGGGCCAGTCCGAGGAATTTTTCTTCGGCTCGGTCGCGAAGCGTTTGGCCGAGTGGGATCCGGCCGCGCACGGCAGCACGTTGCAACTGCCGGACCTCAACTTCAAGCGTGACTTTCTGCACGTATCGGACGTGATTGAGGCGTATGCGTATCTGCTCGAGGAAGGCCGGGCCAACGAGGCATACAACATCAGTTCCGGGCGAACCTGGACCGTGCGAGAGATTATCGAGCTGATCTGCCGAACCGCGGGTCGGAACATCACGCTGTCCGACCAGCCGGCCGACGACGACGACGGTCAGGTTCCTTGGTACTGCGGGGACAACCACAAGATCACGACCGAATTCGGTTGGCAGCCGCGCTACACGGTTGAGCAGGCGGTCGCGGAACTTACGCAGAGCTTTTTGCCGCAACAGGCTCAGGTGGTGTCTTAACAGACCGCCGGACTACGAAACACACAGCAGCTTCCGCCAGGAATGGGCCCGGGACACAAGCCCGGGCCCGTTTTGCATAATCCGCGGGTAGCGTCGGCCCCCAAGGAGCCGCGGGCTTCAGCCCGCGCGGAGATGCCGCAGGGAGTAGAATTTCCTCTTCCCGAACGACCGGGCGGACTGAAGTCCGCGGCTCTTCTTGAGGCTCTGTCTGCCCGGTTCATCAATATACCTGCGACAGAGCACAAGATTCCTCCGCGTGTCTGCCGGTGGCGGACACGGTCGGAATGACATTCAGGCATTACCCACATTCCTAACGTTCACCCGGGCTCTAATTTGGTCGTTATTGGGGCTTGGCAGTTATGCCGGGGTCGCATATACTGTGAGGCTCGACATCGCTCTCGGAGCGGTTGTCGCTAGTGAAACAAGTTTCGGTGTGCGGCGATATCCGTCCATAACCACCGGAGAACCAGATGGCGGTAAAGTTACGGCTCAAACGCCTGGGTCGAAAACATCGGTCGTTCTTTCGTTTGACCGCGATCGAGGGGCGCAATCCCCGCGATGGTCGCGTGCTCGAAGAACTCGGATTGTACGACCCGGAAAACAGGATCGAATCACAGCAGGTCAAACTCAACGACGAGCGGATCAAGTACTGGCTCGGCGTCGGGGCCGTGCCCAGCGACACGGTCCGCAGCCTGCTGAAGAAAAACGGTATCGCGACAAAGTGAGACCAGCGCGGCTTATGCCCGGACACAGCCATGCGTATCGACGTCCTGACGCTATTCCCAGAGGTTATGCAGCCGTATGTGACGGCGAGTATCCTGGGGCGCGCGCAGGCCGTCGGCGCGGTTGAAATACACACCCACCAACTCCGCGACTATACCCGCGACCCGCATCGGAAAGTTGACGATCGGCCGTTCGGCGGCGGCCCCGGGATGGTGCTGTCGTGTCAACCCGTGTGCGACGCCGTCGAGGCGATCGAAGCCATGGACAACCGCAAGGCCCTGCGTGTTCTGTTTACGCCGCAGGGTCCGCGTTTTACCCAGGCAACCGCCGGCCGCTTTGCTTCGTGCGAGCGGCTGTTTTTTATCTGCGGGCATTACGAAGGCTACGACGAGCGGATTATCGACCTGCTTCAGCCGGAGGAAGTGAGCCTGGGCGATTTTATCATGACCGGGGGCGAGATTGCCGCTCTGGCCGTGATCGACAGTGTTGTGCGATTGCTGCCGGGCGCTCTCGGGAATGCGGAGGCGACCGACAACGAGTCGTTTCAGAACGGCCGGCTCGAATATCCCCAGTACACCCGCCCGCGGGAGTTTCGCGGACGGAGCGTGCCCGACGTGCTGCTGAACGGCAATCATGCCGATATTGAAGCGTGGCGTCGGTCGCAATCGGAACAACGGACGCAACAGCGGCGTCCCGATTTGTTGGATCAAAACAATTACGCGGCGCAGCGGATTGCGTAACGACGAGAAAGAGAGACGTCCCGATGAGAAACCCCCTGCTTGACACAATCGAGAAGAAGTACAAACGCCAGAGCGAGCTGGATTTCGAGATCGGTGACACCGTCGTCGTGACCATCCGCATCATCGAGGGTGAGAAAGAGCGCTTGCAGGACTACGAGGGCACCGTCATCAGCCGCAAGGGCCGGGGGCTCGACGAGATGTTCACGGTCCGCCGCATCGTCGCCGACCAGGGCGTCGAACGTGTCTTCCCGATCCACTCGCCGAAGGTCGTCTCGATCAAGACGAAACGCAGCGGGAAGATTCGGCGATGCAAGCTGTACTACCTGCGTGACCGGGTCGGCAAGGCCCGCAAGCTGAAGGAACGCCGCATTTCGGCCGCCCAGCGGCGGGCGGCGGAAGAGGCCCGGGCCGAGAAGCGTCGTCGCGAAGCCGAGGCGGCGGAGGTTGCCGCGGCGGCGGCGGCGAGCGGACCCACCGAAGACGCGGAAGTCGCCGCGGCCACGTAGCCGCCGGCGTGAGCACTACCCGCTCCAAACTCGGCTTGCAAGGCGAACGCCTGGCCGAAACTTTTCTCAATAAGCGCGGCCTGAAAACCCTGGCGCGCCGCTTTTCCACCACCGTAGGCGAAATCGATCTGATAATGCGCGAGGCGGAGACGATCGTTTTCGTCGAGGTGAAGACGCTACGCAACCGGGCGTTCAAGGACCCGCAGGATCAGGTCACGCGTTCCAAACAACACAAGCTGCTCAAAGCCGCCAAATGGTTCCTCAATCGCAAGCGCTGGACCGACAAGCCCTGCCGATTCGACGTGGTGGCGATCGTCCTGCCCGAAACCGGCGAGCCGGAAATTGAGCATTTCCCCGACGCGTTTGTGCCGGAGCGGTGGTAGGTCGAGTCATCGACCCAGCGAATCGGCAATCGGCAATCGACAACCGTCGGATCGTGTGCGATCATGCAGCAGAGCCGGGCCGTCCCCGGCCCGGAAACCGGCGTGGGGACACGCCGGCTCTGCTGCGCGGGTCATCGCGCGGCGCGTTTTCACGCACGGTTATTTAGAAGCATGCCCGCGCCTTTGGCTTGGGCATGGCACCCATCAATCGAAGGTTGACAAAGCACTAGCCGTTCGCCTGTGCGTTCTTTTGAAATCCCACCTGCTCGCGTATACTCCGTCTATGCGTCGTATCGCGATGATCAATCAGAAAGGAGGCGTGGGCAAGACCACGACGGCGGTGAACGTCGCCGCCGGTTTGGCCCGGTGGGGGTCACGCGTGCTGCTGGTTGACCTTGACCCACAGGCGCACACCAGCATGCACCTGGGGATAGAAGCCGGCCCGGACGAACCCGGGATTTATGATGTTCTCGTGAACGGTACCGCTGCCGGCGACGCCTTACGCGAAGTTTCCGACAAGCTGACGGTGCTTGCGTCGCACGTCGACCTCGTTGCCGCCGAGTCCGAACTTTCGCAGCGGCCCGACCGTGAGTTGATCCTGCGCCGCGCGTTGGAGCCGCTGTTTGATCGTTTCGACTTTATCATCATCGATTGCCCACCTTCGCTGGGCACGCTAACAATCAACGCACTCGCCGCCACCGAGGAGGTCATCATACCGCTCCAGCCGCACTTCCTGGCGTTGCAGGGGCTGGGAATGCTGCTTAAGACCGCCTCGGCCGTCCGCGGCGTGCTGAACCCGTCGCTGCGTATCAGCGGCATCGCCCTGTGTATGTACGAGAAGGGCACGCGTTTGGCGCAGGAAGTTGACAACGACGTGCGGCAGTTCATCGCGAGTGCCTCGCCCGACGATGTCTGGTATGGGGCCCGCGTGTTCGACACGACCATTCGCCGCAACATTAAGCTGGCTGAATGTCCCAGCTTCGGCCTAACGATCTTCGACTATGCTCCGAGCAGTAACGGCGCGGAGGATTACGGCGGACTGGCCCGCGAATTACTTGAGATGACGTCGCCGGCATCTGCCGCGGCCCTGGTTGAACGCGGAGCAGAGGTGGCGAGTCAGGTCGTTCGGGAGGCGGCGGCGGATGTCGATATGGTTTTGCCGCCGGACTCGATCGCAACCACGGATTCGCTTTCATCTTCTCCACAGCTCGAGACGCGTCCCGCCGCGACGCCCGATACGGTCAATCCATAGCTACCGCCGATGCTGAAGTGGTCGAAATCCTGGGAACATTGGTATCGCCGAGCGCTGCCGGCTTATTGGGTCTATTTATTCTGCGTGACCCACTTACCCAAGCCGCAACTCCTGGGCGTTTCGAGTGAGGACAAACTGGCTCATATCGTGTCCTTCGGGCTACTGGCGTTCTTGTTTTGGAAGTTTGCCGAGAGCTTCAATCGCCGGCTCTCTAATCGCTTCGTCTGGATTGCGTTAATCGTGCTTGCCGCATACGCCACGCTGGACGAATACTCGCAACAATTCGTCAATCGTTACACTTGTCTGCCCGATTGGATAGCTAATCTCACCGGCATCGTGGTCGTGTTGCTGGCACTCGAGCTGCACCGACGATATCGGTCGTCGTCGATCGACGCGGAGGGAATGACGTAGCGGCCGGCGCCTCGCCGGCCGTAATAGGCCGCAAACGCCGCTTTGGGCGTACGGCCCGCGAGGCGCGGGCCGCTACATGACTTTTGCGTTGGACTGCTAAGCATCGCTGGAAGCACGGACAAGCAAACTGCCGCTTGTCCGTGGCACCCGGCACGAACCAAGGTTGTACAATAACCTTGTGATAATCCGACGCCTTCGATAAGGGTGTTTTTCTCCCGCGGTGCGACAGTAATCGGGCCGACGAACTCGGTAATCCGTGAATCCGGTAAACAATATGAACGAACCAGTCCACTTTTACAGCACCAACCGTAACGTGCCCACGGCCACCCTCGGCGAGGCCCTCCTGCAAGGCCAGGCGGCCGACCGCGGGCTGTTCCTGCCACGGGAATACCCGCCGCTCAGCGCCGACGAGCTTGGTGCACTGGCCGACAGGACCTATCCGGAAATCGCGCACGCCGTCCTGAGGCGTTATACCGCCGGCGCCTTTGACGACGCGACGCTCAAGCGACTCTGCGAAGACGCCTACGACTACGACGTCCCGCTCGAACACGTTACCGGCCGGCGTCACCTGATGCGGCTCGACCGCGGTCCGACCGCTTCGTTCAAGGACTTTGCCGCCCGCATGATGGCCAGCTGGATGAGCGTGCTGATGCAAAACGAGGACGGCGAGCTGGTCATTCTGACCGCCACCTCCGGCGACACCGGCAGTGCCGTCGCTCACGCCTACCACGGCGTCGAACGCGTACGTGTCGTCGTGCTGTTCCCGCCCGACGAGGTCTCCGGCCGTCAGCGGAAACAGATGACGACCATCGCCGGGAACGTAACGACCATCGCCGTCCAGGGTCAATTCGACGACTGCCAGGCGATGGTCAAACGAGCGTTCGCCGACCCGGACCTCGCGAGCATCCGTCTTACCTCCGCCAACTCGATCAACATCGGCCGGCTGCTGCCGCAGGCGGTTTATTACGTGTACGCGTACGTCAAGCTGGCGGGCGCGATTGGCGGGCGGGGCACCCGCCCCACACTTGAGCCGATCGTAATCTGCGTGCCGTCGGGCAATTTCGGCGACATGATGGGCGCGGTGATTGCAAGAAAGATGGGCTTGCCGATCGAACGACTGGTCATCGCCACCAACGCTAACGACGAGGTCCCGATTTTCCTGAGCACCGGGAAGTATGAAAAAATCGCCCCCTCGCGCGTCTGCATCTCAAACGCCATGAACGTTGGTCACCCCTCGAACCTCGCTCGGCTCGTGGACGTCTACGGCGGGTGGATGGATGAGACCGGCACCGTCCGTGAGCAACCTGATCTCGAACAAATGCGCCGCGACATTTACGCCGTCAGTATTAGCGACGATGAGACCCGCGCGACGATCAGGGACGCTTTTGAGCGCTACGGCGTGATTCTCGAGCCGCACGGTGCCGTCGGCTGGGCGGGACTGGAGCGTTACTGGCGCGAATGTGTGACGGACAGCGAGCCGCTGGCAGTTTCCGTCGAAACGGCGCACCCGGCCAAGTTTCCCGAGGAAATCCAGGCAACTATCGGCGTCAACCCCGAAACGCCACCCAGCCTGGTGGGGTTGGAAGAACGCCCGGAATCATACGAGACGATGCCGGCCGAGTACGAACCGTTTCGCGACCTGCTGTTGAAACGCTTTCAGTATGCGTAACGCCGCATGTGATACTTTGACACGCCTTGAGCGGAGGGTGCCCCATCCCGTTCCGAGTGCCTGTTTGGCAGGCACTCGGTCGGGGTGGGGGACCGATTCGAGGGAGCAAGGTCGGTGCAGTTTCGAATCAGTCCCCCACCCCGTTCGCCTGCCCTCCGGGCTGGCGAAACGGGATGGGGCACCCCCTTTCAGTATGCGTAACGCCGCGCGTAATACTTTGACACGTCCCGCGCACAATCCTTAAAATGCCGCGAATGGGCGTGTTCTTTATGCGTCAAAGCGGGTTCGAGGCGGCAGGAGTCACATGCAGGCAACCCTTGCTCAACTTTGTGAAACATTAAAGAAGCATGGCATGAAGCCCGAACTCGAGGGCGACGCCGGGCAGAACATCCACAGCGTCACCACGCTCGAAGATGCCGGCGAAGGCCAGATCAGCTTCCTGTCCAACCCGAAATACGAAAAAATGCTGCAACAGACGCGGGCGGCGGCGGTCATCCTCAAGCCGGACGTGCCGGCTCCCGATCATCTGAATTTGATCCGCGTCGTCGATCCGTATGCCGCCCTGACCGTCCTGATTGTCAAGGTCCACGGCTATCGTCAACATCGCCGCGTTGCTCCTTCGCCGACGTGTACGCACATCGTCGAATCCGCTGAAATCGGCGAAAACGCGACAATTCACCCCGGCGCGAGCATCGACGAAGATGTGGTCATCGGAGACAACGCGATCATTTATCCCGGCTGCTACGTCGGTCCCCGCTGTCGCATCGGCAACGATCTGCTGCTTTATCCGAACGTTGTCGTTTACGATGACACCATCATGGGCGACCGTGTGACGATTCACGCCGGCACGGTCATCGGCGAGGACGGGCTTGGGTACGCCCCGGTCGGCAACAAGTGGATCAAGATTCCGCAGATCGGCTACGTCGAGATCGGCGACGACGTCGAGATTGGTGCGAGCTGCACGATCGACCGTGCCACGCTCGGCAAGACCAAAATCGGCTCCGGGACCAAGTTCAGCAACCTGATCGCCGTCGGCCACGGCACGCAGATCGGCGAAAACTGCCTGCTGGTCGCACAGGTCGGCCTCGCCGGCTCGGTCAACGTCGGCGAGCACGTTACCATGGCCGGCCAGGTGGGCGTCGTCGGCCACATCCGCATTGGCGACAACGCCACCCTCGGCGCCAAAGCCGGCGTAACGAACAACGTCCCCGACGGCGAGACGTACCTCGGTGCCCCGGCGATCCCAATCACCGAGATGAAACGCCAGCTCGTACACATCCAGCGGTTGCCGGAGTTGAAACAGCAGGTTAAACAGCTTCAGAAGCAGATTGCGGCGCTGGAGGCGCGGCTGAGTGACGAAGTCGAGGCCAAGTAACGAGCAGCACGAGCGGACACTTCGGGGTGTCTGGGTAGCCCATCGCTTCAGCGATGGGCCACCCGCCCGATGAAGGGCCGCAACCATGAAGAAGTCGATGGCGGTCCGAGCACAAAGCATTGGTCTTCGACCATGCTTCGTTCGAGGCCTGCGCCGCTTTGCGATCGTTTGGCTCCGTTACGTTTTGGCGGTCATGGCTTCACAGCTCCTTGCGATTATCGTCGTACCACCGCTCTCAAGAGCGCTGCATGCCGCCGGAATAACAAGGACTGTTATCGACCGAGTTTCCATCGGTTCCCCCGATCAACGGATAGGGCCATCCGCGCTCCCGATGATCGTCGGCATCTCATGCTACTACGCCATATTTACCGCGCCCTTGCACTGTGGGCTTGTCGCGGTTGTCCTTCCTGCCCTTGTACGCGGCCGAAGACGCTTCAGGCGGCATACGATGCGCTGCAGCGCTCATCCCGCAGGGTGGCTCGCTCCAGCGGTCACGGCGTTGCTGCTCCCAACAGTCATGCTCGATGTCTGGATTTTTCTGCCGCTTTTCTACGTGTGCGCCATCGTGATCGGCGCGATCATCTTCCTACGATACCGCTACTGGGGACGTGCTCGGCGCATCACGCGCATGTGCGTACACTGTCGCTACATCCTGCGCGGACTGCCAGACGTGGGGCGCTGCCCCGAGTGCGGGACACGATACGGATTGATGGTCGATCCACACTCAGCCGCAGACAAAGAGTAATCACGCAATGCAATTGTCGCGTGCCGAATCTGGTCCCATCCCCCTCGGCCTGATCGCCGGGGAGGGGGAGTTTCCCAAGCTCGTCGCGCGTGGGGCACGACATGCTGGGAGGCCGGTCGCCGTGGTTGCGCTGCGCGGGTGCGCTGATCCGGAGTTGCGGGAACTTGCGGATTCGTTCTGCTGGCGCGGGATCGTGCAGCTTGGGCGGTGGATTCGGGCGCTCAAGCGGGCTGGGTGTCGTGAGGTGATCATGGCCGGGCGCGTGCGCAAGAGCACGATGTTTGCCGGGCCGCGTTGGCTGCAATGGTTGCAATACCTGCCGGACCTGACGAGCATACGCGTGTGGTACATCGGTACCCGCGACAAGCGGAACGACACGCTGTTGCGGGCGGTGGCGGACGAGTTGGAGCGGCGAGGGCTTACGTTGGTCGATTCGACGAAATACTGTCCGGAGGCACTGGTTGAGGAGGGTGTGCTGACGGCCGCCGGAACACGTCCACTCAGCGATGCGCCGCCGGCCGTTCTGGCCGATGCCGACTTTGCCTGGCCGCTGCTCAAGCGGATTGCGGGGATGGACATCGGCCAATCGCTCGCGGTCAAGGAAAAGGAAGTGATCGCGGTCGAGGCGATCGAGGGCACGGACAAGCTGATCGCCCGCGCCGGCGAGCTTTGCCCGCAGGGCGGCTGGACGCTGGTCAAGGTCGCCAAGCCCGACCAGGACATGCGTTTCGACGTTCCCACCATCGGCCCGAACACGATTGAAAACCTGCACCGCGCCCGCGCCCGCGGCCTGGTCGTCGAGGCCGGCAAGACCATCCTCCTCGAACGCGAAAAAACGCTCGAACTGGCCAAACGCTATCGTATCGCGGTGATCGGCCGACAAACTTAACCTGGATAATTCGCCGCGGAGATCGCTGAGAGATGATAAAAAGGATGTAATCAAGCTCAGCGCGGAACGAGGGACAAACACCCTACCATACGGGGCACCCTGGCGGAGGAAGCTGATTCTCCTCTTCCTCATTATGGACGCGGGCGACCCAGACCTCGTGTCCCGCTTTGGCATCTTCGAGGCTTGAGAACCGTTCCCATTCGTCATCCAGCCAGCCGCCCGTGACCCTCGTTTCGAAGAGCATCGGGGGGTCGGTCTTCGACAACGTCATGTTCAGCGCGAGGAAGACGGTCGAAACGGTGCCGTATTTGACCTTTGTGCTCGCGATACAACGAACCTTCTCGTACGACTCGCCATACCACTGGATCCACTTCGTATATTCAGGTTCTTCGATTACTTCGTCATCATGCAGGATATAGTAGCGCCCCATGTCGCACCGCCTCTCTTATCGTACCCTCAAGCTAGCATCCGGCCTCGTTTTTGGCAAGTTGAGGAGGTGATAACCGACTAAGGCGGGTGAGCGTCACGAAAGTGGGAGGTGTCTGAATGTCATTCCGATCGTATTCGCCGACGGCGGACGCGCGAAGGAATCCAGCCGGAATCCGGCTCGGGGACAGATTCCTCGGCGCTGCGCTTCTCGGAATTACAGCAGCGTTGCGCTGCTCCCAAGAAACTACGAAGTTGCATGTTCACCGTTGCAGCCCCGTGAGGGGCGACAGTCAGTAGCCGGGGGCGTAAGCCCCCGGAAAACGTGACGCTCGGTGATGAGAGCCCCGGAGGGGCGATAGAGAGTTCCCGACACGCGCAGCGTCTCTGCCGCCCCTCCGGGGCTTTCGGCACAAAACGCTCCCTTGCCCCAGGGCTCACGCCCTGGGCTACTATCTTTCGTCCCTCCGGGACTATCAGAAGGCTAAACGCGTACTTTCTAAGAGTGGTTTCTTTCACCCATGGCCGGCAACGCCGGTGAAAAGCTCGGGATGACAGCGTATTCGCCGACGGCGGACGCGCGAAGGAATCCAGCCGGGATCCGGCTCGGGGACAGATTCCTCGGCGCTGCGCTTCTCGGAATGACAGTGTATTCACGCCGATGACACTCACTCGCGGGTGAACAACCACCACACGGCTCCTTGCGAACACCGCTTGGCGAACATAGACTCCGCGTGCGCTCGTCCCGCCAAGATAACTGGTCACACTTAGTAAAAGAGGTCAGAGATTCATGAAGTTCAAGTGTGAGGAAGTAGAACAGATCACGGTAATCCTGGAGAACCGGCCCGGCATCCTGGCCGACCTGTGTGCGTATCTCTCCGACCACCGCGTCAACCTCCGGGCGATAGCGGCGCTGGACAGCACCGACGTCGGCAGCGGGCGGTTGGTAGTGGATAACCCGGAACGGGCCAAGATAGCCTTGTCGGACGCGGGCGTGGAATACACGAGTCAAAGATGCCTGGGGGTGGAGATGCCGAACAACCCGGGTGGGTTTGCCGGCATCGCACGCAATTTGTCGCTGGCCGGAATCAACATCGATTACATTTACGCAAGCGGGTTGCCCCGGACCGGAAAGGCCTTGGGTATCTTCGGCGTGTCGGACCTTGAACGCGCCCTGGCACTCGACTGGGGAAGCTAAGGCAGTATCACGATCACGCCTCAATCCGCGGGTAGCGTCGGCCTCCCCGTGGCCGACGTCGTTGCGGTACTGTTGACGACGGCCGGAACGGGGCGTCGGTCGCTACTGCTCTGCCTACCATCGATTGATGGGCTGGTGTGCCACTGCTCTTGAGCAGTGCTAAGCATCGCTGGAAGCACGGACAAGCAAACTGCCGCTTGTCCGTGGCACCCGACGTAGGCCGCGGGGGGCCCGACGCTACTGCTCGAAATTTGCAACGCGGCTAAAAGAGGTCGTCCAGGTCGTCATCCCCCCCACCGGGCAGCTCGCCATACTGCTTCAGGTGCTGCTGGATCAGCTCGCTTTCACGCTTGGTGTACATCCGATCCTCTTCCCAGAGGAAAAAACGCGACTCGGCCGGCGACTCGAGCTTCTCTAAAAGACCCGCCTGGATGTCCGACGTACCCTTGATCGCGATTGGTTTCCTGCCGGAGTCGGCCAGAATGAAAACACCTTCGACCGCCGGCACCTGCTCCACATTCGATCGGCTGAACTCCAGCCACCTTTCCGGCGGCAGTGTCGGCTGAGTTATCATCAGCCGCAGGTCGCATTGGAGACAGCGCTTGGCTTCGGCCAGCGCCTCTTCGGATGAAAACGTTCCCTCGATTTGACGGAAATCAGTGCGGCGTTCGTCGGGTGCCGCGCAAGGGACCGAGACCCGGGAACGTGACGCGAATCCTTCATCGCGCCCGATCCAGGCTTTGGGCGGCGTCTGATCGGCGAGCTTCAGAGACACTTGCCCGTCTCCACCCAGGTAACGGTCGATTCGTTCGGCAGCCCCTCGGCCGGAAGCGACGGCGTGGACGGCCGATCCGCCGCCGGTGGACATCTCGGTTATATCGCCGGCCAGAAAGGTTCCTTCTCGCTCGGCGGGGATATCCTTCGGCGGAGCCTGGCCGATGGCGAGGATCACCGCACTCGCGTCAACCTTCATTCTCTGCTGCTCGTCGAACGTTGGGGCGAAGTTTCGTTGCTCATCGAACACGGCCGTGCAACGCTGAAGCTCCACGCCGCCCACCTTTTCCTGGGTACCCATGATCTCGGCGGGTCCCCAACCGCAATTGATTTCGATTCCCTCCGCCTCAGCCTTCTCAATCTCATTGTCGTGCGCGGGCATTTCTTCCCGGCTTTCCAGACAGAATAGTCGCACCCGGCCACCGGATAGTCGCAGTGCGGTCATCGCTACATCGATGGCGACATTTCCGCCACCTACGACGACGATCTCCCGGCCCAGCTTAAGACCCTTTTCCGCCTTAGCCTCGCTCAGGAACTCAAGTCCCCAGAACACGCCGCGGAGATGGCTTCCTTCAACGGCGATCTTCTTGCTCTTGGGCAGGCCCACCGCTACGAGTAGGGCGTCAAAGCCCTGGTTTAACAGCGCGACCATCTCCTCGCCGGTCGCCAGGCGCGCCCCGGTCGTGATTTCGACTCCCAGGTTCCGAATGATTTCGAGGTCTTTTTCCAGGACGGCCTGGGGAAGTCGATATTCCGGAATGGAGAGCGCCGGCATGCCGCCCGGCGATTCCGCGGCCTCAAAGATGGTGACGCCGTGACCTTTGAATCTCAGGAAGTAGGCCGCCGCCAACCCGGCCGGCCCGGCGCCGACCCCCGCGATCTTCTTTCCGCTGTCCGGGGCCTTCGCCGCCTGTTGAAGTAAGGCGCCATCCCCGGTCTCCAACGCAAAACGCTTCAAGGCACAGATGGCCAGCGGGTCGTCGATCTGACTCCGGCGACACTCGTTCTCGCAAAGATGAAAACAGATGTGCCCCAGCACGTTTGCGAGCGGCAGCTTTTCCCAAACCAGCGCCGCCGCCCCCTGGAAATCGCCGCCGGCGACTGCCCGAATGTAGCCCGGCACATCCACGCCGGCCGGACAGGTGTGAACGCAGGGCAGCAACCAGTGTTCCCTGTCGCCGGTCCGCGCTCCCTTGTCCGTCAGGCATCCGGTCGGACAGACCTCGACACACGCCCCACAAAACTTGCACGCCGACTCGAGTAATGTCGGAGCGATACTGCCGACAATCAAGCGGCCCCCGTTGTGAACGATCCCGAGCGCTTCGACGCCGCGCACCTGATTGCAGACTCGGACGCACCGCGCGCAGTCGATACACAGATTGAAGTCGCGCGCGATTAACGGCTCGTCTTCCAAAACGGGCAACTTCGCCGGTCGATAACGTGGCGTCTCCTCCTTGATGCCCACATACTCGGCCACTTTGCGCAGCTCGCAGTTATGGAATTGATTGCAGCAACGCTCTTCCTTCGGGACGTTGGTGGAGCAGTCCTCCAGGCTGCACCCCTCACGCTGGGCGCAGGTCAGGCAGGCGTGCGGGTGGCGAGACAGGATCATCATCAGACTCGTGCGTCTGAGTTCCTTGAGCACCTCGCTCTCGGTACGGATCGACATGCCGGCCGTTACCGGCGTCTGGCAGGCGCGGACCGGTTCGGGCCGACCGTCCACTTCGACCACGCAGAGGCCACAACCCTCCGATTGGGGATTGACGATTGACGATTGGGGATTGGCTTGTTGGTCCGAGCCATTCTCGGGGGGCGGCTCGTTCACATAGCTTGTCTCACCACGGAAAATCTGTGTGGCAAGCGGCAGGTCCTTGAAAGGCGGTAGATCGGGATGGCTGCAAAGGGAGGGGATGTATACCCCATTGGCCGACGCGGCGGAAAGGATCGTGGCACCTTCTTCCGCCTCGCACGTGCTGCCGTTGAGAGTAATGCTGACCATGGCGTCCGCGATCTCAATCCCCAATCGTCAATCCCCAATCTCCAATCGCAGCATCTACCATGAATGCGAGATAGCGCTGGGTTTACACGCCTGAACACATGGCAGCGGGTGCCGATCATGGTCCGGCTTGCAAGGGTTGCACGTGTATTTGATCTTCTTGCGCTGCTCATCGCTCACTATCGCCACCGGCTCATCGCGAAGCGGGTCGTTCGGGTCCTCACCAACGGCGAACACGCCGCCGGGACAGGCCGACACACAGTCGCCACAGCCGTCACATTTGTCGGTATCGATGGTGATGAAGAAATCCCCGGAGCCGTCCTTGTAGCCATAGTTCGCGATCATGTCCCAAAATCCCCAATCCCCAATCGTCAATCGTCAATGGACTCAGTTCTTGCGGCGTTTGGTCTCCAGGGCCTTGCCGAACAGGGCCGCGCCCAAAGCACCGGCGATTTGAGAATCATACTTGGTCTTCAAGGCCTCCAAGCCTAATTCCTTCTCGAGGCGCTTAACAACCCCGCTGTTCTTGGCGATGCCGCCGGTGATGGCAAAATCCTTCTGTACCTCGATCCGTTCGAGCAGCGTCACCACGCGGTGGGCCATCGCGGAGCAGTAAGCGGCGAGGACCTTGTTCTTGGGCCACCCTTCGCGCAATAGTGCCGAGGCCTCCGACTTGGCAAAAACCACGCAGGTGCTCGAGACCGGCTCGGGTTCTTCCTCGACCGAGAGGGATAGCTCGCCCACCTCCTCAATAGGAATCGCGAGAAGGTCGGCGAAGACCTCCATCCCGCGTCCGGTGCCGGCGGCACACTTGTCGTTCATAAGGAAGGCCTCGACCTTCCCGCGCTCATCGCAGCGGATCGCCTTGCAGTCCTGCCCACCCATGTCCAGGAGGGTGCGCACGGAAGGGCCGTACATGAAGTTGCCCCCGCGAGCGTGACAGGCGATCTCCGTCAGGGCCTTGTCGGCAAAGGGTACATTGACCCGGCCGTAGCCGGTGCCCACGGTATAGTGGAGGTCCTTCACGGTCATCCCGGTGCCTTCCATGGCCCAGTTGATCGCCTGGTTGGCGCTTTCCGGACTGTCGAAGCCCGTACGCTGGTTGCTGAAGGCGTAGAGCTTGCCGTCCGCCATGATTACCGCCTGGGAACTGACCGAGCCGATGTCCACGCCGGCGCTGATGATGTCGGCATCTTTCCAATCCATGCTCTCGTCGTGCCAGCGGTATTCTTTCCAGCGCCAGAATTCCTGTTTCTCACTCACGATATATGTCTCCCGATCAAGAACGCTTGTAATGGCTCACTCGTGTGGTTGAATCGGTCGTCCTCGCCAATCCCCAATCTCCAATCTCCAATCCACAATCCCCAATCTACTCAGCGGCTGCCAAGGCCGCTCCCAGCGCCCCAACGTGCTCGGGATCTTCGGGAACGTAGACGTCCATCTCCAGACTGCGCTTCATGGCCTCCACAAAACCGGGATTGCGCGCCACGCCGCCGATCAAGACGACATCCTGCGCAAAGCCGACCTTTCTGACCATCGAAACGATTCGGCTGGCGATCGCATCCAACACCGCCCGGGCGATGTCCTGGCGCGGCGTTTTGGCGTGAATCAATGTCACGACTTCGGACTCCGCGAAGACCGCGCACTGGGCGTTCATCTGGACCGCCCGCCGTGACGTCAGCGAAAGCGGGCCCAGCTCTTCGAGCGGAACTTGAAGCGCCCGGGCCATGCCCTCGGCGAACGTGCCCGCCCCGGCGGCGCATTTCTCGTTAAAGGCGAAGTCGATCACCTTTCCATTCTCGTCGCAGCGCACGGTGCGACCCTCCTCGGCCCCCACGTCGATCACCGTGCGGCAGCTCTTCAGGATGTGAATGGCACCCTTGGCCGCGGCGCCCACCTCGGTGATTTCCCGATCCGTGAGGGCACAGTCCTTCCGACCCGTGCCGGTGGCGACCAACCGCTCCACCTTTTCCTTGCTCAGGTCGGCGGCGGCCAAGGCCTCGTCAAAAGCCTGTTGGGTGGTGGCGGCGGTGTCGATGCCGGCGAGGACGAGGCTCTTGGCCAATATCCCGCCGTCCTCCACCAGCACAACCTTGACGGTCTTCGCTCCGATATCGATACCAGCAGTAATCATGCTCTCTTGATCTCCAATAAACCTCTCGATTGACGATTTACGATTGACGATTAGCGACGTGTCGTTACGGATTCAATCCGCAATCGTCAATCCGCAATCGTCAATCCTTCTTGACTTCCAGTGTTTCCATGAACGCGTCGAAGCGGTCCCTGACGCGTGCCTCGTCAAACTCGCGTTCGTCACCCATGTTTCCCTCGAACGCCATCACCGGGAAACCGGCCTCGATCAATCCCAAACGATTTTCCGCGATGCCCACCGAAAGACCTTCACACCCGCGGTTGTAGTGCAGCATGACCCCGTCGAGGTGCCATTCCTTGGCGATCCTGATCATCATCTCCGTCTTGAGATGGGGCGAATAAAAATGCTGCCATTCGGGCTTGCTGAGCGACCAGTCGGCATACAGCCGCAGGGCCTGATCGCGATCCTTGATCTCGATGCCCTGCTCCATCGGCGTGGTTCGCGGACCCCACGATCCGTCCGGCTTGTCCTCCCAGATGCCGATCAGACCGAAAGTATAAAGTGAACCTACGGAAAGCGCTCCGAACTCCTCCATGTAGCGGAAGATGCTCAGGAAACCCCACGGCGGCTGTGTATCGCTCATCAACCGACACCGCTCGTTGGGGATGGCCGCGATTCCGCTCTCGACGCGCTCCTTGACTTCGTCGCGCAATTCGTCATAGAAGTCGGCGGTCGATCGGTCGTGCTTGTTGAGCGTCCCCAGCACGTACAGCGAATACATCGTTTTCTCGTCCAGAGGAGCCGGGACTTGCTTGTTGTACACGCAGACCTCGGCCCAGGTCGACGTGCTGCGGAATTCGTTCTTGACCGCCTCGATCAGAAGCTCGTCGTTGTACTTTCTGCCGGTGGTCTTCTCCAGCCACTCGATGCCGTCGTGCATTTGGCCGACCAGATAGTCGATCTTGTGCGGGGCGACCTCCGTGTACGGACCGGCGGCTACGTCAATGCAGAAATGCGGAATCCCGTTCTCCAGGTCGCTCACCACCTGGTACCACTTGGCGTGGCTGCAACAGATGTGGTCCTGCCAAAGAAAATCGGGCTTGGGGAACGGCCCGCCGAAGGCGTACTCGTTCAGGATGATCGAGCCCCAGTAGTTGCGCATATACGCGCAGAGATCCCGGGCGTAGCCGGCTTTCTCGGTGGCCTCGAGGCATCTGAGCGATAACTCCTTGTTAAAGGCGATGCTGGCACCGTACGGCTCGGAACTCAGGCTCCAGACATCCTCGCCGAGACCGGATGGTATGGCGCTGAAGGTCCACGCTCCGCCGGCCCAGCGCAATCCGCCGCGTTCATGAGCTTTGGCGTAGTCTTCATAGTATTTGTTACGTAGCTCTTTGGCCTTCTTCCAGCACTTGAGCGGAGCCGTCTTATATTTCGCTTTATTTGCCATCTTATACCTCGCCGAAACGTCGAATGTTCAATCGTCAATCGTCAATCAGAACAAATCGTCTTCCTGAAGCATTTCGAGGAATGCCTCGACCCTGACCTTGAATTGGCCGATCGGCACGGTCACGTCGAATTCCAGGAACAGGGTCTTGAGCCCCACGCCGTTCAGGGCCTTGATCAGGGCCGGGGTGTCGATCTCATGCGGGTCGCAGAACTTCTGCTGCATGACGATCGCCCCCTGGATCCCATAGGTTTTAGCCAACTCGAGTACGTGGGCGACGCGCGTGCGCTGGGGCCAATCCTTGCTCGGGCAGGGTACGCGCTTGATGTAGCGCTCGGCTATGTTTTCCAGCCGGTTGCCGTTCAGCTTGACGTTGTTCCAGAAGTATCGGCTGCCCGTGCAGTGATCGTCGGTCACAAAGGTGGCGTCGCACAACTCGACCATCCTGATGAACTCAATATCGTCGTTCTCGCTGCCCAGGATCATCAGGCGTGTTCCGGTCGAGCGGGTCGACTCGCGTTTCGATAGTCGGGTCAGCAAGGTCTCGAGGGCGGCGTTGTGGTCCTGCTTATCCACCATCTGCGACGAGAGGACCATTTCCATCGCCTCTTCGCCGGTCAGCGGGGGCGCGTCGCCCTTGCGCAGTTCGTACACCTTCCACAACAGATCGCGGTTGCGATTGTAGACCTCGATGGCGTCGTCGATGGCCGCGTCGTCGATCTTCCGACCCAGCCACTTTTCGAGCGACGCCTTGAACACTTCCAACTCCTTCGTCAGAAACGGCGCGGCCCGCGGGCTTTGCACGTGGTTGGGCATCGGCAGATAGTAGTTGTAATCAACCGGAATATGCTTCTGCCAACTGGTAAAGGACTGGCGGATGTGCAGGCAGGACTGGGCGATCGTGATGCCGTCCAGGTAGTCGAAACGTCCCTTGAGCCCCTGGGCCAGGCAGTCCCGGCAGAACGGGCAGAACATCGCGAAAATGTGCGGCTCGGTGACGTCCTGCACCTCGTGGCTTCCGAGGATGCGCACCGGCAAAATGCCGGCGGCATACAGGAGTTCCTCGGGGACGTATGTGCAGAAATAGCCGATGATCTTGCCGCCGGTACGTTTTTTCCACTGCTTGGCGTACTCTGCACGGTTCACTCGCCAGTTGTGGAAGGTCTCGAAGGTTTCCTGGTCAAGCACGGCTTGGTTTGCCATTATGTCGTCTCCTGGCCCTGTTGATTGCGGTGTACGGTCATCTCACGCCCTCCCGTGTGTGGCGCTCTCAGCGCTGGATTCGTCGGACGCATCCAGGTCGACCATGCCGTTGTCAACCGGATAGCTCCAGCCCGGAAGCTCCGTGCCGAGGCAGGCGTAATTCATCTTGGGAGCACGGGCGCCGCGGTCCAGCAGCCCGAGTAGTCCCGTGCTCACAAACGGGTTCTTCCTTGGATTGAAGATCTCGCCGGTCTCTTTCGCCAGGGCCTCGTCGTCGCTGCCGCGGGCGAGTTGCTGCTTGAATAACGCGCGCGAATAAGGGGCGTCCTTGGCCATCAGGCGGGCGCGTTCGTAACCCCGGCGGAGCGCCTCCAGCTCGTCGTCGAAGACACCGTTACTCAACCCGACTTGATAGGCGCGGTCGGCGGTCATGCCTTGATCGAAAACCTCAAAGATGATCGAATCGCCCATCCCCAGCCTCTTCAACTCGCCGGCCGCCCCGAAGCCGCCCAGGATGGCGTAGTCGAGCTCGGGCTGGTTGTAGGTGTTCTTCTGCTGCCAGATTGTCTTCCGTTCGAGCGTGTCGAAGATGAAGCCCTCGGCCCGCACGTCGTAGCGCAGGTCGAGGAAGTAGTTGAATTCGGCGCCGCCGCCCCACTTCTCGCCGAACACGCCGATCGTCGCCACCGGGCTTCGCTGGATCAGGCGGAACAGGCGCATGCCTTTGCGTGTGAACGCCGCCGCCTCTGCTTCGCCGAGCGGGACATAGCCCTTTTGGCGCTCGAACCAGCCCCGGTTGAACTCGCGCGCGTCGGCGCCCAGCATCCGCATGCCCGAGCCGGCGGCGGTGAAGAGCACCGCCCCGCAGCGCCCCGCGCGGTGAAGTTGAAGAACGCGGTTGTACGCGTGGGCAAGCTGGTCGAGTGCGGCACGGTTCCAGACGTTGCCGCGCATGGGACTGTTGAACACGATGCTGCACGCGCGGTCACGCGATGGGGGTTCGTGGAACTTCAAATCGAGATAGCAGCCTTTGTACTCGCCCGTGTCGAAGTACAGCTCGGCCACCGGCGTGCGGAAATACTTGCCGTATCCCAGCAGGCGTTTGAGGTTGCGTTTCTTCATTTCGTGCAACAAGCACGGCCGGCCCTTGCGCGGGCCGGTATCGCCGTCGACATCGAGCATGGCGACCATGTACGGATCGTCGGCGTTTTCGTCCCGAGCCCGGCGGATCAGCTCGAGCACGCCGTCGATCGTCAGGTGGCCGATCAGCGCGTCGATCACCTCAATGAGCCCGACCTTGTAACGCAGACCGGCCCGCGTCGAGATATTGATCTGGCCCGGCGTCGCGATCCGGTCCTGAATCATGTCCAGGGCGTAGAGGCAAATCGGCAGAGCATAACGTCGAAACGCCCGGCCGCCGGCGTCGTCCGCGCAGGCGACGTGAACCAGCGACTCGGCGCTCTTGATCTTGCCGGCGAGCCGATCTCGTTCGGCCGCTTCGTAGTAAGACCAGTATTCCTTTCGTGATATTTCGCCGATCGGAACATAATTGCCGGTGGACGGATCGAGCACCTGTTCAGGTTTGGGTCTTTTGTCGTTGCTCCACGCATAAAACCCCTTGCGTGTCGCCGAGTTGACCCCGGTGAAATCTTCCTTCTCCAGTCTGGCGATCCAGTCGGGATAGTGCTTGCCGTCGCGGTCGTACAGGACGCGCAAGCGGTCGTTCTCGGGCAGGGCTTGGCCCATATGCCGAGACGATTCGGTGTAGGGCATGTGCCCGGTTTGATCGAGCACCGTGAACGGGTTGGCGGTGAACAGATCCCACAATCCCCCAAGCTGAACAATGTCCTGCCCGGTCTTTACGTCCCACGAGATGATCGCTCCCATGCCCTGGAAAATCGGGTCGGTAATGTAGCCGTGATGATCGACCGGCAACGCGATGACCGTTTTTTCGAGAATCTGGTCGGCGAAGACAACGCCGAAGGCGAAGGTCTCGTTCGAGGCGTACTTGCCCTTCATCACGTCGATGAGCCGGTTGGCTTCGAAAGGGAAATAGCCGTGTACCGTCAGGAACTTCTCACGAAAGGCCTCGGATTTGAACAGGACGGCGAGCTCGCCGGTCGTGTGCGAGGAGGTGTTCGAAAAGACCGCCGCCAGGTGTTCCGGGTCGGCCGTCTGCTCGATGGTTTCGAAGATCCCGGCCTTGATCTCGCTACGTTCGGTGGCCACCTCCCAGATGATGTCGGCCCCGGCCAGATCGTCGTAACTCTGGGTGTACTTCGCGCGGGCTTCCAACGCTTGCGCGTCTTCGGCGCGGAGCTGCGCGCCCTTGACCTGTCGCCGCCACAAGCCGTTCAGCCGCGCCTCGGCCTGTTGCAACGCTTCAGCCCGCACATCGAGCAGAATGACTTCGTAATCGGTCTTGCTTAGCAGGTCGATGGCGATGCCCTGGCCCATCGTGCCCGCGCCGATTACCGCTACGCGGCGAACCTCGTTTACTCGCCTGACCGCCGGTTCGATCGTCCGGTCGCCAAATGAAAAAGCACGTTTCATATCGTCTCGTCCTATTGTCCGTATTGTCCAACTGTCTTACCGCGGAGAACGCGGAGATCGCAGAGTGTGGATACAGTGAGAGAGACTTTCAATGTCCCCAACAACCCGAGCCTGATATCGGAAATCATCTCGCCACATATCTTCTTGTTATGTTTCCTATTTTCTCTGCGTTCTCCGCGATCTCCGCGGTGAATCATCCGTATCGTTATGCCTGTTCCGTGTCGCGAATGATTATCGCCGCACCCTGGCCGCCGCCGATGCACGCCGAGGCGCACCCGTAGCGCACGCCACGCCGCTCCATCTCGTAGATCAGATCGGTGAGCAAGCGCAGCCCGGTCGCGGCCAGCGGATGTCCGATGGCGACCGCGCCGCCGTTGACGTTAGTGATCTCACGATCGAGGTTGAGCTCTTTCTCGACGCCGAGATACTGGGCGGCGAAGGCTTCATTGACTTCAAAGAGCCTGATGTCTTTCTGTTCGAGACCGGCTCGCGCCAGGGCCTGCTGGATGGCCGCGACGGGTCCGCGCCCCATGACGCGCGGCTCGACGCCGGCCACGCCGTAGCTCATGATCTCATAGCGGGTCGGTAGGCCCAGCTTTTCGGCTTCGGCGCGATCGACCACAATCGCCGCCGCCCCACCATCGCTGATCTCGCTGGCATTGCCGGGCGAGACCAAGCCGTTGGGCGTAAAGCCCGGGAGTTTTTCCAGCACTTCCAGCGAGGTCTTGCGTACGCATTCGTCGCGCGTCAGATACACCGGCCGGCCGCTCAGGTCGGTCGCGTCGATGGCGAAGATGCTACGGAGAGCGTCGCCGCCGTTGAAATGGCTGTTGCGATAGGCCGCTCGGGCTCGGCTGTGCGATAAGTCCGCGAATTCGTCACACTCGCGTCGGGTAACGCCCATCCGCGTTCCGTACTCGTCGGCGGTGAGCATCATCGCGGTCTCGGCCAGGTCGTGATTGAGCCCCGCCAGCAGCATGTCCTCGACATCGCCGCCCTCCACGAATTCCCAGAAGTTGGCCCCCGACCGCCGCGGCGAACGGATAACCCGCGGAACCCGCGACATCGTCTCGGCACCGACGGATAGCACGATCTTGCTATCGTCGACGGCGTCGGGCAGCGCGATCTGCTGGAACGCACAGATCACCGTCTGAAAGCCGCTGCCGCAGATGCGCTGTACCAACAACCCCGGCGTCTCGGTGTTGAGGTGACACCGCAGGCCCCCGTTGCGCGGGAAGTAGATGTCCTGCGATCCGGGCGTGGTGAACTGATACACCTGGGCACCGATGGTCGCGTCGATCCGCTCACGCGGCACGCCGCTGCGACGGATCGCTTCCTCGGCGGCGAAAACGCCCAGGTCCTCCGGTGCGAAATTGCTCAGCGTGCCGCACTTGAGACCGACCGGCGTACGGGCCGCCCCGGCAATGACCACATGTGGAAAATCGTTATCTTTCACTGGCTACCGTCCCTTACGTTTTCTGTTGCACCTGGATGATTTCCGTCGACGCCTGGGGTGCGAACAAGGCGTCGATCCTGCTCCTGAAATTGTCCACTACCGTCTTGCGTACAAGCTTGCCCGACGGGGTTAACTCGCCGTTGTCCAGCGAAGGCGATCGGTCGGCCAACACCACCCGCCGAACACGCTCATATTTAATCTCGATCAGCGGGTTGATCCGTTCGAGTTCCGACACATACAGATCGTGGACGGCGGGGTCGCGGAGC
Organism: Phycisphaerae bacterium; assembly: GCA_030612705.1. GTDB lineage: Bacteria > Planctomycetota > Phycisphaerae > UBA1845 > Fen-1342 > JALSRY01. The sequence continues at coordinate 14,086 of JAUWNI010000016.1, read as the reverse complement.
AAATCATCCGCGGCGATGTTGTGCTCGTCCGCCCAGGGGCGCAGATTGCTGAAATCCGGGTAGATCAACGCCCCGATGTAGTCCTTGCCACTTCCCAGCACGACGGCCTGGCTGACGTATTGCGATTCGTTGACCAGCACGGTTTCGACGCGGAGCGGATGTATCTTTTCGCCGGTGGTGAGCTTGAAGGTGCCGTCTTTTCGACCGAGGATGCGCAGCCCGTCCTTGGTGAACTCGCCCAGGTCGCCCGTGCGGAACCAACCGTCCTCGGTGATGACGTGCGCGGTGGCCTCTTCGTCGTCGAGGTAGCCCTCCATAACGTTCGGCCCCTTGACCAGAATCTCCTGCTCACTGTCGACCCGAACCGCGACCCCGGGCAGCGGCTGACCCACATACCCGCTTTTCCAACTGCTATCCTTGGTCGTGGCGGTGACACATGGCCCGGTTTCGGTCAATCCCCAGCCTTCGAGCACGGGGATTCCGTGCTCGCGGTACGCCGCCTCGACATGCGCCGGCAACGCCGCCCCGGCCGTAAAGACGAAACGCAATCGACCGCCAAAGACCATCTCCGAGACCTCACGTCGCTGTCGGCAACGGGTTACCAGCAAGTCATGAACGCGCGGCACGCTGAAGAAGATTGAAGGGTCAAAGGCCTTCCAGTTTTCAATCAGGCGATCGATGTCCTTGCCGCGCGAGTCGTCGAGGCACAGTTCACAGCCGTTGTAGAGGGTCATAAAGCGCTCGAACAACCCGCCGAAGCTATGATGCCAGGGCAGGTAGTTCATGTAGACGTCGCTGTCGTTGACGTCCCACATGACCGACATCGCTTTCTGCTGGGAAATCAGATGCCGATGGCCCAGCAGCACGCCTTTCGGCGCCCCGGTGGTCCCCGAGGTGTACATGATTACGCACAGATCGTCCGGCTCGACGGCGTCCACGTGCTCTCGCAGGCGCTCCTCCGAAACGCCGCCGGCGGCGGTCAGCGCGGCGAAGTCGAGCGCGCCCCAGCTTTTGCAGGCGGCATCGAAGTCCATGCAATAGAACTTTTCGATCGAGGGATGCTTGTCGCGTTCGATCTTGTCGAGCTGGTGCTTGCCGGAGACGACCACGAACCGCGGCCGGGACTTATCGAGAATGTAAGCGATCTGCGGCGACAGGTACCCGGCGAAAATCGGGACCGTCACCGCGCCCATCGACACCGCGGCCAGCTCGAACATGAACATCTCGGCCCGGTTCTCCGAGATCATGCCTATGCGGTCGCCGGGGCGAACACCCTGCTCGATCAGATGGCGGGCGATCTGAAACGTCCGGCCGGCAAACTCATTCCACGTGATGGCGGCGACCTTGTTGTTGTGGCGATGGCGAAGGTAGACCTTGTCGCCCCAGCGGGCGGCACGATTCCTCAGAACCCTGCCAAGAGAAGCTTCGTAGTCGCCCAGCGGCAGCGCGGAGTTGTGCTCCTCGCCGACCTTCCTAATCCCGATTTCCTTGTCGAGCCCGCGGGCGGTCGTCTGGCAATAGGCCAGGCACGAACCGCGAAGCTGCTCCTTGGTCAGGGCAAACCGCTCTTCCGGCGGTTTGTAGGCAAAGTCGGAACTCATGAGATCCACGCCCAGGCGACGCCCCACCAGGCTCGAACCCGCGAAATAGACCAGGTTCGTGGCGAGTTCCTTGACGTGTGAGCAGCCGACCCGGCCGCCGATCCGGCGTGAAATCTCATTGAGCACGCCGCGCTCGACTCGTAGGCCGACCAGGCATTCCGCAAGCGTTTCCACATCGCGGCAAACCGGGAAGGGGATGCGGATCATGTCGAGCTTGCTGCGTGTGATTTGTTCGTCGGGGATGTAGAGGTTGATTTCAAGTTTGATCAGGTGGTCGTTATCGAGCATGGTGCCGATCAGCACCATGTTATCCGCGTCGGCTTCGTAGAGTTCTATACCGAACGTGCGTCGTGCCGTCAGTTTCATCTTACTCGCCCTCAAATTGCCTGCTCCACCCGCGGCGGATTGGTCCCCGTGGCGAATCGCCCTGGCCATCGACTCCTGAACCTGGTGCTTGAGAGAGTTGAACAGGGCCTCTTCCTCTTTCAGACCGGCGTTGGCCGCGTAACGCGCCAGCGGCGTCAAGATCCATTCCTCGTTGGAGAAGAGCTTGACGCCGCGAAGCCCACCGGCGAGCGCGTCGCGGAAGGTTTTCAGCGAACTGGTGACGTGCCCGGCGTGGGCCAGGATAGTCGCCCGGTGCTTGGGCCAGATGTCTTTGTAGGTAACGTCCGTGGGATACGCCCCAATCGCCTGACCGACGTCGAACACCGCGCGCGTAATCTCGCGCACGAAATTGGCCTTGGAGGGGTCTTTGCAGAGGTCGCCCATGCGCAGATCGATCAGCTCGCCGCTCGGCTCGACGGTATGAATCAAGCCGCCGACGTTAAGCACGATTGAGATCATGGCCTTGTCGAACTCGACGCGAGTGCCGGGTACGCCGTGGGCGTGTGTGAAGGGGTAGTCGTGGGCGGTAAGGATTTCTTCCACGCGCCGGCGCTCGAATTCGCCGCCTCCGGCAAAAACCACCGCCCCCTTCCGTTCGAGAACATATATGGTCTCGGCACCGCTGCCCCGTCGGCCGCCGGCCTGGAGCGAAACGCCCCGCACCACCCGGTCGATCAGGAGTGATTGCATTTCCTCGGTGACGCCGGCCAGACGCCGCATTAGTACGGACTCGTGTAACTGCTCGCTGTAGGTGCCGACGACCTGCTCCGACAGAATGCCGTTGGGCAGGATCAGCAGTATCGGCACCTCGCGACGGATGTCCTCGCACGAACGCAGTCGCCCGCGTTCGGACAGGTTCTCGAGAAACCGAGTCAGCTCACCGGTGAACAGGCTGAGCTGATTGGGGTTGCAGCAAACCAGCAGCAGTTCCGGCATGCCGTCGCGCGTATCGGCTTCCAGCAGATTGGCGAAAATGCGGTCCCCCAGCGGGATGGAGCGATGCTTGCCGTTGTCATCCAGATTCAGGGCCCCGGCACCCTTGAGCGGCAGTGTGATGCCGTCGCCGCTCCAGCCGACGAAGCACTCCGCATCGGCGTGTACGAAGAACGCCACGCCCAGTGCCCCGGGGGGATGAACACCAAGTTCACCGTCGCGCAACATCGCGGACAACACTCCCGATTGGGGATTGACGATTGACGATTGACGATTGACGATTTGGGAATACTGCCAATCTCCAACACGTGACCGCCAATGGGATCACGCGCATAGCCGATCTTAGTCTCCGTGTTCTCAAATCATCCGGATTCATAGGGATGTCCCACTCTCATGCAATCCCTAATCGTCAATCGTCAATCGTTAATCGTCAATCGTCATGGAATCACAATCGACCGCAACGAGACGCCTTCCTTCATCACCTCGAATGCCTTGCCGAGCTCGTCGAGGCTGAAGCGATGCGTGACCTGCTTTTTGACGTCGATCTTGCCCTGCTCGACCATGCGAATCAGCGGTATGTAATCGACCGGGCGGCAGCCGAGCGAGCCGACTATCTCAAGCTCCTTGAACATGATCTTGCCGGCCACGATCGAAATCACCTCAGGCGTGTAACCCACCACGCACAACCGCCCGCCGACGCGCACGCTCTCGAACGCCTCCACAATCGTCTTTGGATTCCCGATCACCTCCATGGCGATGTCGGCCCCGCCGCCGGTGAGCTTCTTGATTTCCTTGCTGACTCGCTCGACTTTCGTCGCGTCGATCGTCTTGGCGGCCCCGAACTCCAACGCCCATTCGAGCTTGCGCGGGTTGATGTCGACGGCAATCACATAGGCGCCGGTCGCCGAGGCCATTTGCACCGTGTTGATCCCCACGCCGCCGCAACCGAAAACCACCACCGTGTCGCCTGGCTTAACCTGCGCGCGGTTCTTGACGGCGTGGTATGGCGTGGAAATCGCATCCGCAATGATCGAGGCCTCTTCCAGCGGGATCGTCTCCGGCAAGTCCAACACATCCTTGGCCGGCACCGCCACATATTCGGCATAAGCACCGTCGAAATGGTTGCCGACCATCGTCATCGCGCTGCAAATGTTCTCACGTCCCCGGCGACACGCCGAGCAGCGACCACACGTGAGAACCGCCGGTATCAGCACCCGCTGCCCTTCCTTCACGTTGGTCACGCCGGCGCCGGCCTTCTCGACAATGCCCGACGCCTCGTGCCCCAGCACGATCGGCGGCTTCTTGAACGTCGGCACGCCGTGCTCGATGTAGTGCAGATCGGTATGGCAAACGCCGCACGCCGCCACCTTGACCAGAATCTGGTCAGCGCTGATCTGTGGGACGGGAATATCTTCTATCTTCAGTCCCACGTCTTTTCCGTGGAATACCGCAGCTTTCATAGCTTCATTCCTTCTGTCAATTAACTATTGACGGTTGACGGTTGACGGTTGACGGATTGGCTTTCCTTGCGTGAACGAGCTGTTTTGATCGAAGCGACTACCAGGGAAAGGATCACGTCGGCCTCTTTGATAAGGTCTTTCAAGAGCGCGGCTTCGACTTCACCACTTTCTCTCAGCAACTCGATCCAGTAAAGTGATTCGTCGCATTCCTCTTCGACGATCTTCATCTTCGCCACGAAGTCGGCGCGTGACCTGGCGCGGCAAGCCGCCCGATAGTTTGCACCGACTGATGTTCCACAACGGAGCAACTGCCGGCCAATCACATTGCCCACCGTTGACTTCGGCAACGCTTTCACCAGCCGGATAACCCGCAAGGCAAACGTCCTGGTTCGCTTCTTGAAGTCATCCGGATTCATACCGCCACATCCGTTCCGATGTCAGTTCGCAATCGTCAATCGTCAATCGTAATTCGTCAATCGTTTTACCTGTGTTTCCAAACCGGTGTCCGCTTCTCTAGAAACGCCGCGATGCCCTCGTTGGCGTCGGACAGCTTCATCAGCTCGTCAAGGTATAGTTTCTCGACTCGCTCCAGATGCGCGAGAATCTGTTCCCGGACCACCATCGCCGTCGTCCGCTTGGCCATTCGGACCACCGGCCGCGAGAGCTTGCGGATCTGCGCCAGGTACTCATCTACGAACGCCTCGAATCCGTCGACTGGATAGACCTGATTCACCAGTCCGATGCGGTGGGCTTCGTCGGCAGTGATCGTCATGCCGATCGCGTTCAGCTCGATCGCTTTCTTGATCCCTACCTGTAGCGGGAAGACGCACGCCGCCACCGGCGGCAGAACGCCGACCTGTACTTCGGGCTGGCCGAACTTGGCGCGGTCCGAGGCCAACACGATGTCGCAAAATGTGGCCAGTTCGCAGCCGCCGCCCAAGGCCGCCCGGCTGACGACGGCGATCGTCAAGGCGTCGGTCGCGGCGAGTTTTCTGAAGATCCCGTGAAACTGCCGGATCATCTCGCCGACCTTCTCGCCCGTGTGGTCGGCCACGTCGACGCCGACACAGAAGGCCTTGCCGTCGGCCCGCAGCACGATCGCGGCCAGATTAGCGTCCGCGAGCATTGTTTCGAGGACGGCATTCAACTCCGCCATCATCGGGATGTGCAGGACGTTGAGCGGCGGGCGGTTCAACGTGATCGTAGCGATGCCGTCCGTTACATCAACCGACAAAAACTCGTAGTCACTCATGTCAGCACCGTCCTAAAAGCCGCAATCGACAATCGTCAATCACCACTTACGTTTCTCGCTTGATGATCATTGCCATGCTCACGCCGCCGCCGCCACAGATCGCGGCTAGGCCCAGTTCGCCGTCGGTTCGTTTCAAGGCGTGATAGAGCGTCACCACGATGCGCGCGCCGCTGATCCCGGTCGGATGTCCCAGGGCGATGGCGCCGCCGTGGATGTTCACCTTGCCGCGATCCCACTTGAGCACCTGCTCGTTGGCCAGCACCTGGATCGCGAAGGCCTCGTTCACCTCGATCAGATCCATCTGGTCCAGCGTCATGCCGGCCCGCTGCAAAGCCAGCGGGATTGAGATGCTCGGCCCTTCGCCCATCGTCGCCGGCTCGACGGCCACGCTGGAATAGGCCACCAGCGAAAACAGCGGGGTTGCCCCCAGCGATTTGGCGTTCTCGCGCGACGTGATCACCAGCGCCGTCGCTCCGTCGGACATGCCGCAGGCGTTGCCGGCCGTGACCGCGCCGTCCTTCTTGAACGCCGGCCTGAGCTTGGCCAGCTTCTCAACCGAGGTGTCGGGACGAATGGTCTCGTCCTTCTCGAACATGACCGCCGGCTGCTTGCCCTTGGCGGGCACTTCGACCGGGACGATCTCTTCGTCGAACCAGCCGTTGGACTGAGCGGCCGCCGCCTTCACGTGGCTCTCGACCGCGAACTTATCCTGCTCCTCACGTGAGATCTTGTACTTCTCGACCAGGTTTTCCGCGGTCGCCCCCATCCCCACGCCACAGAGCGGGTCGATGCTGTCGGCCCATCCGTCGAGCAGCGTGCGGTCGCCCATCTTGAAGCCGCTCCAACGGCAATCCTTGAGCAGATAGGGGATGGTGCTCATGCTGTCCATGCCGCCGACCATCACGAGCCGAGTATCGCCCAGCCGAATGGCCTGCGACGCGGCCTGGATGCAACGCATACCCGACGGGCAAGCCATGTTGACGGTCTGAACCGGAACAGTGACCGGTATGCCGCCTCGAACCGAGGCCGTCCGCGCCGGATTGGGTCCGTTCCCCGCCTGACGGCAACTGCCGAAGATAACGTCGTCGATGCCGTCGCCGGCCACCCCAGCCCGCTCCAGGGCCGAGCGGATCGCCACCGCCCCGAGATCGTACACGGCGACGTCCTTAAGCGTTCCCCCAAACCGCCCCATAGGCGTCCGCACCGCACTAATCGCCACAATATCCTTCAATTCCACGAGTGTCTCCGCAATAGCAAATCGTCAATCGTCAATCGTTAATCGCTAGATATACTGTCCACCGTCCACCTGAATCACCTGCCCGGTAATGTGTCGGGCCGCCTCGCTGCACAGGAACGCCACCACCGCCGCTACTTCTTCGGGCTGACCCAGCCGGCCCAGCACGATCTCGGACAGCGCCGCCTCGATCACCTTCTCGGGCGCGTCCTTCATCATGTCGGTCTCGATCAGTCCGGGCGCGACGGCGTTGACGTTGACGCTCGATCGGCCCAGCTCGCGGGCCAGCGCTTTGGTCAGTCCGATGATGCCGGCCTTCGACGCGGAATAGTTCGTCTGTCCGAACTTGCCGCGCAGGCCGTTGATGGAGGTAACATTGACGATCTTGCCCGACTTCTGTTCTCTGAAGACTTCAACGGCGGCCCGGCAGTAGTTGAAGTAACCCTTCAGGTTGATGTCGATCACCTGGTCCCACTGCTCTTCGGTCATTTTCCAGATGACGGCGTCGCGGTTGATGCCGGCGTTGTTGACCAGGATGTCGAGCCCGCCGAACTTTTCGCGGACCTCGTCGACCATGCGCTGGGCGTCGTCGAAGCTGGCGACGTCGGCCTTGATCGCCAAGCCCTTGCTGCCGGCGGCCTCGATGTCTGCTATGACCTGCTTCGCTTCCGTATCGTGTTTACGGTAGTTGATCGCGACGCGGGCGCCCTGGCGACCGAGCTCGCGCGCGATTTCGGCTCCGATTCCCAGGCTGCCGCCCGTGAGAATCGCTTTTTTACCTTCAAGTGTCATGATTGTCTTCCTTGCGAAGAAACGCCCGAAGAGCCGCGGACTTCAGCCCGCGCGGTGTTTCGCACTCTGAAGCGTTCCTACAGCTCGCAGCGCCGCGCGGGCTTCAGGCCCGCGGCTCCTCGCTGCGATTATGCATCACTGCTATTTGGCATCTCCACTTGTCAACGTGGCACCACATTTACCGCAGAACTCAAAAAAGGCGGGAATACCCTTGGCCTCGCACTTCGGGCACTGCTTGGCGTACGGCCCCCACAAGAACTCGCTCGACCCGTTCGGGTCCGCCGCCCGACGCCGCATCCCCAGGAAATCCACCTTCCGCTTCTCGACGAAGGCGGTCATGCCTTCGTGCGGTTCCAGAGATGTATAGTGCGTCGAGAGCCAATCCCGCGCGTGGCCGGCGGTGCTGTGCCAGGAAAGCTCCTTCCAGAAATTCACCTGGGCCTTGGTATAGCGCGTACACTCGAAGAACTTGTTGACGACCTGGTCACACAGGTCCGCCACCACCTCATCCAGCCGAGACAGGTCGATCGAATACCCGTCGGCGCCCTTCTGCGCTTTCTTAATCTCGTTCGGCGTCGCGCGATTCTCGAAGGGATTATCCCATGGGTCGGTGTTCCAGTCGGCAAGGTATTTACGATCGGCCTTGAAGCGGGTCACGTATTCGCCGTCGGGTCCCTTGACCGTCGGCACAACCGCGTTCACCAGCCCCATCGACAGCGATGTATAGGCTGCATAGCGCTGATTGAGGAAGAGTATGCCCCGCGCCTTGCGGTCGCCGACGTGCAGCGGCAGCCATTGCGTCGAGCCGCCGCAGGCCACCGATCCGACCCCCGTCCCCACCTGGGCGATGAACGCGTGCTCACCCATGACTCCCAGGTCGCAGGCAAGTTGACTTTCGTTGCCGCCCCCGACCGCCATCCCGTTCAGCCGAGCGATCACCGGCTTGGAGCAGTTAACCATCGACTCGATGTATTCCTTGAAGCAGCACATGTACTTCCAGTAATCGCGCGGCTTCTGGGTGTATGTCTCCTGGTATTCCTTCACGTCGCCGCCGGTGCAGAAGGCCCGATCCCCGTGTCCGGTGTAGACCACGACGGCAACGCTGTCGTCCCAGGAAGCGTCCTGGAAGGCGGCGGCGAGCTCCTGTAGCGCGGGGGTGCTATAGGCGTTGTAGTTGTGGGGCCGATTGATGGTGACGCGGGCGACCCAATCACGCTTTTCGTACTGAACCTCCTTGAACTCGAAGGATTCAGCTTTACGGGGAGGGAACAAGCTCATCTGATTGTCTCCGGACTCCGAGGAAGGCTTACCGAACTGTCCGCTGGCAGAAGATGGGGCAAAGATGGAACGAGCGTTCGATCGAATAATCGCGGGACACCCCTTTCGGGCGCCCGCCACCCCATCGTGCCTCGCCATTTTACAGAGCCCGATTATGCCCTTCAGCGGCTGCTTGTCAAGCTTTTCTCGGACACTTTTAGTTGACATCCGGCGCAACGCAGCGCATAGTTGCCATGCGCACCGTTCGACTATAGGAAATGGGTTACTCTATGAAATCGGGAGAAACCGAACGCGTGTTCGAGTCACAATCGCGACCGAACCATAGGCGCGTAAATCAACATGTCGCCACAAGTTACGACGAGCGGCTCAACGGAATCCTCGCGGTTGCGACCGAGTTGATCGCCGACGTAGGCTACCAGAAGGCCTCCATGCGGGCCGTCGCCCGGGCGGCCGGGATCAGCTTAGCAGGGTTGTACCACTACTTCCCCCACAAGGAACGCATGCTGTTCCTGATCCAGTCCCGCACCTTCAACGCACTGGTCAACAACCTGCGCGAGCGGCTGCACGGGGTGGATGACCCGGTCGAGCAACTCTGCGTGATGGTTCGGGCCCATGTGGGCTACTTCGCGGCCAATATGGCCGCACTCAAGGCATGTTCGCACGAGCTCGACTCGTTATCGGGTGCCGGCTATGAGGAAACCAGCCGCATCCGGCGCGAGTATTACAATCTGGCACGTTCGATCGTCGATCGGCTCCTGGAAACCCGCGCGCCCGAGAGCACGCTCGATCGCCACATCGCGACGATGTGCCTGTTCGGGATGTTGAATTGGCTGTATCGCTGGTACGACCCGAAGCGCGACCGCTCGCCGACGGCGGTCGCCAACCAGATAACGACGCAATTTCTACGAGGCGTGTTGGGAGAGGCGAAGTGACGATTGACGACTTACGATTGACGATTGACGTTGACCGCCCGTATTGCTCAATCGTCAATCGTAAATCGTAAATCGTCAATTGGGAGTCTGTCGTGTATCTGCCTGATATCGAACTCCACGAGGCCGCCACGCTCGAAAAGGCGGTGGTCGTGTTGGCGAGCTACGCGCCGGACGTCCGTCTGCTCGCCGGCGGAACCGACGTGCTCGTCGATCTCAAGACGGGTCGAGTTGGCGTCGCTCACCTGGTCTCAATCAGCCGCATCGACGCCTTGCGCGGCATCTCGGAAACGGATGACGGCCTGCGTATCGGCGCGCTGACGACCATCTCGCAACTGGACCGCTCGCCGCTTGTCCGAAAGCGGTTTTCCCCGCTGCTAGACGCCACCGGCAAGATGGCCGCTCCACAGATTCGCAACGTTGCCACGGTCGGCGGCAACATCGCCAGCGCGGTCCCGAGTGCCGATCTGCCGCCTATTCTGACGGCAATGAACGCCTCGGTGACGCTTTGGTCGGCCACGGGCCGGCGTAGTGTGCCACTGGAAACGTTCTTCGTCGGGCCGCGGCAGACGGTTCGGCGTGACGACGAAGTGCTGACGGAAATCCTCGTTCCAGAAGCGCCACCGGGATTCGGAGCCGCCTACGCGCGGTTCTCACTGCGCGACGGCAACGCCATCGCGGTGGCCGCTGTTGCCGCCGGCCTGCTGCTCAATAGTAATAACACCGTACAAGACGCCCGCATCGTCCTCGGCGCGGTTGCACCAATCCCGAGGCTGGTCATCTCGGCGGGGGCTCGACTCATCGGTCAACCGCCGAACGAGGATGCTTTCCGCGCAGCGGCGGATATCGCCCTGAAAGCGGCCGACCCGATCTCCGATCTGCGCGGCTCGGCTGATTTCCGTCGCGAGTTGGTCGGCGTGCTGACCCGCCGGGCGCTCACCACCGCACACCAACGCGCCAAGGAGGCCCAATGATGGCCGTCTCGCGAAAGCTCACGATCAACGGCCAAGTCTGCACCGTCGCCGTCGAACCGGATGAGACGCTGCTTGACGTCCTACGCGACAAGCTGCACCTGACCGGCACCAAGAAAGGCTGCAACGTCGGCGACTGCGGGGCCTGCACCGTCCTGGTCGACGGCGAGCCGATGAACAGTTGCCTGCTGCTCGCGTCTGAGATGGAAGGCAAGGCGATTACTACCATCGAAGGCCTGGCGCAAAACGGCGAGCTGACCCCGCTCCAGAAAGCGTTCGTTTACGAGGGTGGCATCCAGTGCGGCTTCTGCACGCCGGGCATGGTCATCTCGGCGACCGCCCTGCTCGAAAAGAATCCCAAACCCAGCACCGATGAGATCAAGGAAGCTCTCGCCGGCAACCTCTGTCGCTGCACCGGCTACAGCGGCATCCTCCGCGCCGTCCAGCGCTGCGACCAGTACGCCGACGGTTGCACCTGCGATGCGACGGAGCCACGAAAAACCGAGGCAGACGAGCCCAATCGTCAATCGTCAATCGTCAATCGTCAATCACACGACACCGTCGGTGTTTCCATCCCGCGCGTCGACGCCGCCGACAAGGTCACCGGGCGAGCACAATACACCGCGGACATCCACCTGCCGAACATGATCCACGGGAAGATCCTCGGCTCACCGATCGCCCACGGACGCATCAAGCACATCGACGTCTCCAAAGCGAAAACGCTGCCCGGCGTGCTCGCCGTGATCACCGGAGCGGACGTGACCGACACGATGTACGGCGTATCGCCCGCGCGCTACGACGAATACGTGCTCGCCAAGGACAAGGTCCGCCACGTGGGGGACGAAGTCGCCGCCGTCGCGGCGATCGACGAAAGGACCGCCGAGAACGCCCTGTCGCTTATCGAAGTTGAGTATGAAGAGCTCCCCGCGGTTTTCGACCCGCTCGAAGCGGTTGCCGACGGCGCGCCACAGATCCACGAACGATACAAAAACAACATCAACACACACGTCGAGCAGAGCTTCGGCGACGTCGAGAAAGGCTTTGCCGAGTCGCACCACGTGCGGGAGGAAACCTTCACCGGCAATCAGGTTTACCAGAGCCCGCTCGAGCCGCACGCCTCGATCGCCACCTGGGACCACGACGGCACGCTCGTGCTGTATAGCTCGACGCAGGTGCCGCACTATGTGCAGTACATGATGGCCCACGTCCTGCACATCCCGCTTGGGAAGATCCGCATCATCCGGCCCGTGGTCGGCGGCGGCTTCGGCGGCAAGGCCGAAACCTCCCCGCTAGACCTCTGCGCGGCAATCCTGAGCAGGAAGACCGGTCGGCCGGTTAAGATGGTCTACTCCCGTGAAGAAATGTTCCACCACGGCCGCGGCCGGCATAAACAACACATGCGGTTCAAGCTCGGCGTCGATCGCGATGGGAAGATCAAGGCGTTTACCAGCACAATCCACCTCGACGGCGGGGCTTACACATCGTTCGGCGTCGCCACGGCCTACTACGCCGGCAGCCTGATGCCCACGCTCTACAAAATCCCGAACTATACCTACGACGGGTACCGCGTTATGACCAACAAGCCGGCCTGCGGGGCCATGCGCGGGCACGGCGTGCCGCAGCCGCGCTTCGCGTTCGAGTGTTTGTTTAACATGGTCGCCGAAGACCTGGGCATCGACCCGATCGAGATCCGTCGTCGCAACGCCATGACCCCGAACACCATGACGGTCAACGAGATGGACGTCGGCAGTTGCGAGTTCCGCGCCACACTCGACGCCGTCGAAGCAAAGAGCGGCTGGAAAGAGAAATATCGACGAGCCGCGGGCTTCAGCCCGCGCGGTGCCGCGGAAATGGGGGAGAAACAATCGTCAATCGTCAATCGTCAATCGTCAATCGCTCGCGGTATCGGCGTAGGCTGCGGCGGCTTCGTCTCCGGCGCGGGCTACTGCATCTACCGTGGCCAGGTCCAGCTTTCGCACGAAAAGCCGCGCGAGCATTTTCAGAAAAGGGCGATCTTCCCGCACGCCAACGCCATCGTGAAGATCAGCGAAGACGGCATGGCGGCGATCCTGCTGATCGGTGCCGCCGAGATCGGCCAGGGCAGCGACACCGTTTTGACACAGATGTGCGCCGAATCACTGGGTATTCCGGCATCGCGCCTGCGCATCCGCAGTGAAGACAGCGACATCTCGCCGCTCGATCTGGGTGCGTACTCATCGCGCGTCACGCTAATGGCCGGCCACGCCGTCTCACGTGCCGGCGAGGCCGTCGTAAACAAGATGCGACCATACGCCGCCAAGCTGTTAGACTGCAACGAATCCGAGGTAGTAGCCCGCGATGGAAAGATGTACGCCGTCGCCGACAATCCCCAATCGTCAATCGTCAATCGTCAATCGTCAATCCCCAATCCCCAGTCTGTCCCGTGGGAAGAAGTCGCCCGACAATATTTCAATGAGAATGGCCCGCTCGTCGGCACCGGCTTCTACAAGCCGCCCGACGGCCTAGGCGGCAACTACAAAGGCGCCACCGTCGGCACCAGCCCGGCGTATTCCTTCGGCAGCTCGGTCTGCGAGCTATCGGTGGACTTGGAGACGGGCAAGGTCAAGATCGACCGCTTCACCGACTATCACGACTGCGGCACGCCGATCAACCCGCGCGCGGTCCACGGCCAGGTCGAGGGCGCGATCGTGATGGGCGCCGGCGAAACGATTATGGAAGACGTACAGTTCGATGAGAAGGGCCGAATCCTGAACCCGGACCTGCACGGCTACCTGATCATGACCATCAAGGACGCCCCCGAGATCTTCAGCGGCATCGTCGACTCCTACGAACCCCGCGGCCCGTACGGCGCTAAGGAAATCGGCGAAGGCTCCACGCTCCCCGTCCTCGGCGCCGTCGCCCACGCCATCGCCAACGCCACCGGCGTCTGGATCAAGGACCTGCCCATCACGCCGGAGAAGATTATGAAGGCGATCCGGGAGAAGCAGGCAGCCGGGGAATTCACAGTTATTACTCCGAGCGGAAAATATTGAACGTTGTCATTCCGAGCTTTTCACCGGCGTTGCCGTCCACGGTTGAAAGAAACTACTCTTGGAAAGTACGCGTTTTGCCTTCTGATAGTCCCGGAGGGACGAAAGATAGTAGCCCAGGGCGTGAGCCCTGGGGTAAGGGAGCGTTTTGTGCCGAAAGCCCCGGAGGGGCGGCAGAGACGCGGCGCGTGTCGGGAACTCTCTGTCGCCCCTCCGGGGC
>JAUWNI010000137.1 GCA_030612705.1 Phycisphaerae bacterium | reverse complement strand
GAGACGTTCAGCTATCTACGTCGGCCGCGGGGGGCCGACGCTACCCGCAAGTGACGCACACTCTCGACGACGGTATAATTATTATGGTTGAGGACAGGACAGAAGCCGCTGTACCTCATGCGGTCAAGTCATGATGGAGCGCAGCCAAACCGAAATCTGGGTAGCCGCCGCACAGAGCGGTGACCGCTTGGCCTTGGCCAAGCTGCTGACCACGTACCACCCGCGGCTGCGGTCGCGGGCCGCGGCGGGGATGGACGCGGCCATGAAGGCCAAGAGCGGCCCGGACGACATCCTTCAGGAAGTTTACCTAAGCATCGCCCGGCAGATCCATCGCTTCGAGAATCGCGGACCGGACTCGTTCCTCAACTGGGTCCACGCCATTTTGAATCACAAGCTCGTAGACGCGCGGCGAGCAGCGCACTGCCAGGTGCGCGACGTAAGGCGGGAAGTGCCGGCCGGCGTCGCGGTTGACGATTCGTATTGGAACCTGCTCGACAACCTCTATGCAGAGTCGGGCACGCCTAGCCGAGTGATCAGACGGGAGGAGGCGCTCGGTGCGCTGTTGTCATGCATCGACGACCTGTCCGAGAGTCATCGCCAGGTGATCCGATTGCGTTTCATGGAAGGACTTTCGGTCGACGAAGTCGCCACCCGGCTGGGCAAGTCCAACGCGGCGATTGTCGCGCTGAGCAAACGAGCTCTGGAAGCTCTGCGCAAATCCATGGACCGACGCGGGGAATTCACCCACGGGGGGTAAGGCTCAAGGGTAAGCGTCATTTACGGGGCAAACTTGTCATTTCGAGCTTTTCACCGGCGTTGCCGGCCATGGGTGAAAGAAACTACTCTTGGAAAGTACGCGTCTTAGAAAGTACGCGTTTAGCCTTCTGATAGTCCCGGAGGGACGAAAGATAGTCGCCCAGGGCGTGAGCCCGGGGATAAGGGAGCGTTTTGTGCCGAAAGCCCCGGAGGGGCGGTAGAGACGCGGCGCGTGTCGGGAACTCTCTGTCGCCCCTCCGGGGCTCTCATCACCGAGCGTCACGTTTTCCGGGGGCTCACGCCCCCGGCTACTGACTGCCGCCCCTCACGGGGCTGCAACGTTAAACATGTACCTTCGTAGTTTCTTAGGAGAAGCCCTTCGGCTTCGCCCAGGGTAGACTCCGCGCCGAGGAATCCAGCCGGGATGGGGTACCCCCGCAGCAGAGCCGGGCCGTCCTCGGCCCGGAAACCGGCGTGGGGACACGCCGGCTCTGCTGTGCGGGCCATCGCGCGGCGCGGCCATGGCACCCAATCACGTGCGAGATAGAAATCCCGCACCAGCGAATAAACAAAACCATGACGGGTAAAGCCCGCCCTACCTTTCAAGCACGATGACGCCTTGGCGATCCGTCGGCCCGCCGGACGGATCGGCCCCGCTGGGATCAAACCGTTTTTGCCGAGCCGTCGCCGTCTGGTCGCCCCGCGCGATTGCCTGTGCCTCTTCACGTAACTCCCGCAACGGATCGTCGCCCAAAGCCGGCAGCGTGTCGTCGACGTGCGAAAACATCTCGTACGACACGACGACATTGTCGCCGGCGGCGTCCCGCCAAATCTCGATCAAGCGGCCTTCCTGCGGCAGATCGAGCGTCGAGCAGGTCTCGACTTCGAGGTAACCGCCGAAGTCGGTGACCCGGTTCCGATGCTCGTGCCCGGCGAAGTGGAGGACGACGTTCGGGTATTCGTTCAGCAACGCGCGCAATTCGCCGCCGACCACTTCGTTTCCCATCTTTAGCTCCAGCTCCGGCGTCGGGTGATGCGAGGCGACGATGACAAGCTCTTCGCGCTGCACGGCCGCATCCAGTTCGCTTCGCAAGAACGCCAACTGGTCGTATGAGAGTGCTCCACTGTCATAACAATAACCGGGCCTTGCTTCATCCCGATCGGTCGTATCAAGCCCGATCAGCCGCAGACCCGCCACCGGACTGACGCTGTACCAATATGCCCGTGGCACCGGCGTCACGCCGATGAGATCAGCAAAGCCGTGACCCGCCGGCTCCGTCACCGTCGCCGACAACGCATCAACATACTCATTCTTGCGAAAATACCCCCGCCCCGAGTTGGGCCCCACATAGCTCGGCGTCTCGAAAAAACACGGGGGACCGGGATCGGCCGGCGTGATCGGCCCGTAACCCGACGACCCCAGCGGATCAAACCGCACCGGCAGTACCAAACCCGGACGAGTGTACAGCGGCATCGGTGCCGTCCGGCTTCCGTCGGCCGACTCGACAATCGGAAACACGCCGATGGCGTAATAATCGTGGTTTCCCACCACGAGGTACCACGGTATCGACGGCAACTCGCCATGCTCTCCCGCGCGGTACAAACCCTGGGCTTGAAAACTCGCGTGCGGGTCGAGCAACGGGTCCGGCCTGGCGTCAGCCTCCCGATCGTCCGGCCCGGTCAGCGGATCGACCAGACCCCCATCCATCACGGCGATGAACCACGCCAACTCGTTCTGCTGAGCATTGTCGCAGATGTCGCCCGTATTGAGCAGAAAGTCGATGTTCCGCCCGTCGGCGTGAATACGATTGACCGTGCGGATGATCCCGTCGAGCAGTTGGGTCGCGTAAGCCTCGTACGGCCGCCAGGCGCTCGACGTGACCACCTGCGCCCCGGCGAAACGGGCGGGCGACTCTTCATCGACAATATGGCTATCGGTGATGTGAACGAGGCGGGCGACGAGTGTTAGCCCGTCGAGGTTGCCGCTGTCGCTCTCGCGCCCCGGCAAGAGCAACCCCTCCTCGCCGGTACAACCCATTCCCCCCGCAATAACGATGATCATGCCGATCGTAAACCAGGCGATTTTGCTCATCTCGTTTCTCCATGTTCGGCGCTGATTATCCAGCACGGACGTCCGATGATCTTGAATTGTCGTACCCGAAGCCTTTATTTGGCAACAAAATATCGTACATTGGTGGCGACAACGCCGACAATAACACCGGCGTCATAAAAAAAATGGAAAGTATTCAGCGGTCAGCAGTCAGCGATCAGCCGAAAGCCTGCGACCATATTTCGCAAATAACGCATTATTGAGAGCAGCGCGGGAACACGACCAAGGCATGGCACACGCCCGCCCCACGACGCGAATGGCTGACCGCTGAAAGCTGATTGCTGAAAGCTTGTTGCAAAAGGCTGAACTGTTACAAAACATGAATACCTCGCCTTGCCAAAGGCCAACGTAAAGGTGTCCCATGTCCGAACTCGTTCGCTTGAGCATCTCATTGGAAGAGCCGCTGCTAAAGCGGCTCGAACGTCTCGTCAAAAAAAGCCGCTACGCCAACCGCTCGGAATTCATCCGCGACATGATCCGCCAGCGATTGGTCGAGCAACAGTGGTCGGACAAGCATCGGGAAGTCGTCGGCACCATCACCATGATCTACGACCACCACGCCCGCCAACTGACCGACAAGCTCGTCGATATCCAGCACGACCACTACGAGAACATCCTGGCCACGACGCACGTGCATCTCTCGCACGACCTCTGCGCGGAAATGATCATGGTCCGCGGCAGCGCGGCCCGCGTCCGCCGAATCACCGACAGCCTGCGCCAACAGCGCGGCGTGCTGCACGCGGCCCTGACGATGAGCTCAACCGGCGAGCGGCTGGACTGACAGAAAGAGCCCTGTAGCGTCCGCCCCCCGTGGCGGACGTCGGGTAACGAAAGATTTCCACATTCTACGCCCGTTACGGGGGGCGGACGCTACGTTTTCCGGCTTACACAGCGCCCACCAAAACTGTCACGGACCCTTCAACCATTTCCGCTCCCATTAGTAATTGACGTACGGGCAATAATGCGTCAGAATCAGCGTCGGTATTACGGATTTTCGAGACGTAATACCGAACGTGCTCGGCAAGCGCGTGAGCCCCACCCTGTCCCGCCGGCCCGGGAAGGGGAGGCGAACAGGGTGGGGTATCCGACCTGCCGACGAGTGTCCGCTCAGACGCATCAGGGATAGAATCACCTTGACATCTGATAGCAGCCTGTGCGGAAAGCGGAAGTATCGCAACGGGCACCAGCGTGACGGCTGCCGTAATCGTGCATAAACACCGAGCGGATATGAACCCGCCTATTCGACTGTGGACTTTCGGCGTCAAAGAGAACCGACCATCGGAGCAACGAACGATGACAAAGACCATACTTGGAAAGAAACCACTGTTGGTCGCTTTCACACTATGGCTAAGTGCCATGGCAACCGTCTCGGCACGGGCACACTACCTCCTGTTGATCCCCTCGCAAGACGCAGTCGCCAACCCGCGGGAAATCACGCTCGACGTGATGTCCGGCCACCCGATGCAAAACGAGTTCATCGACACCGACAAGCCGAAGGTCTTCGGCGTCTCGATCAAGGGCCTACCGCCAATCGACCTCCTCGACACGCTCAAGGAAAAGAAGCTCGACGGCAGCACCATTTGGACCATAAGCTACAAAATCAAACAGCCGGGCGACCACGTCTTCTTTGTCGAGCAGCCCCCCTTCTACTCGTCACACCGCGAGGTCTTCATAAGCTGGAACGCGAAAGTCGTCGTAAACGGGCTCGACCGTGAAGACGGCTGGGACGCCGACCTGGGACTTCGGCTGGAAATCGAACCGCTCGTGCGACCGTACGGCCTGTGGACCGGCAACCTCTTCCGCGGCATCGTCAAGCTCGACGGCAAACCGCTACCCAACACCAAAGTCTGGGTCACTTATTACAGCGGTCCCGACGGGAAACCCCTCACGTCCGCCGCCAATTCCCATGGCCAAACGATCAAGACCAATCACAGCGGCGAGTTCTCGTACGCCATGCCCAGAGCGGGCTGGTGGGGGTTTTGCGTCCGCTCCGAGACGGACGAGACCATCAAGGGTGAGGATGGCAAGGAGCACCCCGTCTGGCTGATCAGCAGCACCTGGGTCCACACGAGCGATATGGAGTAGGACCGCCCATGCACATTGCCGAGGGAGTACTGAGCCCGCCCGTGCTCATCGGCGGCGCAGTGATAACGCTGGCCGGCCTTGCTTATGGTCTGCGCTCGATCAACGCCGACAACGTGCCGCGCGTCGGCGTGATGTCCGCCGCTCTCTTCGTCGCCTCACTGATCCACGTACCCGTCGGCGTCTCGTCGATCCATCTGCTTCTCAACGGCTTGGCGGGTCTGCTGCTAGGCTGGGCGGTCTTCCCGGCAGTGTTCGTCGCGCTGCTCTTGCAAACCATTCTCTTCCAGTTCGGCGGGTTGACAACCCTCGGCGTGAATACGGCCACCATGGCGCTACCCGCGCTGCTCTGTTATCTACTGTTTGGTCGGCTCTTGCGCCGCCAAGGGGCTCTCGGCGTCGTGGCATCCTTTCTTGGAGGGGCCTTGGCGGTCGCGTTGGCGGGCGTGTTGACCGCGGCGGCACTGTTATTGAGCAACGCGGAAGCCTTCACGACCGCCGCCGCTGCTCTGCTTGTCGCTCACATTCCGGTAATGCTGGTGGAAGGCGTTATCTGCGCGTTTTGCATCGCATTCCTGCGCACGGTCAAACCACGTATGATGCCGAAACCACGGAACACAAGAGAGCGCGTCGATGTGGGCTAACCCAGGATTCCGATGCCTGCCGCCGATGACCGCGATCCTCGTGGCGTTGACCGCGGCGGAGCGCGTCATGGCTCATCGGCTCGACGCGTGGGTGCATGTCATCGATAACGAAATCGTCGTCGAAGCCTACTTCAATGACGGGGAAGCCGCACAAAACGCCGACGTCACCGTAAGCGACTCCGACGGCAAACTGCTTGCCAAGGGAAAGACCGACACGGCCGGCAAATTTACATTCACGCCCGCCCGGCTTCCCGACCGGATCGAAATCGTCGTGAACACCGGACAGGGACATCGCTGCACGAAAACGATGACACGTAAGGACCTGGTTGCCCTGAATAACCATCCGCAAATGAGCAAGAACGAGGAGCCGCGGGCTTCAGCCCGCCTGGCCTTTCGACATCCAACGACGACAACCTCCGACGCGCCCGCGACACCCGGCGATGACGAGCTAACGGAAATCAAGCAATCTCTGACCAGCATTCAAGCCTCACTGAGAAATATCCGGCACGAGTTGGCCAAGCTGAACAAACCCCGCACGGGCGTTTCGTTCGATAGCATCCTCGCCGGCGTCGGCTTCATCTTCGGCCTGACCGGCGTCGCCGCCTATTGCCTCGCTCGCCGACAAAGGCCAAACTGATCGGCAGCCGATTGTCGCACAGCGCGGCCTTTGGTCGCATCCAAAGGGACCAAGGGGTCGAGGGGCCAAGGGGCCAAGTAGCCGGGTGGCCCATGGCTTTAGCCGTGGGGGACACGAATCGACCGTTTGTAGTACGAGGTCATGCCGCATGGCACTCGCCGAGCCATTTTCAACCGGTAACTCCTTACTCCACCGGCTTGATCCGCGCGCCAAGTTGGTGGCGGCCATCGTGTGGTCCGTAACGCTCGCTGCTTTGAACGACCTCCGCGTGCTGCTGCTGGGTGTTATCTGTGCCGCGGTATTGTTGGTCGCGGCGCGCCTCAACCTGCCGCGCTTGCTGCAACGACTGCTCGTAGTCAACATTTTCATCGCCTTCTTGTGGCTGTTTTTACCATGGTCGACCGGGGGCGAGGCCGTTGCGACCTGGGGGCCGATCACTATCACGCGGGAAGGCCTGCTGCTGTCACTTCAGCTCACACTGCGGTGCAACGCGATCGTCTGGGCGTGTATCGCGTTGCTGGGCACATCCCGGCTGGTCGACGTTGCCCAGGCTCTGCGAGCGCTGCGCGTGCCGCAAAAACTCGTCCTGATCCTGTTCTTCTGCGTCCGTTACATCCAGTCGATCCACGACGAATACGGACGAATGGCGGCCGCCATCAAGCTACGCGCGTTCAAACCACGAACAACGTTCCACACGTACCGAACCTACGCAAACCTGGTCGGCCTGCTGCTCGTGCGCGGCCACGACCGCGCCGACCGGGTCCACGAGGCGATGGTCTGCCGCGGTTTCGACGGCCGACTGCGTACCCTCGACCATCGCCGCCTGCAAAAACGCGACATCGCGGCGGCGGCGCTGCTGACAGGGCTGACAATAATACTGGTGGTATTCGAATGCCTGACAACGGGCTGATCCAATTGGAAGATATCCACTTCGGATATCCCCAACGCCGACACTTATTCGCCGGTATAAATTTCCACGTGTCCGGCGGCGATCTGCTGGGCGTCGTCGGCGCCAACGGCAGCGGCAAAACCACACTCTTCCGAATCCTCGTCGGCCTGCTGCGCCCCCACCGGGGAATGTTCAACGCCTTCGGCCGAGCAATCCAGTCACCTCCCGACTACGATGAGCTGCGCCGCCGAATCGGCTTCCTCTTTCAGGACTCCGAAGACCAGCTATTTTGCCCGACCGTCAAGGAAGACGTGGCGTTCGGGCCGCTCAACCTGGGCAAGTCGAAAACCGAAACGTTACGCATCGTCGAAGAAACCTTGGCAAGCCTCGGGATGTCCGGCTTTGCGGACCGGATCAGCTATGAGCTCTCCGGCGGGGAGAAGCGGCTGGTGGCGCTGGCTACCGCACTGGCCATGCAGCCCGATGTGCTGCTGCTCGATGAGCCCGCCAGCGGCCTCGACCCGCGCTCCAAACGCGATCTGGTCGAGCAATTGGCCCGCATCGGCGGCACGCAAGTCATCGCCTCGCACGATATGGAATTCGTCCGTGCCACCTGCCGTCGCGTCATCGTCATGGACGCCGGCAAGATCGTCGCCGACGGCCCGACCGACGCGGTTCTCGGCGATGAATCGCTGATGCTGCACCACGGCCTGGAAGTACCTCACTCACTCGCCGCCGAGGGCCGGATCGCGACCGACCATCACCACGGCTCCGGCCCAAGCCACGGTCACGGCCACGGCACCAGCCACGAACGCCAGGAGCACACCTAGCCGTTGGCCCATTTCAGGACAACGAGTAACCCAGACGCTCTGTATCGCGTGTGCTCAGGTTCAATCCGCGCGGATCTGGCGGCTTTGTCCTTGCAGCACCAAAAGGCTTTGATAAACGGTAACAGTTCAGCCGTTTGCAACAAGCTTTCAGCAATCAGCTTTCAGCGGTCAGCCATTCGCGTTATGGGGCGGGCGGGTGCCTTGCCTTGGTCATGTTCCAGCGCTGCTCTCAATAACGCGTTCTTTGTAAAAGATGGTCACCGGCGCTCGTCTTTCGGCTGATCGCTGATTGCTGAATGCTGAATGCTGAATGCTTACAATAAACGAAAGGCCAGCCAATGACGGCTGACCTTTCTTATCCTCCTCTACGTTCACGACTGAAACGCTTACGGACAGGTTGTGCCGTAGACGCTAAGAAGCGCGGCGAGGTCGGCCAGATCGACATCGCCGTCGCCGTCGATGTCGCCGTCCTCGTATGTCGCGCCGCTGGTGGTTCCGTAGTGGGCGAGCAGTTGCGCGAGGTCGGCCAGGTCGATGTCGCCGTCGCCGTCGAGATCGCCCGGGCACTCCTGCGGTTCGACGACGTCCAGTTGCACCATGCCCGAGAGGTATCGCACGTCCCATTCCCAGTCGTTCGGCAGCTCCGGCAAGCTCACCGTGTTGAACTCGCCGGTGTGACCGCCGGTGTAGAGCACGACGCGGAATGTG
Source organism: Phycisphaerae bacterium (assembly GCA_030612705.1). GTDB lineage: Bacteria > Planctomycetota > Phycisphaerae > UBA1845 > Fen-1342 > JALSRY01. The sequence goes on along the minus strand of JAUWNI010000137.1, from coordinate 2,628 downwards.
TCACCGAGGTCGGGCGTGAAGCCATCGGTGAGGCGGAGGTCCAGCGTGCCGCCCAGCGTGGCGTGGCCGGTGAGTCTGAGGCGATCAAAGTCGGTGATGGGCATGTTGCCGCTGAGGCGGATGCGCAGCGTTCCGCTGCCGGCCTGGGTGAAATCGCCGTCGATGTAGAGTTCGCCCGTCGCGCTGGTGCCGACGCCGGGTATCAGGAAATCATTGTTTTCCACGTCGCCGTTGACGGTCCCGCCGCCGTACAGGTTGTCGTTGTTGACCAGAGGGGCGTCGACAACGGTGATGCTGGCGCCGGACTGGATGGTCAGGTTGGCGTTGTTTTGGAAGGCATCGGCGTAGCTAGCGCCGTTGGCGGTGATCGGCGCGGCGGGCGTAACCGTGAACGAGTAGGCGTTCTGCACAAAGCGGTAGCAGGTAAACGGGGCGTTCAGGTTAACTGTGCCGTAGTTCGTGAGCGTGCTGGCACTGAAGTCACCCTGGGTGTAGTTGAACGAACCGTTGTTGGTCATGTGCCCAACAAATGTGCCGCCGTCGAACGACGCGTTGCCCATCTGGACGTGGGCGTTGTTGGTGAAGTTGCACATGTAGAACGTACTCGGCGGCATCGCCAGTTCGCCGCGGACGTGCGCGTTTCGCCACATGTACAAGTACCCGGCATTGTGCTCCACTGTGGTGGCGCGGAAGTCGGCGTTGTTGTCGAGGTTGAAGCCCTGGGAGGAGTCGTTGGTGAAGCTCGGTGTGGTGAGTACACCACCGTCCTGATCGAAGTAGCCGCTGTGGTTGATAACACCACTTTCGGCGTCCAGCCAGTCGGCGTTCAGGCCCATGTATAGATAACTGCTGGTATAGGGGTCGTCGTCGCCGTCCCAGATCTCGACCGTACCTTCCACCTCGACCGTGCCGCCCTCTTGTTCGTACTTGGCCAGCGATTGCACGCCGATGTTGACGTTGCCCCCAACGAACAGGTACGGATCCCCATCGTCAGTGTTGACCTTGTACCAAGCCCGATAGGTGTGTGTGCCTTCGCAGCCGATGTTGAGGTTGGATTCCAGGATGACGTTACCGCCGCTGTGCGTGAAGTAGCCGTTACCATTCCACGCGATTGAGATGTGATGGGCGTTGAGCGTCCCGCCCTTCATCTCGTACGTGCCGTCCCCGCCGTTGTTCAGGCCGAGGAGCAGGCCGGAGGCCCCGGTCCCGACCACCGTCCCACCGGTCTGCTCTAAGAGACCGACATCAGCGTTTCCGATAATCATGTAGTACTCGGTCTCGAGTGTGCTCGTCTCTTCGGACCCCTTGAGCCAATATGTGCCCGGGCCGTTCTGGCCCACAAACAGGTGATTGCACATGTGGTATCCGTCGAGGTGGTCGAAATCACCGGGCCCCTGATAGCCGACGTAAGTATCGCCGTTGACCGCCACGCCGTAGGTCTGCACGTTCAGGTAGAAATGCCCGGGACCGGGGTCGTAGTGACCGACGTAGAGGTTCTCGAGGACCCAAAGGAAGGCATCCCCCTCCATCCATTCCCACGCCTCGCCGTCGTTGCCGATGTACATGTAATCGGTCATGAGGCTGTTATCGAGGTGCCAGAGTGCCCCGTAGGTGGCCCCGTCGCCGTCGATCGTCAGGCTGTCGAAGCCCGAGGTGTTCGTGTCGTAATAGACGGCCTTGTGGGCGGTGCCGCTGACTTCGATCCGCACGTCATCGTTGGCCTGTGGGCAGCGGCCCAGACTCCAGTTGCTGCACGTGCTCCAGTTGCCGCCCGCGGCGGGGACGTAGTAGATGTCCGCGGCGAGCGCCGGGGTCGGCGCGAAAATAACGATCAGCAGCGCCAACGCGGTTCCCATGGTTGTAAGTTGTTTTGCCGGCATGATTGTTCTCCTTCTTTTTGACCGTGTGACATCGCGTGCGAGGTTTGATCAGCCGTTTGGCGTACACACGTTGTGCTCCCACGGCCGCTACCGGACCTGCACTGACCTTGTTTCATCCACTCAGAAACGCGACAATCGAGCGTGAAGTTCGCAACAGAAGTCCATTTTTTTATCTTCCGGGGACCGACGAGACGATTTGAACCGACAAGACGCCAAGTAGCGCCAAGAACGCAACAATACTCGAGGAGCCGCGGACTTCAGTCCGCCCGGTCCTTCGGAAAGAGTAAATTCTGCTCCCCGTGGTCCTTCGGTTAGCGGTGAATTTTACTCCCCGCGGCACCGCGCGGACTGAAGTCCGCGGCTCCTCGGGTCGAACCCCTCAAAGCAACACTGACGAAGCACAAGTACTCCATCACACTTCAATTTACGGGTATCCCTTGTTTCGTGCTCACGTCGCTAATCTCCTTATCCCAGTTCTCTGCGATCTCTGCGTGCTCCGCGGGTAGAGTCGAGATGTGGCGCGGTGGCGGCGGTTGCCGTTCCGTTTCCACATCCCGCTCGTCAAACCGGACGGGCGGTTTTCCCGCATCCGGCTTTCGGACAAGGTCTCATGCCTTCGCCCACGGGAAGTTGCGCGTGCGAAGCCCAAGCCGGACGAGGCCGAGTTCCTGGTCGAGGTACTCGTCGGGGAAGCGTGAGGTTCCCCGGCCCGGCGTCTTGTGCTTTGCACACAACCACTGACGCAGCC